>NZ_CP142394.1:3255029-3603794 GCF_035930445.1 Sphingopyxis chilensis | reverse complement strand
AATTCGGGGGCCGTCACGGCCGCACGCCGTCCAACCTGTCGGCCAAGACCAGATCGGAAACCGGCGTTGCCGCCAGCGCCGCACGGAGCGTAGTCACTTCCGCCAGCACATGCGCCAATCCTGCTTCGTCGGGCGCTTGGCCGCGCCACAGGTTCCGGACCAGCGCCTCGCGCAGTTCCGCCGAGCCGTCGGCGGCGCGATAGGCGCCGAGCCGTCCGCCAAGCGCGCTCATCATCCGGCCGACCTGTTTGCCGACGACCATGTCGCCAAAGCCGATCTGACGCATCTGGCCGTCCATGTCGTTCACGAACAATTCGGTGAGCTGGACCCCGGCGAGTCCTCGTTCCGGATCCTCGTCGATCCGGTGCAGCACAAGCGCGAGTATAAGGCTGATCATGTCGAAGCGACCGTCGAGCGTGTCGGGCACCCCGCCCACGGCATACCAGTGCGGCGCGCGCGCCGTCGCGACGACCGCGTCCCACAGCGGGCGCCGCGCTTCGCGCGGATCGGGTTCGGACCGGAACAATTTGCGAAGTGAAGAAAACATGCCGCAACGCTTAGGCCGAATCGACTGGATGGAAAAGGGGCGCTGGCGCTGACTCTCCGAGTTCAGTCAGCTTGGCGCAAGCTTTGCCGCGGCATAAGCCGCTTGTGCGCGCCGACCGCTTGCGGTTAAGAGGCGCGATTGCCAGCGCCCAATACAAGCGGCGCAACGGAGATATGTTGATGCCGACCCATTACCCGAAGCTTCCCGCCCGGCCCGTGCGCCTGATCGTCGCCGGGCTGGCGCTCGCGCTGACGGCCGGTGGCTGCGCGCAGCTCAAGGGGCGGCAGGGCTATGTCGTCGATCCGATGCTGACCGAAGCGATCACGGCCGGGGTCGATAATCGCGAATCGGTCGAAAAGACACTCGGCCGACCGACGTTCGTTGGCCAGTTCGGTACGGACGAATATTATTATGTTTCGCGCGAAACGCGCCAACTCGCTTTCGCGCGACCGCGCCCGATCGATCAGCAGGTGTTGCGGGTCCGCTTCGATTCTGCAGGCAATGTTGCCGCGGTCGATCGTACCGGCCTTGAACTGGTGAGCAAGATCAGCCCTGAAGGCGACAAGACTCCGACGCTCGGCCGTCATCGCAGCTTCTTCGAGGATATTTTCGGCAATATCGGCGCGGTCGGCGCTCCGGGCGCGGGGGCGCCGGGCGGACAGTAAACCTGTAGTCGCCTCCACGAAGGCGCCGCCGCGGGGAACCAAATGCCCCCCGCCTAAGCGGGGGGCGACGTCTTTCCTATATTATTGTGCGATTCCACCGGCTGCGAGCACCGCCAGCGTCACGAGGTCGGACGCGGTCGAGGCCATCGTTGCGACCTGAACCGGATTCTCCATACCGACCAGCATCGGGCCGATCACCGCGCCGCCGCCCAGTTCGCGCAGCAGCTTCGCCGACAGGTTCGCCGATTGCAGCCCCGGCATGACCAGCACGTTCGCCGGCCCCGACAGGCGGCAGAAGGGATAATTTTTCATCACCTTCTCGTTGAGCGCGACGTCGGGCGCCATCTCGCCTTCATACTCGAAGGCGGGCTTCCGCCGGTCGAGAATCGCCACCGCTTCGCGGATGCTCTCGAGCCAGCTTCCCTCGGGGTTGCCGAAGGTCGAATAGGAAAGGAAAGCGACGCGCGGTTCGTGCCCCATCCGCCGCGCGACCTGGGCTGTGCGTTCGGCGATGTCGGCCAGCATTTCGGCGGTCGGCCGTTCGTTGACCGTCGTATCGGCCATGAAGATGGTGTGATGCTGGTCGACGAGGACGTGGATGCCGAACGGCGTCTTTCCCTCGGCATGATCAATCACCCGCCGGATTTCGCGCATCGACTGCGAATAGGTTCGCGTCGTGCCGGTGATCATCGCATCGCCGAGCCCCATCTTGAGCAGCAGCGAACCGAAGATGTTGCGGTCGCGGTTGACCATACGCTCGACGTCGCGGCGGAGATAGCCGCGCCGCTGCAGGCGCTCGTACAGCATGTCGACCATCTGCGGGACATGCGGCGAATTGACGCTGTTGTGGACCTCGAAGCTTTCGGCGTCGGCGACGCCCATCGCGCGGAGCTTGTCGTGCAGTCCCTCGCGCCCGACGAGTACCGGGATGCCGTATCCGCCGTCGCGGAACTGGATCGCGGCGCGCAGGACCACTTCCTCTTCGCCTTCGGCAAAGACGACGCGCTTCGGATTGTTGCGCGCGGCTTCATAGGCAAGCGTCAGGACCGAGGTGGTCGGGTTGAGGCGCGCGCGCAGCTGGGTGCGATAGTCGTCGAGATTCTCGATCGGCCGTTGCGCGACGCCGGTCTTCATCGCCGCTTCGGCGACCGCCGCGGGCACGATTTCCATCAGGCGCGGGTCGAAAGGCGAGGGGATGATATATTCGGGCCCGAAACTCGACGCGCGTCCTCCGTAAGCGGCCGCGACTTCCTCGGGCACCTGCTGGCGTGCGAGGTCGGCAATCGCATAGGCCGCGGCGATCTTCATCTCCTCGTTGATCGCGGTCGCATGGACATCGAGCGCGCCGCGGAAGATGAAGGGGAAGCAGAGGACGTTGTTGACCTGGTTGGGGTAGTCCGAGCGCCCCGTGGCGATGATCGCGTCGGGCCGCGCCGCCCGCGCGTCCGGGGGCGAAATTTCGGGGTCGGGGTTCGCCATCGCGAAGATGATCGGCGCGGGCGCCATGTCCTTGACCATCTCGGGCTTCAGCGCGCCCGCGGCCGACAGGCCGAGGAACACGTCGGCGCCGACGAGCGCTTCGGTCAGGTCGCGCGCTTCGGTCGGCACCGCATGCGCCGACTTCCACTGGTCCATGCCGTCGGTACGGCCCTGATAGATGGTGCCCTTGCGGTCGCACATGATAACATTTTCGTGCCGGACGCCCATCGCCTTGATCAGTGCGGTGCACGCAATCGCCGCAGCGCCGGCGCCGTTGACGACGACCTTCACCGTCGAAAGGTCGCGGCCCGTCAGATAACAGGCGTTTATCAGGCCGGCGGCGGTGATGATCGCGGTGCCATGCTGGTCGTCATGGAACACCGGAATGTTCATGCGTTCCTTCAGCGCCGCTTCGATGATGAAGCAATTGGGCGCGGCGATATCTTCGAGGTTGATACCGCCAAAGCTTGGTGCGAGCAGCTCGACTGCCTCGATGAAGCGCTGGGGATCTTCGGTATCGACCTCGAGGTCGATCGAATCGACGTCGGCGAAGCGCTTGAACAGTACCGCCTTGCCTTCCATCACCGGCTTCGAGGCGAGCGCGCCAAGGTTGCCGAGCCCGAGGATCGCGGTGCCGTTCGAAATCACCGCAACCAGATTGCCCTTGATCGTATAATCATAGGCCTTCGCCGGATCCTCGGCGATCGCGTTCACCGGAACCGCGACGCCGGGCGAATAGGCAAGGCTGAGGTCGCGCTGCGTGGCCATCGGTTTCGATGCGACGATCTCGATTTTCCCGGGCCGGCCATATGCGTGGTAAAGCAGGGCCTCGCGGTCCGAAAACTGCACCTTGCTGCCGCTGTCCATTCTTTGTCCTCTCGAAATATCCACAAGATGCGCGCCCGAATATTTCCCCTAGCGCCGCCTCGCGAAAATGTAACCGGCAATGTTGCACGCCCGTGGCAGCGTATGACTGGACCATATCGCCGCTTCGGACGCGATATGGCTTCGGCGAAATATGACCCTATATCTCCAGTCCAGATGGAGAACAGGATGGCCGGGCAAAGCCAGTATCAGCTTTTCGAAACCGCAGTGGGGGTTGCGGG
This sequence comes from Sphingopyxis chilensis, assembly GCF_035930445.1. Classification (NCBI taxonomy): domain Bacteria; kingdom Pseudomonadati; phylum Pseudomonadota; class Alphaproteobacteria; order Sphingomonadales; family Sphingopyxidaceae; genus Sphingopyxis; species Sphingopyxis chilensis. The sequence continues at coordinate 3,599,997 of NZ_CP142394.1, read as the reverse complement.
GATCGGCTGGACCGGTGCCGGCATCACAGCGCTGCGTCTGCCCGCAGCGACCGCGCCCGAAGCCGCTCGCGCCATGCTGCGCCGTCTGCCGGACGCGGTCCGCGGCCCGCCGCGGGCCGAAATCATGGCGGTCATCGACGCGGTGGTTCGCTATTATGCCGGCGAACGCATCGAGTTTTTCAGCGTCGCGATCGATTTGGGCGACCGGCCGCCCTTTTTCGCCCGCGTCTATGACCATGTGCGCAAGCTTGGCTGGGGCGAGACAACGACCTATGGCGCGGTAGCGCGCGCACTCGACGCGGGCCCCGAACATGCCCGAGCGGTCGGGCAGGCGATGGCGACCAATCCCGTTCCGCTGATCATCCCCTGCCACCGCGTTCTGGCCGCGGGCGGTGCGATCGGGGGGTTTTCGGCACCGGGCGGCGCGCTGTCGAAGGCGCGCATGCTCGAACTCGAAGGCGTGCCGGTCGCGCCGGTCCAGCAAGGGTTCGATTTTCAGAGCGGGCCCTAGGCGGCCACGGCTTCTTCGCTCCGGCTGGCGGCGGCTTCGAGCAGGCGCTTTTCCAGCGATTTCACGCGCGCCGCGCTGTCGATCTTGTCGCCGATCAGGTCGGTGACGTAGAAGGTGTCTACCGCGCGTTCGCCATAGGTGGCGACATGCGCGCTGTGTACGGTCACCTTTGACTGGAAGAGCGCATAGGCAAGCTGGTTGAGCAATGCGGGCCGGTCCTGCGCATTAACCTCGATCACCGTAAACCGATTGGATGCCTTGTTATCGACGAAGACGCTGGGGGCGATCCGGAAGGCTTCGGCGCGCGTGCGCGGGAGCGCGCGCGCCTCTAGCTTGGGGAGCAGTTTCTGGCGGTTGGCGAGCGCGTCCTCGATCGCGCGGGTCAGGCGCGCGATCTGTCCCGACTCCGCAAAAGGGCGCCCGAGCGGGTCCTGAACGAGGAAGTTGTCGAGTGCGAGCCCGTCACGCGTCGTATGGATGCGCGCGTCGATGATGTTGCCGCCGGCGAGGTGGATGCCGCCAGCCATGCGATAGAAGAGTCCCGGATGGTCGGCGGCGATAACCATGACGAGCGTCGCGCCGCGATCGTTGTCGGGTACCGCGGTGATGTGCAGCGGCGCGTCTCCCGCGTCCCGGATGTGGCGGAGATTGGCGACGATCACCTCGACCGGCTCGGCGATCCAGTAGCTTTCGGGAAGCGGCCTGATGAGTTTGGCGAACGCCTTTTCATCGAGGCCGAGCAGCGTTGCGGCGGCTTCCTTCTTCGCCTCGATCCGCGCCTCGCGTCCCTTTTGCTTGTGGCCGAGGCGCAGCACTTCCTCGGCCGCATCGTAAAGTTCGGTGAGCAGCTGCCGTTTCCAGCTGTTCCACACGCCCGGCCCGACCGCGCGAATGTCGACGACGGTGAGGACGAGTAACAGCCGCAGCCGTTCGGGGCTTTGCACGATCTGCGCGAAGTCGAGGATCGTCTTGAAATCGGCGAGATCGCGCTTGAACGCCGTCGCCGACATCAGGAGGTGATAGCGCACGAGCCAGGATACGGTTTCGGTCTCGGCCGCGCTGAGGCCGAGGCGTGGGCAGACGCGCAGCGCGAGTTCGGCGCCGAGCACACTATGGTCGCCGCCGCGCCCCTTGGCGATGTCGTGGAGAAGCACCGCGACATAGATGACGCGCCGCGAATGGATCTGGTCCATGATCGCGGTCGAGAGCGGATGATCTTCCTTGAGCCGGCCCTGCTCGATGTCGGCGAGGAGCCCGATCGCGCGGATCGTATGTTCGTCGACGGTGTAATGGTGATACATGTCGAACTGCATCTGCGCGACGACGCGGCCGAAGTCGGGGACGAAACGGCCGAAGACGCCCGCCTCGTTCATCCAGCGCAGCACCGTTTCGGGATCGCGCGGGGAGGTCAGCACGTCGAGGAACAGCTCGTTCGCCCGCGCGTCGCGGCGCACCGCCTGCGTCTCGATCAGCTTGGCATCGTGCCGCGCCTGCCGCATCGCCTGCGGATGGATTTCGAGGCCATGCTTGTCGGCGAGCGCGAAAATCTCGACGAGCCGCATCGGATCCTGTTCGAAAAAATCGCCCGAGGGCAGCGCAAGCCGTCCGCGGTCGAGCACGAAGCCATGGAGCTTTCCCGGCCGCCGCCGGATCGTCGGCAGGAAGCGCCGCCCGCGCGCCGCCATCTGGTCGTCGAGATGTGCGAGGAACGTGCCGGTGACGTCGCCGACACTTTTGGCATGGAGGAAATAGAGCTGCATGAACCGTTCGACCGCGCTCTTGCCGGGGCGGTCGGCGAATTTCATGCGGCTCGCGATCTCGCGCTGGAAATCGAAGGTCAGCCGGTCCTCGGCGCGCCCCGCGAGAATGTGGAGGTGGCAACGCACCGCGAGCAGGAAATTTTCGGCGCGTTCGAACTGGCGAAGCTCGCGTGCCGACATCAGCCCCGCATCGACCAGTTCGGGCACGGTGCGCACGCGGTGGATGAACTTGCCGATCCAGAAGAGCGCGTGGAGGTCGCGCAGCCCGCCCTTGCCTTCCTTCACATTGGGCTCGACGACATAGCGCGAATCGCCCATGCGCCTGTGCCGCTCGTCGCGTTCGGCGAGCTTCTCGGCGACGAAAGCCCGTGCGTTACCCGCGACGACCTCGGCGTCGAAGCGCGCCGACGCCTGGTCATACAGATCGCGGTCGCCCCAGATGAAGCGCCCTTCGAGCAGCGCGGTGCGGATCGTCAGATCCTCCTTCGCCGCGCGCACCATCTCGTCTAGCGAGCGCGAACTGTGTCCGACCTTCAGCCCCAGATCCCAGAGCGTATAGAGCTGCGCCTCGATCACCTGCTCGGTCCAGCTCGTCTGCTTGAACGGCGTGAGAAAGCCGATGTCGATGTCGCTGTGTGGCGCCATTTCGCCGCGGCCATAGCCGCCGACCGCGATCAGCGTGATGCGCTCGCCCGCCGAACGGTTGGCGGATGGATAGAGGTATCCGACGGTGAAATCATGGCTGAGACGGATGATCTGGTCGATCAGGAACGCGGTCGCATTCGCCGCGACGCGCCCCGACGAGGGCCGTTCGAGCAGACGCCGTTCGATCTCGCCGCGCCCGGCGTCGAGTGCACCCTTGAGCAGCGCGACCATCGCGCGGCGGCGCGTGCCGGTGTCGCCGCTTTCGGCAGCGATCATATCGAGCTGCGCCGCAAGGTCGCGGCGATCGATGATCGCGCGCCGCTGGTCGAGATTGTCGAACAGCTTGCTCATGCCTCGTCGGCCATCAGGCGCTTGAGCGTGTAGAGCGCATCGAGCGCCTCGCGCGGGGCGAGGGCATCGGGATCGATCGCCGCGAGGGCTTCGCGCAGCGCATCCTTCGCGGCGGCGGGGGCCTCGGCGAGCGTCGCGGCGAAGAGCGGCAAATCGTCGAGCCCCGCCGCGAGCCCCCCGGTCTTCTCGCGCCCCGCCTCGAGTTTCGCGAGGACTGCCTCGGCGCGCTTGACCACCCCGGCGGGAACCCCTGCAAGTCGCGCGACGGCAAGGCCGTAGCTGCGATCCGCCGGGCCTTCGGCAACTTCGTGGAGCAGTACCAGGTCACCCTGCCACTCGCGTGCGCGGACATGGTGGAGCGAGAGCGCGTTCAGCGTTTCGGCGAGCCGCGTCAGTTCATGATAGTGCGTCGCGAAGAGGCAGCGGCACTTGTTCACCTCGTGCACCGCCTCGACCACCGACCAGGCGAGCGCGAGCCCGTCGTAGGTCGATGTGCCGCGCCCGACCTCGTCGAGGATAACGAAACTTTGCGGCGTCGCCTGCGCAAGGATCGCGGCGGTCTCGACCATCTCGACCATGAAGGTCGAACGTCCGCGCGCAAGATTGTCGCTGGCGCCGACGCGGCTGAACAGCCGGTCGACGAGGCCGAGCTTTGCCGTGGCGGCGGGCACGAATCCGCCCGCCTGCGCGAGCACGACGATTAGTGCGTTCTGGCGAAGGAAGGTCGATTTACCGCCCATGTTCGGGCCGGTGACGAGCCAGAGCCGGTCGGCCTCGGACAGCGCGACGTCATTGGGAACAAAGCGCTCGCCTGATTTTGCGAGCGCCGCCTCGACGACCGGATGGCGGCCGCCGCTGACGTCAAGGCACGGCGTGTCAGCGAGTTCGGGGCGGCACCAGTTATGGCTCATCGCATGGTCGGCGAGCGCGGCGGCGACGTCGATCCGCGCGAGCACGTCGCACGAGGCGGCAATCGCTTCGCGGCGGCCGATCGCGGCGTCGGTGAGCGCCTCAAGATGTGCCGCCTCGGCGGCAATCGCGTGAACGCCCGCTTGCGTGACGCGGCTCGCGGCTTCGTGGAGGTCGGACGAATTGAAGCGTACGACCCCCGCAAGCGTCTGGCGGTGCGTGAAGCCCGATTCGGGCGCCATCAGCGCATCGGCATGCTTCGCGGGCACCTCGACATGATAACCGAGTACGCCGTTATGCCGGATCTTGAGCGAGGCGATCCCGGTGCGGTCGCGATATTGGGCTTCGAGCGCGGCGATCGCCTTGCGCCCGTCGCGCGCGGTTTCGCGCAGCGCGTCGAGCGCATGATCATAGCCTTCGGCGACATAGCCACCCTGCGCCGCATCGACCGGCGGCGTCTCGATCAGCGCGCGGGTGAGTTCGTCGACGAGCGCGCCATGGCCGTCGAGCCCGGGAAGCAGGCGCGCGAGCAGGGGCGGCAGGTCGGTGCGGCGCGCGAGATGTTCGCGCAACAGGCGGGCACCGCCGAGCGCATCGCGGAGCTGCGCGAGGTCGCGTGGCCCGCCGCGCCCCGCAACGAGGCGGCCCAATGCGCGCCCGGCGTCGGGCAGCGCGCGCAGCGCCGCGCGCAGCTCACCGCGCCACAAGGCATCGCGCGCAAGCGCGTCGACGAGGTCGAGGCGGTCGAGGATCGCCGCCTTGTCGGTGAGCGGGCTTGCGAGATCGTCGGCGAGCAACCGTGCGCCTGCTGCCGTCACCGTGCGGTCGATCGTCCCCAAGAGGCTGCCCTCGCGCGTTCCCGCCATCGTGCGGACGAGTTCCAGGCTTTCGCGCGTTGCCGCGTCGATGGCCATCCGTCCCGATGCGAGATGCCGCACCGGCGGCTGGAGGAAGGTCGGCCCGCCGGTGCCGACATGCTCGAGATAGGCGACGAGTGCACCCATCGCAGCGATCTCGCCGCGGCCGAACTGGCCGAAGCCGTCGAGCGTCTGGACGCCGAAGAAGCTTTCAAGCCGCTTTTGCGCGCCCGTGCTTGCAAAGTCCGACGAAGGCCGACGCACGACCTGCCGCGCCGAGGTGATCGGCAGTTCCCCGGCGCTCTCGCTCAGCAGCAACTCCGATGGCGCGAGCCGCGCGAGTTCGGCGTCGATCGCCGACGCGGGCACGGCAACCACCTCGAATCGTCCGGTCGAGATATCGGCGGCGGCGATCGCGAACTCACCTTCGTTCCCCACCTGCGCCAGTGCGGCAAGCCGGTTCGCGCTGCGCCCTTCGAGCAGGCTTTCCTCGGTCAGCGTCCCCGCGGTGACGAAGCGCACGATATCGCGCGCGACGAGCGCCTTCGACCCGCCGCGCGCTTTCGCCTCGGCCGGGGTTTCGACCTGCTCGGCGATCGCGACGCGGTGCCCGGCGCGAATCAGCCGCGCGAGATAGGATTCGGCCGAATGGACAGGGACGCCGCACATCGGGACCGGTTCGCCGCCATGTTCGCCGCGCGAGGTGAGCGCGATGTCGAGCGTGGATGCCGCGGCCTTCGCATCGTCGAAGAAAAGCTCGAAGAAATCGCCCATCCGATAGAAAAGCAGGCAGTCGCCCGCCTTGTCCTTGAGCGACCAATATTGCGCCATCATCGGCGTCGCGGCGGGGGCGGCGGTGTTGCTGTTGGCGGGTCGGGGAGCGGTGGCGGCCATCCGCCCCTGCTTAGTCATTGAGGGCGGCAAGGCAAGGACGAGCGGTGCAATGGCGGCATCGGGTGGATAGGCGACAGGCAGCTTTGCACCAACATCCATTCGAAAGCGGACATTCGCGATGCGCGTCATCCAACGTGGATGGGCTCGACGGACCCCTTGGCCAAGCGCCATATTACGTCTTGGGGAACGGGCAAACCGAGAGCGTCTTCCTTGTCCAGATCAAGATACGCTCTTCGAATGAGGCGGCCGATTAATCCATGGGAAACGGCCCCTTCGGTCGCTACCGGCCGTCATCCGAAACGCGCGGTCCATTCAGGCGCTCGACGGCCCCGTCATCGCCGCGGCCGCCGCCAGCAACCCGCCATTGAAGCGCTGCGACAGCGCGGCATCGGGAATTGCGTTGAATGCGTGGATCGCGCCGGCATAGCTGTGCAGGTCGACGGGCACGCCCGCTGCGACGAGCCGGCGTGCATAGTCGAGATTCTCGTCAAAGAAGAGGTCGAGACTCCCCGTCGCGATATAGGCGGGGGGCAGGGCGGTCAGGTCCTCGGCCAGGCTCGGCGAAAACCAGCCGCGGCGGTGGTCGTCGGCCTTGTAATCGCCCTGCAGCGCGCGCCAGCCGAAGCGGTTGCTCGCGCGCGTCCAGATGAACTCGCCGGTCGTCGGATTGGCATAGGGACAGGCATCGCCGCCCGTCCGGTGGTCGAGCATCGGATAGGTGAGAAGCTGGCCCGCGATAGCCGGTCCGCCAAGGTCGCGCGCCATGATCGCGAGCGCCGCCGCGAGCCCCCCGCCCGCGCTTTCGCCGGCGACGACGATCCGGCCCGCGTCGAAACCCAACCCCCGCGCCTGTCCTGCAAGCCATGCGAGCGCCGAATGGCAATCTTCCTGCGGCGCGGGAAAGGGATGTTCGGGGGCGAGGCGATATTCGACCGACGCGACCGGCACACCCGCGGAGGCCGCGAGCAGCGCGGGTCCGGCCTGCATCTGTTCGACCGACCCCATCACCATGCCGCCGCCATGGATGTGCAGGATCGCGCCGCCGCCGGGGCGTGTTTGGGCGGGACGGTAGAGGAATACCGGGATGTCGGGTCCGCCGTGAATCGACGGCACGGTCAGTCGTTCAGGGGAGATCACCGGCGGGGGCAGGATCGAATAGGTCTCCGCCGCCTTGGCGCGAATCTGCGCGATCGGCGCCGCGTCGAGGTCGACCCGTGGAAACAGGTCGATGATCGGCGCGATCTCGCGATCGACAAGGTGGCGGGTGTCCATATCAAATGCTCCCTTTCATCCTGCCGAGCGGGCGGATCATCCTCGCAGCGTTGCTCCCACCTTCGCCGCCGCGGCGACCAGCTTGTCGGCGATCGCCTTCAATTCGGCATCGGTGAAGCTTTTCTCGGTCGGTTGCAATTCGACCTCGACCGCCAGGCTCACCTGCCCCTCGGGCACGCCTGGCCCGGCAAAGCGGTCGAACAGCCGCGCATCGACGATCGCCGCCTTGTCGGCGCCGCGGATCGCGCGCACCAGCTCGGCGGCGGTCAGGCCCGTGGCTGCGAGGAAGGCGAAGTCGCGGCGCACCGATTGCAATGCCGGGGGTGCGAAGGCGGCGCGGGCGGGGCCGCTCGCGCGCTTCGCGGGAATCGCATCGAGGAAAATCTGCACCGCAATCACCGGGCCGTCGACGTCGAAGGCGCGAGTCAGCGCGGGGTGGAGCGCGCCGAATTCGGCGAGCACCGCCTTGGGACCGAGCCGCAGCGTCGCCGACTGGCCGGGGTGCCAGATGTTGCCGATCGCGACGGCTTCCATCACCTGCAGCCGGTCGGCGGGCGCGCCCGCGGCTTCGAGCAGCGCCAGCGCTGCGGTCTTGGCGTCGAACGCGTCGAACGGCGCGGCCTTGCCCGCCTGCCAGCCGCGCGCGCGCTTGTTGCCCGCCATCAGGATCGCCAGCGTGGGATGTTCGGCGCCCGTCAGGTAGCGTCGCCCGATCTCGAACAGGCGGATGCTCTCCGCGCCGCGGTTCTGGTTGCGCGCCGCCGCGCCGAGCAGGCCGGGCAGCAGCGACGGGCGCATGACTTTCAGATCTTCACTGATCGGGTTGGCGAGGCTCCACGCGCCGCCGCCGAAGGGCGCCGCATCGGCCTCGCTGATGAACGACCAGGTGACGGCTTCGTGGAAGCCCGCGGCGGCGGCGCCGCGGCGCAGGCGGCGTTCGGTCAGCTGTTCCGGGGTCGCGGTCGGCTTTGCCACCCCGTCGGCGCGCGGCAGCGGCACCGACGCAATCGCGTCGAAGCCCGTGATGCGTGTGACTTCCTCGACAACGTCGGGCGCACCGTCCATGTCGCGGCGCCAGCTCGGCACCGACACCAGCCAGCGGCCGCCCTGCTCGATCACGCCGAAGCCGAGCGCGGCGAGGATGTCCTTCTGCCGCTCGGGCGCGATGGCGATGCCGCCCAAAGTCGCCGACAGCGCGGGGTCGTAATCGATCGTCCTGACTTCGGCCGGCGGGGTGCCCGCGCGCGTCACCGTCGACGGATTGCCGCCGCAGATATTCAGGATATGCGCCGTGACGATCGCGGTCGCATCGTCGAGGAAGGCCGGATCGACCCCGCGTTCGAAACGGCTGCGCGCATCGCTGGTCAGGCCGAGCGCCTGGCCCGTCAGCGCGATGCGCTCGGGGGTGAAATAGGCAATCTCGATGAGGACGTCGGTCGTCGTCTCGCTGCATCCCGAATGTTCGCCGCCCATGATGCCGGCGATGTCGTGGACCTCGCGCTCGTCGGCGATCACCGTCATCGTGTCGGTGAGCACATATTCCTTGCCGTTCAGCGCGGTGACGGTCTCGCCGTCCCTCGCGCGCCGGGCGACGAGCGCGCCGGTCAGCTTGGCGCGATCATAGATATGGTTCGGGCGGCCGAGGTCGAACATCACATAATTGCTGATATCGACGAGCGCCGAGATCGAGCGCTGGCCGACCGCTTCCAGACGGCGGCGCATCCATTCGGGCGCGGTGCCGTTGGTGACGCCGCCGATCGTGCGGCCGAAGAAGGCGGGGCAGGCTTCGACATCGTCGGTCCGGATTTCGGTCGCGGGGGCGCTTGTCCCGATGATCGTCGGGACCTCGAGCGGTTTCAGCGCGCCGAGCCCGGCGGCGGCGAGGTCGCGCGCGATCCCGCGCACGCCCATGCAGTCCTGCCGGTTCGGCGTGATCGAGATGTCGACCACCGGATCGCTCGCGCCCGCATAATCGGCGAAGGGCGTGCCGACCGGCGCGTCGTCCGGCAGCTCGATGATCCCGTCATGGTCGTCGCCGAGCTCAAGCTCGCGCGTCGAGCACATCATGCCGTTCGATTCGACACCGCGCACGGCGGCGACCTTCAACTCCATGCCGTTCGCCGGCACGACCGCGCCGGGCAGGCCAAGCACGCCGATCAGGCCTGCGCGCGCATTGGGGGCCCCGCAGACGACGGTGAGCGGCACGCCGTCGCCGCTATCGACGGTCAGCACCTGCAGCTTGTCGGCCTGCGGATGCTTCTCGGCGGTCAGCACCTTCGCGACGCGGAAGCCGGCCAGCTTCTCGGCCGGATTCTCGACGCCTTCGACCTCGTGGCCGATGCGATTGAGCGTCGCGACGACGTCGGCGACCGAATAGTCGCCGTCCAGATGTTCGCGGAGCCAGTCGAGGGTGATCTTCATGCCGAAATCCCCCCGCTGAGCGTGGGGACATTCAGCGCGCCGAACCCGTAGTGCGCGAGCCAGCGGAGATCGCCGTCGAAGAAGGCGCGCAGGTCATCCATGCCATATTTGAGCATCGCGAGCCGATCGACGCCGACACCGAAGGCGAAGCCCTGCCATTCGTCGGGATCGAGCCCGCAATTGGCAATCACGCGGCGGTTGACCATACCGCTGCCAAGCAGCTCCATCCACGCATGGCCCTCGTCGTCGCCATTGCCGCCGACGATGCGGCGGCCCTTTTCCTGTTTATAGCCGACATCGACCTCCGCCGACGGTTCGGTGAAGGGGAAATAGCTCGGGCGCAGCCGCAGCACGATGTCGTCGCGCTCGAAATAGGCCTTCAGGAACGTCTCAAGCGTGTATTTGAGGTGCCCCATATGGACGTCGCGATCGATGACGAGACCTTCGACCTGATGGAACATCGGCGTGTGCGTCGCATCGCTGTCGCTGCGATAGACGCGGCCGGGCGCGATGATGCGGATCGGCGGCTCCTGCGACATCATCGTGCGGATCTGCACCGGCGAGGTGTGCGTGCGCAGCAGCATCGCGCGGCCTTCGGCGTCCTTGTCGGGGAAATAGAAGGTGTCGTGCATCGCCCGCGCCGGATGCGTCTCGGGGATGTTGAGTGCGGTGAAATTGTGCCAGTCGTCCTCGATTTCGGGGCCGGTGGCGACGGCGAAACCCATGTCGGCGAAGATTTCGGCGAGTTCATCCATGACCTGCGAAACCGGATGGACGCTGCCGCGCGGGCCCGCCTCGGCGGGGAGCGTCATGTCGATCGCTTCGGCGGCGAGCTTGACGTCGAGCGCCTCGGCGTCGAGCACTGCTTTGCGCGCGGCGAGCGCGGCGGTGACGCTCTCGCGCAGGCCATGGATCGCCGGTCCCTGCACCTGCCGTTCCTCGGAGCTCATGCCGCCGAGCGTCTTGAGCAGCCCCGTGATGCTTCCCGCCTTGCCGAGCGCGGCGACGCGCAGCGCCTCGACCGCGCCCACGTCGGCCGCGGCTTCGATGTCGCCCAGCAATTGGGTCTGGATGGCCTCGATATCGCTCATCGTCATTCGTCCTGTTCCGGCGGCGCTGCCGCTGCCGGCCTTGTCTTTCCCTGGATTCGGTGGATAGGCGGCTGGCCGCGCGTCCGTCGTCCGCCGCTTGCACCGAAGGCGCCGCGCGGGTCAAGCCCGTTGGCGGAAAAGCGGCCCGCGCTAGCGCGCTCGCGCCGCCTGGTGCGCAATATCGGTCATCAGCTTGCGGAACAGCACGCCGCCTGCGGTGCCCGAGGTCTTCAGCGCGCGCTCGCAGTCGAGCAGGCGGCTCATCAGCCGCGCGATGCGCACCGAATCCCAGATATGAAGCTGCGCGGTTACCGCGTCGCGCTCCTTCCAGAAAATGCCGCTCGACCGCGCCGAGACAACGGTCGCGGGGTGCGCGCCGCCGTCGACTTCAGCGCGCAGGCGTGCCAGTGCGAGCGCACGGATCGCCAATGCGCGGATGATGCGGATTTCGGCGACGCCGACCGCCGCCGCCTTGGCGAGCATTTCGGGCAGGTCGCGCAGCTTCCCGCCGAGCGCGACGTTGATGCATTCGCTGACATCCTCCTCGTGCGTCGCGGCGCCCAGCGCAGCGATGTCGGCGGGTGTGACCTGCCGCTGGCGGTCGGGTCCGGCGTCGAGATAAAGCGCGATCTTCTCGATCTCGCGCCGCATCAGGGCCTGGTCGCCCGAAACGAGGTCGACGAGCAGTTGCACCTCGCCGTTCGCGATCCGGAGCCCCTGCTCCTGCGCCGCCGCCATCGCGATGCCGATGAGCGCGCGCCGGTCGGGCTGGTAGCAGATCGCCGCGACGGCATGGTCCGACCCCTCGACCAGCTTGACGAGTTTGGACTTCGCGGTGACCGACGCGCCCGTCGCGACGACCGGGTTGATCGCGGTTTCGGCAGCGAGCAGCGCCTCGACCGCGGCGAGGCTGTCGTCGCCGCTGCCCGAAAGTTCGAGCTTGATGATACGTGCGGGCGAAAAGAGCGACATCGACGCCGCTTCGGCAGCAAGTAGCGAGGGATCTTGCGCGAGCTGCGATCCGGTCAGGTCGAGCCGTTCGGCATCCTTGCCCGCAAGACCGATGAGGCGGCTTGCGACGGCTTCCATCGTGGCTTCGTCCGGGCCGGTAAGGAGCGTGAAGCGGACCGCGGGGTCGAGGCGCGTCTGGCGTTCGAGTTCGGCGGGCTTGACGCTTTTCATTGCCCGGCGGGTGCGGGTGTCGGCGCGGCTGGCTCGGCCCCCGGCTGGCCGCCACCGCGGTTCGCATAGACTGCGAGGCGCGCGACGATCTGGTCGGCGACGCCCGAGGCGAGTCGTTCGAGCGCGGTCGATTCGGCGGCGATCGTCGCATATTCGCTGCCGACCACGTCGATTCCCGCGTCCGAAAAGGCGGTGGCATCGAGCATCACCTGGCCCGATGCCGAATCGACGAGCTGATAGCGCGCGCGCAAGGTGCGCCGTTCGCGCGTCACCGTATCGTCGGCGCGGACGCCGAAGCCGGTGATCGAATCCTCGAGCCGGACATCAAGGCGGAGGCGCTTGCCCGCGCCCTCGCCGCCCTGCGTCGCCTGCAGCCGGTCGCGCAGCGCGTTGCGGACGAGCCAGCCTTCATGCCCCTCGATCGGCGCGACATCGACGTCGGCGAGAATCTGCGCCACCGCGCCCTTGCTGCCGTTCGCGTATAACGGACGCAGCCCGCAACCGCCGATGGTGAGCGAAGCGGCCGCGAGGCAGGAGACGAGAAGCAAGCGCATCAGGGTACGATATTCACCAAACGGTCGGGCACCACAATCACCTTCTTCGGCGCCGCTCCCGCGAGCAGCTCGACGATGCGCGGGCGCGAGAGCGCCGCAGCTTCGGTCGCCTGCCTGTCGAGCCCCTTGGCGATGGTCATCGTATCGCGGAGCTTACCCGCCATCTGGATCGCGATTGTCACCTCGTCATCGACGAGCAGTGCCGGATCGGCGACGGGCCATGCGGCATCGGCGATCATCGCGGCCGTGCGCTGGCTTGCCGGAAGCGCCGCCCACGCCTCTTCGGCGAGGTGCGGCATCATCGGCGCGACGAGCAGGATCAAGGTGCGGCACGCCTCGGCGCGCGTCGCCGAGGGCTTTGCCTTTTCGATCTCGTTCGCGAGCGCGTGAATCTTTGCCACCGCCTTGTTGAAGCCCAGCGATTCGATGTCGGCGGCGACGCCAGCGATCGCCTGGTGCAGCCTGCGCGCGAGGCCCTTGTCTTCGCCGCCGTCACCGACATTCTCGGTGTCGCCGAACAGCCGCCACAAGCGCTGGACGAAGCGCCACGCGCCCTCGATGCCCGCCTCGCTCCATGGCAGGTCGCGCTCGGGCGGGCTGTCGGACAGCATGAACCAGCGCGCGGCATCGGCGCCATATTGGTCGAGGATGGCGTCGGGATCGACGACATTCTTCTTAGACTTCGACATCTTGATCACGCGGCCGATATCGACCGGCGCGCCGTCGGCGATCAGCGTCGCGCGGTCGGCGCCGCGCTCGACCTCGTCGGGAGTAAAGAAGAGCGACGGCAGGCCTTCGCCCTGGGCGCGGCTGTAGGTTTCGTGCGTCACCATGCCCTGCGTGAACAGGCTGGCGAAGGGCTCCTTGATGTCGATCATGCCCAGCTTGTTCAGCGCGCGCGTCCAGAAGCGCGCGTAGAGCAGGTGGAGGATCGCATGCTCGATGCCGCCGATATATTGATCGACGGGCAGCCAGCGGCGGATGACCTCCGGATCGAAGGGCTTGTCCGCCGGCGCCGACGCGAAGCGCAGGAAATACCAGGAGGAATCGACGAAGGTGTCGAGCGTGTCGGTCTCGCGCACCGCCTCGCCGCCGCACGACGGGCACGCGACATGCTTCCATGTCGGATGGCGGTCGAGCGGATTGCCGGGGACCGAGAAATCGGCGTCCTCGGGCAGCACGACGGGGAGCTGGCTCTTCGGCACCGGCACCATGCCGCACGCCGGACAGTGGACGAAGGGGATCGGCGTGCCCCAATAGCGCTGGCGCGAGACACCCCAGTCGCGCAGGCGCCACACGGTCGTGCCCTTGCCCCAGCCCTCATGCTCGGCGCGCGCGATGATCGCGGCCTTGGCCTCGTCGATGCTCATGCCGTCGAGGAAATGGCTGTTCACGAGGCGGCCCGGGCCGGTATAGGCCTCGGTTCCGGTGAAATGCTGCGCGGTCTCGTCGCCATCGGCGATCACGCGATGGACGGGCAGCTCATATTTGTGCGCGAAATCGAGATCGCGCTGATCGTGCGCCGGGCAGCCGAAGATGGCGCCGGTACCATAGTCCATCAGCACATAATTGACGACCCAGACGGGCAGATGCAGCGCCGGGTCGAGCGGATGCTCGACCGACAGGCCGGTGTCGAAGCCGAGCTTCTCGGCGGTGTCGAGCTGTTCGGCGGCCGTGCCCTGCCGCCGGCACTCTTCGATGAACGCCGCGAGTTCGGGCGAATCCTTGGCGAGCTTCTCCGCCAGCGGATGATCGGGCGAAATCGCGGCGAAGCTCGCGCCATAGAGCGTGTCGGGGCGCGTCGTGAACACGTCGAACCCCGGCGCGCCGCCGGCCAGCCTGAACGAGAATTCGAGTCCCTGCGACTTGCCGATCCAGTTTTCCTGCATCAGCCGCACCTTGTCGGGCCATTTGTCGAGGCTTTCGAGCCCTTCGAGCAGTTCGTCGGCGAAGTCGGTGATCTTCAAGAACCACTGCGACAATTTCTTCTTTTCGACCAGTGCGCCCGAACGCCAGCCGCGACCGTCGATCACCTGCTCGTTCGCCAGCACCGTCATGTCGACGGGGTCCCAATTGACGTAGCTTTCCTTGCGCGCGACGAGCCCCGCGGCGAACAGGTCGAGGAACAGCGACTGTTCCTGCCCGTAATAATCGGGCTCGCATGTCGCGAGTTCGCGGCTCCAGTCGATCGCGAGGCCGAGGCGCTTGAGCTGGCCGCGCATCGACGCGATATTGTCGCGCGTCCAGCCGCCGGGGTGGACGCCCTTTTCCATCGCCGCGTTTTCCGCCGGCATACCGAAGGCGTCCCATCCCATCGGGTGGAGGACGTCGTGCCCGGTCATCCTTTTGAACCGGGCCAGCACGTCGCCCATCGCATAGTTGCGGACATGACCCATATGGATGCGCCCCGAGGGATAGGGGAACATCTCGAGGATATAGGCCTTGGGCCTGCCAAAATCCTTGGCGCCACTGTCGGTCGTGGCAAAGCTGTTCGCCGCCTCCCACGCCTGTTGCCAGCGGGCGTCGGCGGCGAGGGCGCCAAAGCGCGGTTCGCGGGTCATTCGTCGGTTACCCCGTTAGTCTGTCTGGGCGAGCGCGCGTCCGCGCCGCCGGATTAGTCCCTGAAGGCGCTGCGACGCAGGTCGCGGGCGCGGGTGAGGATGATTTCCTCGAGCTTCTGCACCGTCGCCGCCTGCACCGGCGCATCGACCCAGGCGCCGCCCTGCGACACCTGCCGCGACGCCGCGACGCGAAGCGCGTCGGCGCGCAGGTCCTGGTCGAGGATCGACACGGTGACCTTCATCCGCTCGCCCGGATTCGACGGGTTGGCGTACCAGTCGGTGATGACCACGCCGCCCGAGCTATCGGCCTGGAGCAGCGGCATGAACGACAGCGCGTCGAGCGAAGCGCGCCACAAATAGCTGTTCACGCCGATCGTCGTCACCTGGCTGGCGGCGAGGTCGGCGCGCGGCCGGTCCTTGTTCGCGCACGCCGAAAGGCCGAGCGCCGCAAGTCCGAGCAGCGCGAGCGTGGCCGGACGGCGACCGATCGTGACGCCGAGCTTGGCAGGGACGGAAAGCTGGGACATGCGGATAACACCTTATCTCTTTGAGCTCGTCCGAATACAGGAAAATCGGCCGCGCATAACGGAATTGCCAGCGTCTCTATCGCCCTTGCCGCCACCCTGCAAGCGCGGCAATTTCGGCCGCTCCGCCGTTCAGATTCTGGTCAGATTCGAAACGCACTGTGACGATCGCGCAACAATTTCGGCAAAAAGCGGAATCGTTGCAAAGATTTGGCGGGATTCGCTGGCATTATCGGGTCGGCGGTCCTATTTGACGAGTCGATTGGGGTTGGAGTCGCAGAGCAATGGCGCGGACGTCGCGACATTTTTGGAAAGCAGGTCTCACCGCTTTGGCGGTGGTTTCGCTTGCGCTGCCGCCGGCCCTTGCCGCGATGTCGAACGCCGACCGCATTCGCGACACTGCGCTTTCGGAAACATTGTTGGGCCAGTTCACCCCGGCATCGGGCGACGAGCGGCTGATCGCGCGCTATAACAAGATGTCGGCCGAACAGCGCGGCAATTTCAGCTTTACGCCCGCGCTGCCCGATCGGGCCCGTGAGAACCGCGCGATCACCGTCGTGATCCGCGCCCGCGACGATGCCTCGAGCGCCGCGCGAACCTCGGCGCTGGCGGCGGGACGTACCGCGCCCGTCGCGATCGCCCCGGTCAAATATAATCTCGGCGCGTCGGTCGGCTTCGAGAAGTTCGTCACGCCGTCGCTGCCGCGCGGCACCGATCTGCGCAACCTGCCGGTCGCCAAGGCGCCCGAACAGGACGAGAAAAAGTCACGCTTCGCCACGCGAATGGTGAACCGCCCAAGCGACCCGAGCGGGGCAACCGATCGCGTCACCGCTCCCGGCGAGGCGTCCGCGGTCGATGTCGTCAGCAGCTATCGCCTGACCAAGAATATCGATGTCACGGCGGGCGTGCGCTACAGGAGCGACGACCGCGTCGAGCCGCTCACCGATTCGCGGCGCGACAGCCAGGCGGTCTATATCGGAACCGCCTTCCGCTTCTGACGCACTCGGCGCTTCGTCGCCTTTTCATCCCATGCATCGATCGCCGCCCAGCCGGTTGCCATGTTGCTTGCGCGATTGAGCGCGCGCGCGCGGCGCGCGGTCATCCCGCCGAGTGCGATCGCCTGCGTCCCGGACAGGCGCGCCAGCCGCAACCACACCGCCCGGCCGAGCGCGGACGCGCCGGGATGCGAGCGGGTCGCATGCAGCGGCGAGATGAAGACGGCGTCGGCCCCGGCGCGGCCCGCGCGTCGCGCCTCGCGGGAATCGTGGACGGGCATCGTCACCCGAAGTCCCAGGCGGCGGGCTTGCGCCGCCGCCCATGCGGCGTCACGCTGGCGGAGGTGGACGCCCCCGGCACCCCAGCGCCACGCCCTGTCGGGTGTTCCGGCAAGCAAGACGACAAGCTTTCGCGCCCGCGCGGTGTACATCAGCCGCCGGAGCAGGCGCCAGCGCGGCCCGGACGCCAGCCCGTCGTGCCGGAAAACGACGCCGCTGCCAGGAGGAATCAACGCAGCCAGTTCGGCCAGACCCGTCTGCGCCCGTTCGTCACTGAACAGCCATTGCTTCGGCAATTTGCGGGGCAGGGGGTGGCGCGGGCGCATCACGCTTTCTATAGGCGCGTCGCGAGCGCGCGCAACGCGCGGGATGGAATGAGACGATGAGCGAAGCAGCCGACCGGTTGGCCGAAGTGCAGGAACATATCGCCGATGCGGCGAAGCGCGCGCAGCGCGAGGCCCGCGAAATCCGCCTGATCGCGGTGTCGAAGATGCACGACGCGCAAGCGATCCGCCCGCTGATCGCGGCGGGTCAGCGCCATTTCGGCGAGAATCGCGTGCAGGAGGCCGCCGCCAAATGGCCCGAGCTGCGCGCCGAAACGCCGGGCATTACGCTGCATCTGATCGGCCAACTGCAATCGAACAAGGCCGAGGAAGCGGTGGCATTGTTCGACGCCATCCATTCGGTCGACCGTTCGTCGCTCGTGCAGGCGCTCGCCAAGGCCTGCGAAAAGGCTGGCAGGCAACCGCAGCTGTTCGTCCAGGTCAATATTGGCGATGAGGAGCAGAAGGGCGGCTGCGCGGTCGCCGACCTGCCCGCGCTGCTCGCCGAGGCGAGGGAAGCCGGGCTGACGATCGACGGCCTGATGGCGATCCCCCCCGCCGACATCGAGCCTGCCCCCTTTTTCGCGCTGCTCGACGAACTCGCCATGCGCAACGGCCTGCCGCTCCGCTCGATGGGGATGAGCGGCGATTACGAGACGGCCGTGATACTCGGCGCGACGCATGTGCGCGTCGGCACGGCGCTGTTCGGGGCGCGGGGTTGAGGGGCCGCTAGCGACCGGCGGTTACCCGCAAAGATGTGTGCCCGGGCTTTCGGCGGGGTGCACTAGAGGGCGCTTCTGACTCCAAAGCGTTTCCTCCCTACTGATACTCCACCGTCACCGGGATCCGGCCCCGATAATCACCGTCGTCGAGCGCCGCGACTTGCAACCGGCCACCGAAGCGAAACCGCAACCGGCCGTCGGCGCCAAGGCGTGGCGCGGCCGACAGGTCGGTGACAAGGCCGGTGACGCGCGCGGTGCGGCCGTGGCCGCCTTCGAGGTCGACGCTCGCGGGCAGGATCACGCGCACCTCGGCGCCGGGTTCGCCGCGCACGGTCACGACACCGGTCAGCGCCAACCCGCCCAGATCGACGACATCGCCGCGCACGCGCCGCGCGCCAGACACCGGATCGAGCTCGACCTCGCCGCCCATCGCGCCGACGGCGAGGCGGCCCATGTCGAGCCGGGTTTCGACTTCGATACGCAGCGGCGCTTCGGTCTTGGCCGCCCCGCCGCTCGCCGCCTTGTCCTGTGTGCAGAGCAGGCATTGCGCGCCCGCGGAGGGCGCAATGCCGAAAGCCAGTGCAAAGCCAAAGAAAAGACGCAATTTCACATCCATCAGGATAGCCTCGACATGGTTAAGCGGCGGTAAAGCGAAGGCGGCGCTAATCGCTGGCCTGTTTCCCGCTTTTCGGCCACATGTGCGCGATGATCACACCCCTGCCGTGCCCCCGGCTGAACGCCCTCGCCACCGCGGTTCCGGGGCATGACATCCATCAAGCCTTTATCGAATGGGCGACGTCGCGGCTGGGCGACGAGCGTGTGCGCGCGATCTTTATCCGGATGGCGGCGCGGTCGGGGATCGACCATCGTTGGTCGGTGCTGCCGCCCACCGGAGCGGGCGGGTCGCCTGTAGCGGCGGACGGTTTCTACGACGTTCCCGGCCTGCCGCCCACATCGGTCCGTATGGCCGCCTATGCCGAACATGCGCCCGACCTCGCGATGCAGGCGATCGCGGGCCTCGGCGATGCGCTCGATCCGGCGCGCGTCACACATCTGGTCGTCGCGAGCTGCACCGGCTTCGTTGCCCCCGGCATCGACCAGATCCTCGCGCGGCGGCTGGGGCTTTCCGCGACGGTCGAGCGCGTTCTGATCGGCTTCATGGGTTGTTATGCCGGGGTCACCGCGCTGCGCACGGCGCGGCATATCGTGCGATCGGAGCCGGGCGCGGTCGTTCTGGTCGTGAGCGTCGAATTGTCGACGCTGCACCTCAGCCTGGCCGACGCGCCCGAACCGCTGCTTGCGATGCTGCAGTTCAGCGACGGCGCGGCGGCGGGAATCGTATCGGCGGCGGCGAGTGGTCTCGAACTGGGCGAAGGCCGCAGCCTTGCGCTGGATGATAGCGAAGAGCTGATCCGCTGGGACATCGGCGACAAGGGTTTCGAGATGACGCTGTCGGGTGAAGTGCCGGGACGGCTGCGCGAAACGCTCGCCCGTCCGGACGTCCAGCGCGAATTGTTCGGCGATGCCGGCGCGCCGCCGTTGCTCGCGGTCCACGCCGGCGGCCGGTCGGTGCTCGATGCGGTCGAACATGCGCTGGCGGTCGCGCCGGAGGCGCTCGGCGATAGCCGCGCGGTGCTCGCGCGTTTCGGCAATATGTCGTCGGCGACGATCTTGTTCGTGCTCACCGACATGATGGCGCGCGGCGCGCGCGGCGACGGACTTGCGATCGCTTTCGGCCCTGGCCTCGCCGCCGAGGCGATCCGGTTCCGGGC
Source organism: Sphingopyxis chilensis (assembly GCF_035930445.1). NCBI lineage: Bacteria > Pseudomonadati > Pseudomonadota > Alphaproteobacteria > Sphingomonadales > Sphingopyxidaceae > Sphingopyxis > Sphingopyxis chilensis. Next base: position 3,580,374 of record NZ_CP142394.1, on the reverse strand, counting down.
ATGAACCCCTTCGCCAGCCTCGTGCAGCCGATCGCGCGCGAGGAGGAGATGGACGCGGCCGAGCTGTCGCCCGAACGCTATGCGAAGGTGCTTGCCGACCTGTCGCGGATCAACGCCCTGACGCTGGCGCCGCGCCCGACGCTGGGCTTCCTCGAACGGGTCCGCGCGCGCGGCATCGGCGCCCGGCCATGGCGAATCCTCGACGTCGGCTTCGGTGCGGGTGACATGCTCGCGCGGATCGCGCGCTGGGGCGAACGCCGGGGCATTGGCCTCGATCTCGCCGGGGTCGACCTCAACCCGAACAGCGAGGCCGTCGCCCGGGCGCGGCTTGGCCGGCGGGCGCGGCTCATCTCCGGCGACTATCGCGATCTGGCCGGACAGGGATGGGACATGATCATGTCGAGCCTCGTCAGCCATCATATGACACCCGTGCAGCGGACCGAATTTCTGCGCTTCATGGAAAGCGAGGCGGCATGCGGCTGGCTGGTCAACGACCTTCACCGCCACCGCCTGCCCTTTGCCGGCTATCCTTTGCTCGCGACGCTGGCGCGGGTTGATCCGATCGTGCGGCGCGACGGGCAATTGTCGGTCGGCCGCGGTTTTCGCCGCGCCGAATGGGCGGCGATGCTCGCCGGCGCGCTGCCTGACGTTGCAGGCGAATGCCGCATCTTCCGCAGCTTTCCCTGGCGCCTCTGCGTCGAGCGCATCCGATGACCGGGACCGACGCGATCATCATCGGCGCAGGCCCCGCCGGGTCGGCGGCGGCAATCGGGCTGGCGCGCAGCGGCGCCAAGGCGCTGCTGATCGAACGCGCGCGCGAAACGGGCGATGCGCTGTGCGGCGGTTTCCTGAGCTGGCAGACGCTGGCGCGGCTCGATGCGCTCGGGATCGGCGGGGTATCGCTGGGCGGGCAGGCGGTTCGGCGCGTTCGCCTGTTCGCAGGCCAGCGGCGGAGCGAAACGATGCTGCCGGGCGCGGCGCTTGGGGTGTCGCGTCATCGGCTCGATAGTCTGTTGCAGACCGCCGCGGTGGCCGCGGGCGCGGGGCTCGAACGCGGAGTTCATGCGACGGCGATTGGCGAAGGCGCCGTGCAGACGCGCGACGGCGGGATGCTGGCGGCGCCGTCAATCTTCCTCGCGACCGGCAAGCACGGCTTTCGGAGCTTTCCGCGCGAGCCCGCCCAATGGCAGCGAGGCGACCCCGTGATGGGGTTGCGGCTGCGGTTGCCCGCGCATCCCGGGCTCGAGCGGCTGGTCGGCGATGCGGTCGAGCTGCATCTGTTCGACCGCGGTTATGCAGGGCTGGTACGGCAGGAGGACGGCAGCGGCAATCTGTGCCTCGCGGTCCACAAATCGCGGCTCGATCAGGCCGGCGGCGATCCGGCCGGCTTGCTCCGGGCGCTGGGCGATACGCTCCCGCAGCTTGGCGAGCGGCTGGCGCACGCCGACTGGTCGCAAGACATCGATGCGATCGGCCATGTCCCCTATGGCTGGCGGACCGGCGAGACGGCGCGCGGCCTGTTTCGGCTCGGCGACCAGGCGGGCGTGATCCCCAGCCTCGCGGGCGAGGGCATGGGGCTCGCCCTGGCCAGCGCCGATGCCGCAGTGGCGGCGTGGCATCACGGCGCCGTCGATGCCGCGCCCCTGTTCCAGCGGCGTCTCGCCGCAGCAATGAAACGGCCGTTCGCGCTCGCCGACATCGTCTGGCGGCTCGGCGAAAACCGGAACACGGCCGGGGTCGTGACGAGCCTGGCGTCACTTTTCCCGTCGCTGGTGCGAATGACATCGCAAGCGACGCGCATCGGCTCGCGCTGATCGCCACCCCCTTGCGGTCGGGCCGCGCGTCACCGATATTGGCGACAATGGCGATGGCCGGACACGAGCCGTCCGAAGGAGATCCTCCATGACCGACCCGAAAACCGAAAAGACCCTCGACCCGATGGCGCATCATGTGCTGCGCGAAGGCGGCACCGAACGGGCGTTTACTGGCAAATATACCGACCACAAGGGCGACGGCGTTTATCGCTGCGCGGGATGCGGCACGCCGCTGTTCGACAGCCGCACCAAATATGACAGCGGGTCGGGATGGCCGAGCTATACCGCTCCTGCCGGCGAGGCCGCGGTCAGCGAGCATCATGACATGAGCCACGGCATGATCCGCACCGAAGTGCGCTGCGCGAAGTGCGAAGGCCACCTCGGTCATGTCTTTCCCGACGGCCCCGGGCCCGAAGGGCTGCGCTATTGCATCAACAGCGCGGCGCTTGACTTCGCGGACCGTGGGCAGGATGAGGCGTCAACCGGCGAAGATTGAACCCCTTCCCGGACTGACGCATCTGGGGCGCAGTGAGGGAAGGAATACGGGCTTTGCGCCGCGAGAGACAGCAGGCTTCGTCGAATAAATCGTCATCGTCCAGCAAAGGCCGCGGCCCGGCACGCGGCGCGCCGCCGCGCTGGCGCCTTTGGCTGCGCCGCGCCTTCCGCTGGGGCCTCGGCCTCGCGGTCGTCGGCCTCGTCGCGCTGGGCGTCGCGGTCGGCATCGCGGTGCAGCGGATGCCGAGCTTCGAAGAGCTCAAGAAATCGCCCGCAGGGCAGACGATCCGCGTCCGCGCCGCCGACGGCACGGTCTTCCTGTCGCTCGGACCCAATTACGGCCGCTGGTTGACCCTGCGCGAAACGCCGCAGGTGATGCAGGACGCGATGGTGGCGGTCGAGGACCGGCGTTTTCGTTATCATCCGGGCGTCGATCCCGTCGGCATGGCGCGCGCCGCGGCGTTTGCCGTCGAAAATTACGGCACCGGGCGCCGGATGCAGGGCGCGTCGACGATCACGCAGCAGCTCGCGCGCAACATCTTCCTGTCGAACAGCTATACTTGGGCGCGCAAGATGCGCGAGATGATCCTGTCGCTCGCGCTCGAATGGAAATTCTCGAAGGACCAGATCCTCGAACTCTATCTGAACAAGGTCTATTTCGGCGGCGGCAGCTATGGCATCGACGCCGCGTCGAACAGCTTCTTCGGCCATAGCGCCACCGAAATGTCGCTGTCGGAGGCCGCCGTCGTCGCCGGGCTCGTCAAGGCGCCGTCGCGCTATTCGCCGACCGCCGACGCGCAGGCCGCTTTGGGTCGCGCCGGCGTGGTGCTCGACGTGATGGTTGACGCGGGCGTGATCACCCGCGCACAGGCCGACGCCGCCGAACCGGCCAATGTCCAGCTCGCCAAGGAAACCGGGCAGAACAGCGCGCGCTATTTCAGCGACTGGGCCTTGCCGCAGCTCGACATGCTGATCGACGAAGGCAGCGAGGCATTGGACGTCTACACGACGATCGACCTCGGCATGCAGCGCGCGGCGACCGCGGCGATCCAGGCCGACACGCCGAAGGGCGTGCAGGGCGCGCTGGTGTCGCTCGACCGCGACGGCGCGGTGCGCGCGATGGTCGGCGGCACCGACTATGTCACCTCAAACTATAACCGCGCGACGCAGGCGCTGCGTCAGCCGGGATCGGCGTGGAAATTGTTCGTCTATATGGCGGCGCTCGAGGCGGGGTATAAGGTCAATGACCCGGTCGTCGACGAGCCCGTCACGATCAACGGCTGGAGCCCGCGCAATTCGTCGGGCCGTTTCGCGGGCACGATGGATCTGCGCAGCGCCTTTGCCTATTCGGTCAACACCGTCGCGGCTAAACTGGGCGACGAAGTCGGATTTTCGGCGGTCGCGAACATGGCGCGCCGCTTCGGCATCACCACCCCCGTCAACACGCACCCCTCGATGGTGCTCGGCAGCGCCGAAGTCCGCGTCATCGACATGACTGCGGCCTTTGCCGCGGTATCGCGCGGCGGCGTGTCGGTACAACCCTATGGCATCACCAAGGTGACCACGGCGAGCGGCGAACTGCTCTATCAGCGCCCTGCCGAGCGCGGAGCCACGCTGGTCGACCATTGGGTCGCCGCGGGGATCACCGACCTTTTGCAAACCGCGGTGAACACCGGCACCGGCCGGGCGGCGCAGATCGGTCGTCCCGTCGCGGGCAAGACGGGAACGACGTCGAGCAACAAGGACGGCTGGTTTCTGGGCTTTTCGAGCGGCATCACCACCGGCGTGTGGATGGGCCGCGATGATGCGAAGCCCGTCGGCGGTCTGCAGGGGGGACGCGCCCCGGCACAGGCCTTCGCCGATTATATGCGCGTCGCGGTCGCGCGGCGACCGGTCGAACAGTTCGATACCGAAGTCGTGTTGCCCGAATGGCAGCTCGAGGACGAGGGCGAAGCCTATATGGGAGAGCCCGGCGAAGAAGGATTCGTCGATGAAAATGGCATGCCGATCGAGCTGCCCTATGACAGCCGGCCGCCCGAACCGACGGGACCGATACCGCCGCCCGCCGACGAAGGGCCCGTGCTCGACCAGCAATGGATCGAGGAGCAGACCGGACGGCGCCCGCCCGCCGACAATGGCGCGGCCCCCAGGAACGGCGGCCAGCCCAAGATCATCACGGTGCCGAAAATCGTCCCGCCACCGACGACGAGACCGCCGCCACAGCGGCCGTCGTCGGAGCCTTCCGAATAGCTCCTGACCCTAGGGTCGCGTCCCGAACCGCTCAGGCTGTGAAGCGATAGCGGTGGAGCATACGCCCTTCGCGGCGCAGCCAGCCGCGCGCCGCCGCGACGTCGCCGTCGTGCAGTTCGTCGACAAGCGCGTGGAATCCCGCGCCATGGTCCATGTGCCGCAGGTGCGCGACCTCGTGCGCGACGGTTGCGCGGCGGACATGGTTCGGCGCCATCACCAGCCGCCAGCTGTAGCGCAGGTCGCCGTCGTGGGTGCAGCTTCCCCAGCGGCTGCGCGGATCGCCGACGCCTACGCGCCCAACCGCAAGCCCCGCGACGGCTGCGATTTCGCGGCTCTCGCGTTCCATCAGTTCGAGAGCCTGCGCCTTCAACCAGCGTTCGAGGCGCCGCCCGAGCGTTTCGACCGGGCCACCGACGTGCAGCCTGTCGTCCTCCAGGCGGATCGCGCGCGGTGCGGCCGGCGCCCAGTCAATATGGCGTTCGATCCCGCGGAACGGCAGCACTGAGCCTGGTCCGACCATGATCGGCACCACCGCCTTGCCCGCCTGTTCGGCGAGCCAGGCCTGCTGTTCGCCGGCCCATTTGAGCGCAGCGCGCTCACTGGCGCGATACGGCACCGTCAGTCGCAGTTCGCCGCGCGCGCCATCGAAAACCAGGCGATAACGGCGCGACTGCGCATGGCGGACGACGCGCACCGGCCAGGCGTCGTCCCCGACCCGGATGTGCGGCCGGTCGGTCGACGGATCAAATGATGCGTTCGACAAGATGATTCTCGAGCGGCCCCGCGACATCCTCGCCGACCGTCCAGCCGACGATCGACTGTCCCGCGCGATGCACCGCTTCGCGATCGCCGCAGACGAGATAATGCCAGTCGGGCAAGGGTTCACCCTCCGCGCGCAAGCGATAGGCGCAACTCTGCGGCAGCCATTCGAGGTCATCGACCTTCGCTTTGGTCAGCGTCAAACAGTCCGGAACGTGCCGGCGGCGATGCTTGTAATCGCCGCAGCGCGCGGACGAAAGATCGAGTAGGCGGCACGCGACATTGGTGGGATAGATGCGCCCCGTATCCTCGTCTTCCAGCTTGTGCAGGCAGCATTTGCCGCAGCCGTCGCACAAGGCCTCCCATTGCCCGGCGTCGAGGCTGGCTAGCGGCGCTTCCCAGAAGGGGCGCTCCGATGTCGCCCCCGTCATCGCTATTTGACCCATTTCGCCAGCTCGGCAGCGACCTTGTCGGGCGCGCCCTCGTCGACATCGGTCGAAGGGTCGTCGAGGGGCAGCAGGGCGAGCGGCTTGCCGTCGGGATCCATCAGGAAAGCGAGCTGGCTGTGCGCCATCAGATAGCGGTCGGGTGCCGAGCCCGGCACCTTGTTATATGTGACGACATAGGCCTTGGCGGCCGCGGCGATCTGTTCGGGCGCGCCGGTCAGGCCGAGCAGGTGCGGGTGGTAGCGCGCGACGAAGGGCTTCAGCGCCTCGGGCGTGTCGCGTTCGGGATCGACGGTGATGAAGAGCGGCACGACCTTGGCGCCGCGCGTCGCGTCGGCTTTTTCGAACTGCGACAGGCCGCGCATCAGCTTTTGCAGGTCGACCGGGCAGATGTCGGGGCAGAAGCTGTAGCCGAAATAGACGAGCCGATATTGGCCCGCGAAATCGGTATCGCGGACGGTATTTCCATTCTGGTCGATGAGCGTGAACGGGCCGCCGATCCGCGCACCCTCGAGCGGAGGCTTGGCGGGCGCGTTATCCGCCGTGCCATTGCATCCTGCGAGCGCCGCGCCGAAAGCGAGGATCAGACTTGCACGAACAAGCCTTTGTCCCATATTTGCGATATTCATCATGCGGCCAGCCTTGGTCGGCTAGCCGCCGAAAATCAACCATTGTCGTCGCGGTGCGCGGCGGACAAATTGCCCCAGGGGGTTGCCCGATCATGTTTCGACGCGCGGAGTTCCGCCTCGCCTCTTCCCTCATGCTGCTCGCGGTTGCGGGGCTCGTCCACCCGGCGCAGGCGCAGTTCCGCGGCGGCTATGCCTTTTTGCAGGCGGTCGACAACCGCGATGGAACCAAGGCGACCGAAGCGCTGAAGGACGATCCCTCGTTCGTCAACACGCGCAACCCCGACACGGGCGAGACCGCGCTGATCATCGTCGCCAAGCGGCGCGATATCAGCTGGCTGCGTTTCCTGCTCGCCAAGGGCGCTGATCCGTCGATCGGCGATCGCCAGGACGTGACTCCCTTGATGCACACCGCGCTTATCAACTTCACCGACGGCGCCGAAGAGCTCCTCGACAGGAAGGCGCCCGTCGACCAGACCAACCGGCGCGGCGAAACCGCGCTGATCCTCGCGGTGCAGGCAAAAAATGCCGCGATGGTGCGCCTGCTCGTCAAGCGCGGGGCGAATCCCGACAAGGCCGACCATATCGCGGGCATGTCGGCACGCGATTACGCCAAACGTGACGATCGCAGCGGACGAATTGTCGCCTTGCTCGAAGCCAAGGCCGATGCGCCAGCGCGCGAGTTCGGTCCGACCTTCGGCCCGCAATGACCAGTGGAATGTGATGTATGAATTGACAATCACATTATGATGTGAGACATCGGCATTATGTCTACACAGCTCATCGATCGGATCCGCTCTATCGTCGACGACGGGACGATGTCCCGCTCGGGCCTCGCGCGCGCCGCCGGTCTTCACGCCAACAGCCTGCGCGACCTCGATTCGCCCGGCTGGAACCCCACCGCCGAAACGCTGCGCAAGCTCGAAAACTGGCTGGCGAACGGCAGCGACCTGTCGCCGATGGCCAGCCCCGAGGAAATTATCGCCGAGGCGCGCAACGGCCGCATGTTCATCCTCGTCGACGACGAGGACCGCGAGAATGAGGGCGACCTCGTCATTCCCGCGCAGATGGCGACCCCCGACGCGATCAACTTCATGGCGACGCACGGCCGCGGCCTTATCTGCCTGACGCTGACGAAAGCGCGCGTCGATACGCTCGGGCTCGAACTGATGAGCCGCCAGAACGGTACGCGGCACGAAACCGCCTTTACGACCTCGATCGAGGCGCGCGAGGGCGTCACCACCGGGATTTCGGCGGGCGACCGCGCGCGCACTGTCGCGGTCGCGATCGACGCTGGCAAGACGCGCGACGACATTGTCACGCCGGGCCATATCTTTCCGCTGATCGCGCGTGACGGCGGCGTGCTCGTGCGCGCCGGCCACACCGAGGCATCGGTCGATATCGCGCGGCTCGCCGGGCTGAACCCCTCGGGAGTGATCTGCGAGATCATGAACGACGACGGGACGATGGCGCGCCTCGACGACCTCATCCCCTTCGCGCGGCGCCACGGGCTGAAGATTGGTACGATCGCCGACCTGATCGCCTATCGCAACCGCAGCGACCGGCTGGTCGAATGCGTGTCCGACGAACCGTTCGAATCGGATTATGGCGGCGACTGGCGGCTCAAATCCTATCGCAACAAGATCGACGGCACGGTCAATCTGGTGCTGCAGAAAGGACCGGTCGATCCCGAGGGCGTGACCCTGGTGCGCATGCATCCCGTCTCGATCTTCGACGATATCATGGGCCGGCCGGGCCCCAAGAAGCGCCGCCTGCAACGCTCGATGGACGCGATCGGCGAAGCGGGCGCCGGCGTGATCGTCATGCTGATGCGCCCGCTCCCCGGTTCTGCCGATGCCGACGCGCTTCCACCGCCCACGGGCGGCATGGATCTTCGCACTTACGGGATCGGCGCGCAGATCCTCGCCGACCTCGGCGTCCACGCGATGGAACTGCTCACCCCCACCCACAGCAATATCGTCGGGCTCGAGGGCTATGGCCTGTCGGTCGTCGGCGAACGCCCCATTCCCGGAGAAGCCTGATGGCGCACGTCCTGATCGTCGAAGCCCGTTTCTACAGCCGTTTGAACGACATGCTCCTCGACGGCGTGCGCAGCGCGCTCGAGGCCGAGGGGCACAGCCACGAGACGGTAACCGTTCCCGGCGCATTGGAAGTGCCCGCCGCGATCTCGCTCGCAGCCGACGCCGGACGCTTTGACGCCTATGTCGCGCTCGGCGTCGTGATCCGCGGCGAGACCTATCATTTCGAGGTCGTGTCAAACGAAAGCGCGCGCGGCATCATGGCGCTGACGCTCGACGGGCTGGCGATCGGCAACGGCATCCTGACGGTCGAGAATGAGGAACAGGCGCTTGCGCGCGCCGACAAGACGCGCAAGGATAAGGGCGGCGAAGCGGCCAAAGCCGCGCTCGCGATGCTGGCCCTCAAGGAACAATTCGGTATTGGTTGATCGCCCGCCCCCCAGCCGCCTCTTCGTCGTCGAACGCGGCGGGCGGCTGGTGGTGATCGACCGGGAAACCGGTCAGACGCCGCCGACGGCGGCCGAGCGGATGGATGCCCATGACCGCAATCTCGGCATCGAACCGATCCGGCCCGCCAAGACGCCACCCAAAACGAGCGCGTCCCCCGACATGTCCGCCGCGGCGCGTGCCGAATCGGGATTGACCGCCCGGCCGGCGCCGGTGCCCAAGCCGGCGGCGCGGCCGACCGCGGCGCATGACAGGAAAGAGCGCGCCGACGTCGCGACCACCGGGCGCAACAAGCCATGGAGCCGGCAACCGACCGATCGCTCCGCGCCGCAAGCTGCCCCCGCGCGAATCGCGAGCAACCCCCCGCTCGCAGGCGGTGGCGCCCGCAAGTCGATCGTGACCAAATGGTGGGACGCGAAGGGACCGCGGACGATCGAACTGGGCCCCAAGGGTCAGACCGAACTCACCGGCGGTTTCATGGCCGTCTTTTTCGGACTGGTCATCGCGGCGATCATCGCGCTCTTCATAGAGCCGCTGCTGCTGTTCGTCGGCGCCTTCGTGCTGTTTCGCTTCGGCGGTAACCTCGTCGGCCCGGTCGGGGCGAGGATCGTCGACAAGGCGCTCGCGGAAAAGGGATGATCCGGACGGCGGGAGCCGCCCGGATCGTCAACCTCTTACGCCGGCTGCAACACCGGATAGTCGATGTAGCCCACCGGCCCCGGCGCATACCAGGTCTGCGGATCGTCCGCCGCCCAGTCGGCGCCCGTGCGAATGCGCTCGACGAGGTCGGGATTGCCGATGAAGGGGCGGCCGAAGGCGATCGCATCGGCGGCGCCGTTTGCAAGGGCGTCTTCGGCCAGCGCCACCGTATAATCGCTGTTGAGGATCAGCGGGCCCTTGAAGGCCTGACGGATCGCGGGCGATTGTTTGGGCACATCCGTCCTGCCGAACGTGCCGTCGGGGCCGGGTTCGCGCAGTTCGAGGAAGGCGATGTCCAGCTCGTTCAGCGCCGCCGCCGCCGCCGGGAACAGCCTTTCGGGCGCGCTGTCGTCGACGCCCTGCGTGTCGCCATTGGGCGAGAGGCGCACGCCGACGCGGTCAGCGCCCCAGACCGCGATCAGCGCCTCGGTTACCTCGCGGAGCAGGCGGATGCGGTTTTCGACCGGACCGCCATAATCGTCATCGCGCAGGTTCGACCCATCGCGCAGGAACTGATCGATCAGATAGCCGTTGGCGCCGTGCAGCTGGACGCCGTCGAAACCGGCGCGCTTCGCATTTTCGGCGGCCTTCGCATAATCGGCGATGACGCGCGGGATTTCGCCGAGCTCGAGCGGGCGCGCGACTTCATATTCAAGCCGGCCGACGGGGGTGTGCGCCTTGCCGGGTGCCTGCGTTGCCGAAGCCGAGACCGGCGGCTTGCCGTCGTTGAACACCGAATGGACGACGCGGCCCATATGCCAGAGCTGCGCAACGATGCGTCCGCCCGCCTCGTGCACCGCATCGGTCACCGGCTTCCAGCCTTCGACCTGTGCGTCGGTCCACAGGCCCGGCGCACTGGGCCAACCGAGCCCTTCCTGCGAAATGCCGGTGGCCTCGGAAATGATCAGCCCCGCCGAGGCGCGCTGGCTATAATATTCGCGCGCGAGCTCGTTGGGCACAAAGCCGGGTCCGGCGCGGCCGCGCGTCAGCGGCGCCATGATGATGCGGTTCGGCGCATCGATCGCGCCCAGTTTGATCGGATCGAACAGTGATACGGCCATGGTTCCTCCACGTTTCACTTTTGTCAGCGACGACCCCTGCGGCCGCCGCCCTGACCCGCGAAGCTATGGACGCAGCGGGGCCGGCACAATGGTGAGTAGCAAAAGAAAATCTAAATGACAGCCAAGAAGGCGCGCCTCGACGCACCGGATGGCGATCCGGTTGCCGAACCGCGCGGTCCGGCCTATCTGGGGCCTATGGCTTCGATCCTTCCCGCCGACCCGACCCTCGAAGAAATTCGCGCCGCGCTCGCGCCGCTGATTGCTGCATCGGCGGCCTTCGACGGATTCGGCGACGCCGCGCTGGCCGACGCTGCGGCACGCGTCGGGATCGATACCGACGTTGCACGGCTCGCCTTTCCGGGCGGGGCACGCGACATGGTCGATGCCTGGTTCGCCGATATCGACGCGGCGATGGAGGCACGCTGGCCGGCCGAAAAACTCGCGAAGCTGAAGATTCGCGAGCGGATCACGACGCTGGTTGAAACGCGCATCGACCTCTTGGCGCCGCACCGCGAATCGCTGCGCCGGGCATTGGCGTTGCTCGCGCTGCCGACAAACGCGCCGCACGCCGCGAAGCTCGGCTGGCGCGCCGCCGACCATATGTGGCGCCTCGCGGGCGACACCGCGACCGACTATAATCATTACAGCAAGCGCGCGATTCTCGGCGCGGTCTACGGTTCGACGATGGCGGTGTTCCTGAACGACGAAAGCGAGGGTTTCGCCGACACGCGCGCCTTCCTCGCGCGCCGCATCGATCAGGTCATGCGCTTCGAAAGCTGGAAGCATCGCCGCGCGGCGCGCGGCGTCGAACGGCCCAGCCTCGCGCGTTTCGTCGGACGATTGCGCTATCCGGGACGCTGAGCGCCCAAGATAAAGGACTGGCGCTGGGCGAGTGTTATTGATAATCGCTCGCAAATGACTGCTTTGCTCGACAAATCGCCTTTGGGCGTGATGGTGCGGATCGCCCGTATCGACTGGAATGCAATGTCCGACGACGAGGGGCGGCGGTTGCGCGAATTCGGCCTGATGGAAGGATGCGAAGTCACCCCGCACCATCGCGGCAGCATCTTCTCGCGCGATCCGCTCGCGCTCACCGTCGGTCGCATGAAGGTGATCATCCGGGCCAGGCAGGCGGCGGCTATCACCGTCGAGCCCGCGGCATGACCGGCGCCATTCCTTCGATCGCACTCGTCGGCAATCCCAATGCGGGCAAGTCGAGCCTGTTCAACGCGCTGACCGGCGCGCGGCAGAAGATAGCCAATTATCCCGGTGTCACCGTCGAGCGGAAGGCGGGCCATGCCAGCTTCGCCGACGGCCGACCGCTGTCGCTGATCGACCTTCCCGGCACCTACAGCCTCACCCCTGCGAGCCTCGACGAGGCGGTGACGCGCGACGTCGTGCTCGGCAAACAGGAAGGCGAGACGCGCCCCGACGCGCTGATCGTCGTGCTCGATGCCGCGAATCTCGACAATCATCTCTGCTTCGCGCTCGAACTGCTCGCGCTGAACCTGCCGACCGTCGTCGCGCTCAACATGGTCGACCTTGCGGCGCGCGACGGGCTCACGCTCGACGCCGACCGCCTGTCGAAGGAATTGGGCGTGCCGGTCGTTCCGACGGTGGCGGTGCGCAAGCGCGGGCTGACCGACCTGCTCGCCGCGGTCGACGGCGCGATCCGGTCGCATGCGGCCGGTCGCACGGCCCCTCCGGCCGAAGCCAATGACGCGTCGCTCCACCAGCGCGCCCGCGCGATCGCGAAGGCCGCGATCGTCAGCGAAACCCCGGTGCGCCGCTGGACGCAGCGCGTCGACAATGTGGTGCTGCACCCGGTGGCCGGCATGATCATCCTGCTCGCGCTGATGTTCGTGATGTTCCAGGCGGTCTATGCCTGGGCCGGGCCTCCCGCCGACGCGCTCGAAGCGCTGGTCGGGACAATGCAGGCGTGGGTGGTCGATAATATTCCGCAGAATTTCCTGCGCGACCTCGTCGTCGAAGGGCTGCTTGCCGGCGTCGGCGCGGTCGTGGTCTTCCTGCCGCAGATTCTCATCCTCTTCCTCTTCATCCTGCTTTTGGAAGCGTCGGGCTATATGACGCGCGCCGCCTTCCTGATGGACGGGCTGATGGGCAAGGTCGGCCTGTCGGGGCGCGGTTTCATCCCGCTCTTGTCGAGTTTCGCCTGCGCGGTGCCGGGCATCATGGCGACGCGCGCGATCCCCGATGAAAAGGACCGGCTGACGACGATCCTGATCGCGCCGCTGATGACCTGTTCGGCGCGGCTTCCCGTCTATGCGCTGATCATCGCCGCCTTCATTCCCGACCGCGGCGTCGGCGGCACGGGCGTCGGGCTCCAGGGGCTGGTGCTGTTCGGCCTCTATCTCGCGGGCATCGTCGGCGCGCTCGTCGTCGCCTGGGCGCTGCGCCGCACGGTGGCGAAGGGCGCGGGTGCCGGCTTCATGATGGAAATGCCGCGTTACCAGATGCCGCAGTTGCGCGACGTCCTCCTCGGCCTGTGGCAGCGCGCGTGGATATTCCTGCGCCGCGCCGGCACGATCATCGCGATGACCACGGTCGTCCTGTGGCTGCTGCTGACCTTCCCGCAGGCGCCCGAGGGCAAGAGCCAGGTCGAATATAGCGTCGCGGGCCGCATCGCGAGCGGGCTCGAGGTCGTCGTCGCGCCGATCGGTTTCAACCACGACATCGCGCTCGCGCTGATCCCCGCGATGGCGGCGCGCGAGGTTGCGGTGTCGGCGATGGCGACCGCGAACGCGATCGATGCCGATGGCGATGAGGATGCGATGGCGCAATCGCTGGGCGAACGGCTGCAGGGCAAGTGGAGCCTTGCCACCGCGCTCGCTTTCCTCGCCTGGTTCGTCTTTGCGCCGCAATGCATTTCGACGATCGCGATCACGCGCCGCGAGACCAATGGATGGAAATGGCCGATGTTCATGGTTGGCTATTTGTTCCTGCTCGCCTATGCCGCTGCTGGTATCACTTACTGGACGGCCGTCGCCTTCGGACTCGGCTGATCCTTCCAACTTTCAAGCGGAGCGGAGCGGCGGATGGCTGGCAGCGTCAACAAGGTAATTCTCATCGGCAACCTCGGCGCCGACCCCGAAATCAAGTCATTCCAGAATGGCGGCAAGATCGCCAACATCCGCATCGCGACCAGCGAGCAGTGGAAGGACCGGATGACCGGCGAGCGCAAGGAGCGCACCGAATGGCATAATGTCGTAATCAACGGCGAAGGGCTGGTCGGCGTGGTCGAGCGTTTCCTGAAGAAAGGCTCGAAAGTCTACATCGAAGGCAGCCTGCGCACCCGCAAATGGCAGGATCGCGACGGCAACGACCGTTACACGACCGAAATCGTGATCGCGGGCATGGGCGGCACGCTGACGATGCTCGACGGCGCGCCGGGCGGCGGTGGTGGCGCACGCAGCGGCGGCGACTGGGGCGGCGGCGCTTCGTCGAGCGGCGGCAGTTGGGATCAGGGCGGCAGCGCCTCCGGGGGCGGCTCGGGCGGCGGCTGGAACCAGGGCGGCGGCAGCGCGGGCGGCGGGCGCCCGCCGTTCGACGACGATCTGGACGACGACGTCCCGTTCTGAGGCTTTTTGAGCGATGGCAACCGACCTGCTGACCGCCGCGGACGTCGCGCGCGGGGTATGCCGGCTGTTCGCGCAGGCGGGGCTGGTCGCGATCCCCGAAGTGCCGCTCCCCAATGGGCGGCGCACCGACCTCACCGCGATCGACGCCAAGGGCCAGATCACGATCGTCGAGATCAAGGTCAGCCGCGCCGACCTCCACGGCGACGGCAAATGGCCCGACTATTGCGACTGGTGCGACCGTTTCTACTGGGCGCTCGCGGCGGGGCTCGACCCAGCAATCCTCGACACCCCCGATTATCGCCCCGAAAGCTCGGGCCTGATCGTCGCCGACCGCTATGGCGCGGCGGTGGTGCGCGAAGCCGCAAGCTGCAATCTCGCCCCCGCGCGGCGCAAGGCCGAGCTGCTGCGCATCGGGCGCCTCGCGATGCGGCGGTCAATGGTGGCAGCCGACCCCGAACTGGCGATGGGGTGGAACGAAGGTTAGTCGCTATCTATCCGGGCTGAATCAAAGCCTGCTTCATATTGCGGCGCCGAATCGGCGATGCAGACCCAAGGCGCTTTCGAGCCGACGAAAATATGCGCCGCATAACCCCGGAAGCCCGGATCGTCGTCGAGCAGGCCCGCCGGCACAAAGAAGAATTTCCCGTTTGCGTCGCTATGCGGCGTCGGGCTGCCACATGTTCGGCAAAAAAAGGCCGACCAACTCGTGTCACCCGGGACAGGGAACCGCTCGATAAGCTGCTCGCCGTCCAGCCAGCGAAAGCTGGCAGCCGACGTATAGAAAACGGCGTTTCCGTCGGTGCCCGATACTTTGCGGCATTTCGAGCAATGACACTGCCCTGCCGGTCCGGTTTTTCCGTCGATTTCGAATCGAATCCCGCCGCAAAGGCACGATCCCCGTATTGGACCCGTCTTCGGCGCCGTCCGCTCCGCCGCGCTTTCGGGGATCCGGTTCATCCCCGCGCCTGCATTCGCGCAAGATAGCGCGCGAGGATATCGATCTCCAGATTGACCGGGCGGCCCTCCGCAGCTTCGCCCAGCGTCGTCATCTCCTGCGTGTGCGGGATGATGTTGAGCGTGAAATGCGCCTCGCCGTTCGGCTGATCGGTCACTTCGTTGACGGTGAGCGACACGCCGTCGACGGTGATCGAGCCTTTAGGGGCGATATGCGGCGCGAGCGACGCGGGGGCGACAACGGTCACCGTCACGCTGTCACCCACTGGCTCGACCGACACGATGCGGCCGATATCGTCGACATGGCCGGTGACGATATGCCCGCCGAGTTCGTCGCCGATCTTGAGCGCGCGTTCGAGGTTCAGGCGGCGCCCCGCGTCCCACATGCCGGGCGCCGTGCGCGCGAGCGTTTCGGTGCTCGCGTCGATCGCGAACCAGCCGCCGGGCCCGTTGCTGTCCGCGTCGATGCCCTTGTCCACGACGGTCAAACATGCGCCCGAGCAGGCGATCGATGCCCCGATGTCGATGCTGCCGACGTCATAGGCGGTGCCGATGACGAGCCGCGCGTCGCCGCGGTCCTCGCGGCTGCGGATGGTGCCGATGTCGGTGATGATGCCGGTGAACATATGCGTCCTCAAATAATCCTGATGCGCTCGTAGACGTCGAGCCGGTCGCTGCCAAGCATCCGGCTGTCGGCGAGGCGCCAGCGGCCGTGGGCATCGGCAAGATCGGCAAGGCCGATATCGCCGAGCGCGGCTTTGCCGCCGCCGATCAGGATCGGTGCACGGTAGAGCAGAAGCCGGTCGACACGGTCGGCGGCGAGGAAGGCCGACGCAGCGCCCGCGCCGCCCTCGACCAGCAGCGAGTCGGCATGATCGATCGATTCGGGTGACGCGACGCCCGTCCAGCCTTCGGGTGCGAGGCCGCGGGTCAGCAGGAGTTTTGCGGGGCCGCGATCTTCGAGTCCGGGCAGGCGGACGTCCAGCTTTGGTGCGTCGGCGTCGAACGTGCCGCGTCCGACGAGGATCGCCTGATGCCGCGTACGTTCAAGATGGCCGTGCGCACGCGCGCGGTCGCCGGTAATCCAGCGGCTCGCCCCGTCGGCCATTGCGATGCAGCCGTCGAGCGAGGTCGCGAGCTTGAGCGTGACGAACGGTCGCCCCTCGGCCCGCCGCGTCCACCAGGGCGCCATCGCGGCGCGCGCTTCGGCGGGAAGGACGTTAAAGATGACCTCGACCCCCGCCGCCTGCAACCGCGCAATGCCTTTGCCGTCGGTGCGCGGGTCGGGGTCCTCCGCCGCGATCACGACACGCGCGACGCCCGCCGCGATCAGCAGGTCGCTGCACGCAGGTCCGCGCGCGCTCGCGTGCGCGCATGGTTCGAGCGTGACATAGGCGGTCGCGCCGCGCGCGGCCTCTTTCGCCGCGGCGAGCGCCATCGCCTCGGCATGCGGGCGGCCTCCGGCCTGCGTCCAGCCGCGTCCGATCAGCCTGCCCCTCGCCTGCGCGGGGGTAGGCTGGACGATCAGGCAACCGACGTTGGGATTGGGTGCAGACGCCGGTTGACCGCGCCGCGACAGCGCGATGGCAGCCGCCATCCAGTCGGCGTCGGCGGGCGGCCGCTGCATCGGGTCAGTCGGCGGCTTGGGGTCGCGCGCCGCGCGCCGCGCGCTCGGCGAGCGTCGAGCGCAGCTGCGCCGGTTCGGGCTTTTCCTTCGCCGCTGCCGCTGCTTCTTCGCCCAGCGTTTCGCGCGTCACCTCGTCGGCCTCGCTCGAATCATATTCGATGCCGAGGCTGTCGGCGAAACGCTGATATTCGGCGCGCTTTTCAGCGTTGCGGCGCGTCGTCTCCTTCGCGCGCGCCACCCAGTCGGCGCGAATCTCGTCGGCGCTTCGGTTCGCCGTCCAGTTCTCGAAATAGATGATCTGCGCTTTCGGCTTCTCATAGGGGATCAAATATTGCTCGATCCCGTGGAAAATGAGCCAGGTCAGCGCAAGCGCGACGCCCCAGATCGCCCAGCGATGCGGGCGCGGTTCGCGAATATAGGACCAGAAATCGGACAGGCCGCCGCCGAGATCGACTTTGTTGAACATTCCCATCGGCCCAATTTAGGCGATGTCGTGCAGATTTGCGAGAGGAAGCGGCAACACGCTTGGATTGCGCCGAATGGCGGCTGGGAACGTTCTCGATTGCAAAAAATGCAAGTGCGGATGCTCTTTTCGCAGTTGCAACATTCATTGTGCACTGCAATATCACACTTGCCTTTTAGGCATCCTCTCCCAAAACTTTCACGGGCCACCCTCGGGTGGCCCTTTTTTTTCGACTTTTTTGGTTGAGAGGGCCGATTCGGCACATCTGAATCAGTCCTGGACTGGCATCCGCGCTTCGAATCGCCGCACTTCGGCGATAAAGCTTCCCGGCAGCGGGGTTGGCTTTCCGCTATCGGTATCGAGATGGGCATAGCTAATCTCGATGTCGGTCAGCCTCTCGTTTCCGCGAAAAATCCCGCAATGAAGCGTGAAACTGGTCCGGCCGAACCGATTGATTCGCGCGGCTATCGTGATCAGTTCGTCGAGCCGCGCGGGGGCGTGATAGTCGATCTCGCAATGCGTTTCGCGAATGTCTGTACCATATTGGTTAAAATATGGACCGGGCTGCCCTTCGCCGATCGCGCGGAAATATTCGGTCACGCCGATGTCGGCGTAGACGAGATAATTGGCGTTGAAGACGATATTCTGCCCGTCGATCTCGTTGAAGCGCACGCGCACGCGCTCCTGCACGCGGAAATCGGCGAGCGGCACGTTGCTGCGATGCTCGGTCATGCGGGCGCTCAGGCAGCGAGCGCGGCGGGCGCGCGGTCGAGCGGCGCGCAGGCCGCTTCGAGCCAGTCGCGCTCCTCGCCCGCCATTCCCGCGCCGAGCTTTTCCAACACCTCGGCATGATAGGCGTCCAGCCAGTCTGCCTCGGCCGCCGACAGCAGCGACGCATCGACAAGATTTTGTGCGATCGGCGCAAAGGTGATCGTCTCGAACCCCAGCATATCCTCTTCGGCGCCGTCGATGCGGACCGGGGTGACGACGACCAGATTCTCGATGCGGATGCCGAAAGCGCCCGCCTTGTAATAGCCGGGCTCGTTCGAGAGGATCATGCCGGCGTGCAGGGGCTCCTCGGTACCCGCCTGCCCGCCCGCCGGTTTGGCGATGCGCTGCGGCCCTTCGTGGACCGCCAGGTACGTGCCGACGCCATGCCCGGTGCCATGCGCATAATCGACCCCGTCGGCCCACAGATACTGGCGCGCGAGAATGTCGAGTTGGCTGCCGCGCGTCCCCTTGGGGAAGCGCGCGGTCGCGAGCGCGATATGGCCCTTCAAGACTTGCGTGAAGCGACGGCGCATCTCGGCGGTCGGAATGCCGATCGCGATCGTGCGGGTGATGTCGGTCGTGCCGTCGGCATATTGCCCGCCCGAATCGACGAGGTAGAGCGTCCCGGTCTCGATCGCGCGGTTGGTTGTCGCGTCGACCTTGTAATGCGGCAGCGCGCCGTTGGGGCCGGCGGCCGAGATGGTGTCGAACGACAAATCCCTGAGGACGCCGCTTTCGTCGCGATATTCGCGCAGCTTCGCGGCGGCGCTGAGCTCGTCGAGTCCGCCCTGGGGCGCGACCTCTTCCATCCATTTGAGGAAGCGCGACACCGCGACGCCATCGCGGACATGCGCGGCGCGGGTGCCGTTCAGCTCGACATCGTTCTTGATCGCCTTGGGCAGCACCGCGGGGTCGCGGTGACGCGCGACCCTCGCGCCCGCGCCTTCGAGCGCGGTAAAGATCGCCGCGACCGCGCGGTCGGGATCGACGGCGACCTTCTTGCCCGCGAGGTTAGCGAGCGCGGCTTCGAAAGCGTTACGGTCGTGTATACGCACGCTGTTGCCAAGATGCGTGCGCACCGCGTCGGTGATCTTTTCGGGGGCGATGAACAGGTCGGCGGTCGCGTCGGCGTGAAGAAGCGCGAAAGCGAGCCCGACCGGCGTGTGGCTGACGTCGGTACCGCGCAGGTTGAAGGTCCAGGCGATCGAATCGAGTGCGGTCATCACCGTCGTGTCGAGCCCCTGCGCCTTGAGCCAGTCGGCGATGATCGCGCGCTTCTCGACGGCGCCTTGCCCCGCCAGCGCGGCGTCGTGGACCGTCACCACCGCGTCGCTCGGCGCGGGCTGGTCGTTCCATGCCGCGTCGATCGGGTTGCTTGCCACCGCGACGAGGCTCGCGCCCTTCTCCGCCAGCGCCTTTTCGAGCCCGCGCGCCCAGTCGATGCCGTGGAGCCACGGGTCGTAACCGATCTTCTGCCCCGCGCTGACGTTCGCGCCCAGCCATTCGGCGACGCTCGACTGCGGCACGCCGACATAGTCGAAAAGCGAACCATCGACCTGGTCGCGTACCTGCACCGTATAGCGCCCGTCGACGAACACTGCTGCCTTTTGGGGCAGCACCGCAGCGGTCCCCGCCGAGCCGCCGAAGCCCGTCAGCCACGCCATGCGCTGCGCATATTCGCCGACATATTCGCTCATATGCTCGTCGCTGATCGGCACGACGAAGCCGTCGAGGCCTTGGCGCTCGAGTTCGGCGCGGACGCGGGCGAGACGTTCGGCGTAAATGGTTGCGGGGACGGGGCTGGACATGGTCGCTTCCTTGTTCCTACATCGGCTGATCCCGCCCATAGGGGCGGCACCGCGGGGGATTTTGTGATGCGCGCTATTTGGATGTTTCTGGCAGCAATTGCCACCCCGCTTGTCGTATCGCCGCCCCTGTTCGCCAAAGAGAAAGATGCCGCATTGACCAACCCCACGCCCGCCCTGCCCGCCGCCCCCGTCGCGGAAAAGCGCCCGCACGAAATGACGCTGCACGGCAAGACGCTGTCCGACCCGTACCACTGGCTGAAGGACGAGAGCTATCCGGTGATCGATGACAAGGATGTGCTCGACTATGTGAAGGCCGAGAACGCCTGGTTCGACGCCGCGATGAAGCCGCACGCTGCATTGGTCGAAACGCTGTTTCAGGAGATGAAGGGCCGCATCAAGGAGGCCGATTCGAGCGTGCCGCAGAAGGATGGCGACTGGGTCTACTGGGTCGAGTTCGAAGAAGGCGCCGAATATAAGAAATGGTACCGGAGGCCGGCGTCAGGCTCCGGCGACGCGCAGCTGATCCTCGATGAGGTCGCGATGGCCGCGGGCAAGGATTATTTCCGCCTCGCCGAGGTGTCGGTGAGCCCGAACGGCAAGCTGATGGCCTATTCGTTCGACGACAATGGCTCCGAACGGTTCGAGGCGCGCATCCGTAACCTCGAGACGGGCGAATTGTTGCCCGATACGATCCCCGGCACCTTGTCGTCGCTCGTCTGGACCTCGGGCAACGACGCGATCCTCTATGGCCTCGCGAACGAGAATTGGCGCACCGACAATGTCCGGCTGCACAAGCTCGGTACGCCGGTGAGCGAAGACAAATTGCTCTACAAGGAGCCCGACATCGGCTTCGGCGTCGGCATCGGCAAGACCGCGGCCGACAATTATATCGTCATCGCGACGGGCGATAACGAGACGAGCGAAGTCTACCTGCTCCCCGCCGACAATCCCGAGGCCCCGATGCAGCTGGTGTCGGCACGTCAGAAGGGCCGCGAATATAGCGTCGATGAACGCGACGGGACGCTCTATATCCACACCAACGACGAGCATCCCAATTTCCGCGTCGCCACTGCGAGCCTCAAGGCGCCGGACGATTGGAAGACGCTGATCCCCGGATCGGACACGAATTACATTACGGGCCTGTCGGTCTTCCGCGACTATTTTGTCCTCGAATCGCGCGAGAAGGGCGTCGATCAGGTCGATGTCCGCCAATATGATACACCGCTGACCCCCGGCCGGATACAGTTCCCCGAAGCCACTTATGTCGCGGGACTCGGCGACAATCCCGAATATCACCAGGACAAGCTGCGGCTCGATTATGAATCGATGGTCACCCCCGACACGGTGTTCGATTACGACCTTGCGAGCGGCAAGCTCGAGACGCTGAAGGTGCAGGAAATTCCGTCCGGTTATAATCATGACAATTATATAACCGAATTGGTAAACATGCCGGCGCGCGACGGTACCCCGGTCCCCGTGTCGCTCGTCTATAAAAAGGGCACGCCGCGCGACGGAAGCGCGCCGATGCACCTCTATGTCTATGGCTCTTACGGCTACCGCGTCCCGCCGGGTTTCTCCACGACGCGCCTCAGCCTCGTCGACCGCGGCATGATTTACGCCATCGCCCATGTCCGCGGCGGCGACGACCTCGGTCGCGGCTGGTATCTCGCGGGCAAGACCGACAAGCGCAAGAACACGTTCAACGATTTCATCGACGTCGCCAAGGGGCTGATCGCCGCGAAATATACGAGCGCGGGCAAGATTTCGATCGAGGGCCGCTCGGCGGGCGGGCAGGTCATGGGCGCGGTGTATAATCAGGCGCCCGAGCTGTGGGGCGCGGTGCTCGCGGGCGTGCCCTTCGTCGACGTCATCAATACGATGGTCGATGAAACGCTGCCGCTGACCCCCGGCGAATGGCCCGAATGGGGCAATCCGATCACCGACAAGGCGGCGTTCGACTATATGCTTTCGTACAGCCCCTATGACAATGTGACCGCCAAGGCCTATCCGCCGATGCTCGTCTCGGCGGGGCTCAACGACCCGCGCGTGACCTATTGGGAGCCCGCCAAATGGGTCGCCAAGCTCCGCGCAACGCGCACCAACGACGCGGCGCTGCTGCTGCGCACCAACATGGGCGCGGGTCACGCCGGCAAATCGGGCCGCTGGGGCGCGCTGCGCGAGGATGCCGAGGAGTTTGCCTTCGTGCTGACGCAGCTGGGGGTGGAGAAGTAGGGCGCCAACCCGGCACTATGGGAGAAATGCATACCAGCTTGAGCGCAGACTTGCTCAGCGAAGCATTCCCTGAGTCGCTAGATACGCTCGCGACTGAGGCCGCGACATATGCCTCTGTTCAACTTCAGGTTAGCCAATGGACCGAGCAATTTGAAGTCTCGCTCGGTGGCGAGACAATTCGAATTCCCGCGCGATTGCGTTTCCGCAACAATCACGCTGATGAGGCATTGAACGGCGATATTCGCTTGATGGTGCGGTGCCTGCGATCACGCAGTAGCGACGGGTTTGAACGACAGCGCACGGTCCGTGACCTCTTGCGGGATATTCAGCCTTGGGCTGCACCGTTCATTGTTGCACTGATCGGCGAATATCTGGTCGAGATTTTGGACGATATCGCTGGCGTGTTCGGCGAATCGGTTCCGGAGCCGATCATTGAGTTTCTGAGAGAAAATCCGGCTTACTGGTTTCTGACGAAGCAACGCGTTTCCAGCTATTGGAATGTCTACTACCGGCGCTCCACGCGGAAAAAAGACTAGGCCGGCTTCAAATTGAAGCGTCAGATCGATCGGCATCTACGTCAAGTAGCCAGATAACCCCGCTCCACCAGCTCGCGCTCCAGCGTCTCCGCATCGACGAATTGGTGCCCTGCAATCCCGACCGATTCGGCGCCCGCGACATTCGCCGCGACATCGTCGATGAACAGCGCGCCCGCCGGATCGATGCCGAATCGCTCGATCGCAAGGGCATAGATCGCGGGGTCGGGCTTCATCATTTTCTCGGTGCCCGATACGACGATGTCGCGGAAGCGGTCGAAGACGGGCTGGGTCGGGCGAAAGCCTTCCCAGAATTCATGTCCGAAGTTGGTGATCGCGAAGAGCGGCACGCTCGCATCGTCGAGGCGCTCGACAAGTTCGAGGCTGCCGGGCACCGGGCCGGGGATCGTCTCGTTGAAGCGCGCCGCATAGGCGTCGATCAGCAAGTCGTGCCCCGGAAACTCGGCTTTCAGTTCGGGTACCATCTCGGCGAGCGGGCGGCCGGCATCGTGCTGGAAATGCCATTCGGGCGTGACGACATTCGTCACGAACCATTCAAGCTCCTGCCGGTCAGCGATCAGCTTGGCGAACAAGTGACGCAAATCCCAGTCGAACAGCACCCTGCCGACGTCGAAGATCACGCTTTGGCGAATCATGCTTGCTCCAGACACGCGAAAGCGCCGCCGGAAGCATCCGACGGCGTTACGCTAACTTCGCTATACGCGCGGGGCGAGCAACGCCCCGGCAGGGCCATCAGCCCTGGCGCGCCTTGAAGCGGCGGTTGGTCTTGTTGATCACATAGGTGCGGCCACGGCGGCGAATAACGCGGTTATCCCGGTGGCGGTCCTTCAGCGACTTCAGGCTGTTGCGAATCTTCATGATCTCTGTCCGTAAATCTTGGCGTATTGACGCGAAGCGGCGCAACTATGGGGAAGCGGGTAAAAAGTCAACCGGTTCACTCCCCTAATTTCGTCATGCCGGACTTGATCCCGCATCCATAGCCGCGGCGACGTTATGGACGCCGGATCAAGTCCGGGGTGACGAGGAGGATCATCCCGCCAGCGCCTTTTGACGCCGCCTTTGCACCGACGAACCATAGCCCATCGCCTCGCGATATTTGACCACGGTACGCCGCGCGATGTCGTGGCCTTCGGTCGACAGTCTCTGCGCGATCGTCTCGTCGGAAAGAATCGCCTTCGCGTCCTCGCCCTCGATCATCGCCTTGATCCGGCTCTTTACCGCCTCGGCCGACACCGCGCCGTCGCCCTCGGTCGCGGAAATGCCGGACGAGAAGAAATATTTGAGTTCGAACAGGCCGCGCGCGCAGCTCAGATATTTGTTGCTGGTGACGCGGCTGACGGTCGATTCGTGCATGCCGATCGCTTCGGCGATCTGGCGCAAGGTCAGCGGGCGCATATGCGCGACCCCGTTCAGGAAAAAGCCCTCCTGCTGCTTCACGATCTCGCTCGCGACCTTGACGATCGTGCGCTGGCGCTGGTCAAGCGCGCGCACGAGCCAGTTGGCGCCGGCGAGCTGTTCGGAAAGCCACGCCTTGCTCTTCGCCGCGGCGCCTTGCGCCAGTTCGGTGTAATAGCGGCGGTTGACGAGCAGGCGGGGCAGGGTGCCGCTATTGATCTCGACCGCCCAGCCCTTTGCGGTCTGGCGGATATAGAGGTCGGGAACGACCGCAGGCGCGCCGTCGCCGCCGAATCGGAGGCCGGGCCGCGGGTCATAGCCGCGCAGTTCGCGGATCATGTCGGCAAGATCCTCGTCGTCGACGCCGCAGATACGTTTCAACTGCGGGAACGCCCCTTTTGCGACCAGATCGAGATGCGCGATCATCGTCGCCATCGCGGGGTCGTAGCGGTCGGCCTCGCGCGCCTGGATCGCGATACATTCGGCAAGGTCGCGCGCGCCGACGCCCGACGGATCAAAACACTGGATGCCGGCCAGCACCGCCTCGACCAGTGCCAGTGGCACGCCGAGCTGCGCGGCGAGCTCGGCCAGGTCGGCGCGCAGGTATCCCGTCTCGTCGATCAGTGCGACGAGCTGCCCCGCGACGATTGCCTCGATCCCGCCGAAACGTTCGCCGACCTGCGCGAGCAGATAGTCGTGGAGCGTGCCTTCATGTTCGGCAAAGCTGTCGAAATCGATATCCTCGCCCGCGCCCGACAGCCCGACATTGTCGCTTGCGCTGTCGTGGTGGAAGCTTTCGGTGAGGTCGACGTCGAGGTCGTTTTCGCTTCCGCCATCGGCCGACAGCGCCTGATCGGCTTCGAGCGACGCGGCTTCGGCCGCGGGCGCATCGCCGCCGACTTCGTCGCCTCCGCCGCCCTCGCTGTCGGGCGAAGCCGTGTCGAGCAACGGATTGCCCTCGAGCGCCTCGGCCAGATAGGCCTCGAGTTCGAGGTTCGACAGCGCCAGCAGCTTGATCGCCTGTTGCAGCTGCGGCGTCATCACCAGCGATTGCGACTGGCGGAGATCGAGGCGTGGACCCAACGCCATCAGCGCGTCACCGCATCACAGGGAGAAACCCTCGCCGAGGTAGAGGCGGCGCACCTCGGGA
This sequence comes from Sphingopyxis chilensis, assembly GCF_035930445.1. Classification (NCBI taxonomy): domain Bacteria; kingdom Pseudomonadati; phylum Pseudomonadota; class Alphaproteobacteria; order Sphingomonadales; family Sphingopyxidaceae; genus Sphingopyxis; species Sphingopyxis chilensis. Next base: position 3,555,185 of record NZ_CP142394.1, on the reverse strand, counting down.
TCGGCGACGAGTTCGGCCGGCGAGCCGGCAAGCAACACCTTGCCGTCATAGATGATGCAGGCACGATCGACGAGGTCGAGCGTTTCGCGCACATTATGGTCGGTGATCAGCACGCCGATGCCGCGCGTCTTCAAATCGGCAACAAGGTCGCGAATGTCGCTGATCGACAGCGGGTCGATGCCCGCGAAGGGTTCGTCGAGCAGGATGATCGACGGATTGGCGGCAAGCGCGCGCGCGATTTCGGCGCGGCGCCGTTCGCCCCCCGACAGCGCCATCGCCGCGGCGTCGCGCAGCCGCGTGAGCCCGAATTCGTCGAGCAGTTCCTCGAGCCGGCGTTCGCGCGCAATCTTGTCGGGTTCGGCGAGTTCAAGCACCGCCTCGATATTCTGCGCCACTGTCATCCCGCGAAAGATCGAGGTTTCCTGAGGTAGATAGCCGAGGCCGAGGATCGAGCGGCGGTACATCGGCAGCGCGGTGATGTCGGCGCCGTCGAGCATGATGCGCCCCGCGTCGGGCTTCACCAGCCCCATGATCGAATAGAAACAGGTCGTCTTGCCGGCGCCGTTGGGGCCGAGCAGGCCGACGACCTCGCCCTTGCCGACCGACAGCGAGACGTCCGACAGCACGACGCGTTTGTCATAGCTTTTGGCGATCGAAATGACCGCCAGTCCGTTGCCCGCGGCGGCATCCTCGCGGACATGCGCTCTGTGCTCGGTGACGCCATGATCGTCATCGGAAAGCGTCGCCACGGTGGATTCGTCGTCGGTCATAGGTTGGTCGGTTCCGTTTCTAGCCCCCGTGCGGCGTTACCCCAGCGACGCGGCCAAGGTCAATCTGGCAAGATTTTTGCAGGATGCGCGGGGGAGGCGCCGGCAACGGCGCCTAATGCGCGGCCTGCGGACCGCGCACGATCCCCGAGAGGGCAAGCTGATCGTCGATCGCGGCGAGCAGGCGCGCGAGCGCCGTCTCGTCCTTCGCCTCGGCACGCGCGACGAGCACGTCCTGTGTATTCGAGGCGCGCAGCAGCCACCAGCCATCGTCGGTCAGCACGCGCGCGCCGTCGGTCCGGTCGACCTGCGCACCCGATGCGCCGAGCCGGTCGAGAACCTCCTCCACAATGGCGAATTTGCGGCTCTCATCGACCTGGAAGCGCATTTCGGGGGTGTTGACCATCGGCGCCATGGCGCCGCGCAGATCGGTGACGCTCTGCCCCAATTTGGTCGCCGCCTCGATCAACCGTATCGCGGCGTAAGGCGCATCGTCATAACCATAATAGCGGTCGGCGAAAAAGATATGCCCGCTCATCTCGCCCGCCAGCGGGCTCGCGGTTTCTTTCATCTTCGCCTTGATCAGGCTGTGGCCGGTCTTCCACATCAGCGGCTGGCCGCCGAGCTGCGCGACCCGGTCGAACAGCGCCTGGCTCGCTTTCACATCGGCGATGACCGTCGCGCCGGGCAAGTCCTTCAGCACCGCGGCGGCATAGATTTGCAGCAACTGGTCGCCCCAGATGACGCGGCCCTCGCCGTCGATCGCGCCGATGCGGTCGCCGTCTCCATCGAAAGCGACGCCGAAATCGAGGCTCTTCTCCGCGACGAGTTTCCTGAGGTCGGCCAGATTCTTTTCTTCGGTCGGATCGGGATGGTGGTTCGGAAAATGGCCGTCGATGTCGGTGAACAGCAAGTGATGCTCGCCCGGAAGGCGCGCGGTAAGTTTCTCGATGACGGTGCCCGCGGCGCCGTTGCCGGCGTCCCAGCCAATGCGGAAAGCGCCGCCCGCGAACCCCTCGACCAACCGGTCGACATAGGCGTCGACGATATCGATGCTCTGCGACGTGCCTTCGCCAGCCTCCCAGTCGCCCGCGGCGGCCATTTCGCCGATCGCCAGAATGTCGGCGCCGAAGAAGGGACGCCCCTGAAACACCATCTTGAAACCATTATAGTCGGGGGGATTGTGGCTGCCGGTTATCTGTATACCGCCGTCCACATCCTCGGTTGACGCGGCATAATAGAGCATCGGCGTCGGACCGAGCCCGACATTGAGCGCATCGACGCCGGCGGCGTTGATTCCCGCGATCAGCGCGTCGGCGAGCATCGGCGACGACAGCCGCCCGTCATAGCCGACCGCGACGCGCTTGCCGCCCGCGCGGCGGATCAACGTCGCGAAGCTGCGGCCGATGGCATAGGCGTCCTTGTCCGAAAGCGTGTCGCCGACGACTCCGCGAATGTCATATTCGCGGAGCATCGTCGGGTGAAATTGGTGCGTCATCTTGAACCTCTTGGGGAGAGAAGGGATCAGGCGGCGGCGAACAAATCCCCGTCCGGATGCAACCGCTCGCGCGCCGGAAGGTTCAGTCCGCCCATCGCCTCGCGGAGTTCCTGCCGCGCGACGACGTGGCCGATACCCATGCCGCCGAGATGCGCCTTGTCGAGCAGGGTGAGGCCGGCGGGGAAAAGTTCGCGATAGATGACGCGCTCGCCGAGCCCCGGGATGACGCGAAAGCCGACGCGGCGCGACAACTGGGTCAGCGCCTCGCCGACGCGGCGCATATTATGTGCATCGACATGCTGGAGGCGGTTCCTGAGGATGATCCAGTCGATCGTCCGCCCGTCGCTCTTGGCGCGCGCCTTTCGCGTGTCCCAGATGAGTTCGGAATAGAAGCTGGGGCGGGTGACCTGGAACGTCTCGGGATCGACCTGTCCGATCAGGTCGAAGTCGATGAAGCTGTCGTTGATCGGCGTCACCAGCGTGTCGGCGGTTGTTGCCAGGTGGCGCGCGAAGACATCGTCGCGGCCCGGTGTGTCGGCGATCAGATAGTCGGCGTCTTCGGAGAGTCGCGCCACTTGCTCGTCGAGTTCCTCGATCGTCGATCCGGTGAACACCTCGAAGCGCGGCGTCGGCAGCGCAATCTCGCGGCGCTTCGCGGTATTTTCGCGGTTTTCGAGGTAGCGATGAAAGGTGCGCTGGCGCGGGTCGAGGTCGATCCCCGCGACGCGCCATCCCTGGCTCGCCAGCGCGACCGCGAAATGCACGGCGCAGGTCGATTTGCCGGTCCCGCCCTTTTCATTGGCAAAGATGATGCGGTGCGGTGCGGGCGTCGTCATGGGCGTTGCGATTTTCCTGTTGGCACGGCATGGGCGGCCGTCGCGCGAAGTGATATAGTCGCGCCAATATCGGAGGGCGACGAGCCGTGCAAATCATCCGTGACATCGCGATGCTGCACCGTGCCGTTACGGCACTGAAGCAGGGAGGGAAGAGCGTCGCGCTCGTGCCCACCATGGGGTCGCTGCACGACGGCCACCTCTCGCTCGTCCGCATGGCGAAGCGCGTCGCCGACCACGCCGTCGTGTCGATCTTCGTCAATCCGACCCAGTTCGGCCCGAACGAGGATTTCGACGCCTATCCGCGCGACGAGGCGCGCGACGCCGCGATGCTCGTCGAGGAAGGCACCAGCCTGCTCTGGGCGCCCGACGTCGCGACGATGTACCCCGCCGGTCACAGCACGCGTATCGAGGTCGCCGAACTTGGCGCCGATTATTGCGGCGCTGCGCGCCCCGGCCATTTCGACGGCGTCGCGACCGTCGTCGCCAAATTGTTCAACCAGGTCCGCCCCGACGTTGCGATCTTCGGCGAAAAGGACTGGCAGCAGCTCGCGATCATCCGCCGCATGGCGCGCGACCTCGATTTCGCGATCGACATATTGGGCGCGCCGATCGCGCGCGATACCGACGGCCTCGCGCTGTCTTCGCGCAACGCCTATCTGTCGAACGAACAGCGCGCGGCGGCGGCCGCCTTTCCGGGCGCGCTGAACGCGGCGGCAAAGGCGATCGCGGGCGGCGCCGACGTCGCCGAGACGCTCGCCAAGGCCGAGGCGGTGATCGTCGGGGGCGGTTTCGAGAGCGTCGATTATGTCGCGCTCGCCGAGGCCGACAGCCTTGAAAGATTGAGCGCTTTCCGCAGGCCCGCACGCCTGCTCGCGGCGGCACGGATCGGAAAAACGCGGCTCATCGACAATCTGCCGGTAGGCTGAACAACGTGGAAACCCCGAGGTTTCCGACGATCTTGGACGATGCCCACAAAAAACGACGTCACCGTTAACGCTTTGTTGACCATAAACCGCAAATTTGACCCCGAGGTCTCCATGTGGGGTGGAGGTAAAGGGGGTTATCATGGCGAACAGTCTGAAGTCTGCCCAATATCTGATCGAGAGCCGCTTGCTCGATGCCGCGCGCGGCGATGCCAATGCCTATTTCGATCTGGGTATCGCGTTTTCGACCGGATCGGGCGGGGTCGATGTCGACCTGATCCAGGCGCATAAATGGTTCAACCTTGCCGCGCTCGGCGGCAATATCGAAGGCCAGCAGTGCCGCGCCGATGTGTCGGGCGAAATGTCGCAGGGCGAAATCGCCGAAGCGCAGCGCCAGGCGCGCGCCTGGCTCGACGAGACGGCCCGCCGTCCCGCCGCCCGGCGGTTCGCGGCGTAAGTTTTCTGCGCTTCGACCTCGTCATGCCGGACTTGATCCGGCATCCATCCGGCTACAAAGCCTCGACCCCGGATCAAGTCCGGGGCGACGACAAGGGCAAAGTCAGCCCTTCCGCTTGAAGGGTGTGTGTCCCTCCAGCCATTCCATCTCGACCGCCTCGGCCTGTCGCTCCTGTTGCAGATAGTCCGCGACCGCGCGGCGAAAGCCGGGATCGGCGATGAAATGCGCCGACCAGGTCGCGACCGGGCCATAGCCGCGGGCAAGCTTGTGCCCGCCCTGTGCACCCGCTTCGACCCGCGAAAGCCTGCGTGCGATCGCGATGTCGATCGCGCGATAATAGCATAGCTCGAAATGCAGATACGGGATCTCGGCCAAGCATCCCCAATAGCGGCCATAAAGTGTGTCGGCGCCCAGGAAGTGCAACGCGCCGGCGACCGGCCGCTCCTCCGCATCATAGGCGATGAGCAGGATGATCTTCTCCGCCATCGCCGCGCCCATCAGGTCGAAAGCCTCGCGCGTGAGGTACGGATGCCCCCATTTGCGCGCGCCGGTATCCTGATAGAATAGCCACATCGCGTCCCAATGCTCGGGACGGATCGCCGCTCCCGTCAGTTCCTCGATGCGCAAACCTTCGACGGCACGGAGCCTTTCCTTGCGCAATTGCTTGCGCTTCTGCGAATTCAACGTGCCAAGGAAATCGTCGAAGCTGGCATAGCCGCTATTCGCGAAATGGAACTGGATATCGCGGCGGACGAGCCAGCCGGCCTCCTCGAACAGCGGCATCTGTTCGGGGGCGACGAAGGTCGCATGCGCCGATGACAAGCCGTTCTGCCGCACCACCGCCTCGGCCGCGCGGAGCAGCAGCAGCGCGTCGGCGCTGTCTTTCGCCAGCAAGCGCGGCCCCGGGACGGGGGTGAAGGGTGCCGCAATCTGAAGCTTCGGATAATAATCGCCCCCGGCGCGCGCCCACGCATCGGCCCACGCATGGTCGAAGACATATTCGCCCTGGCTGTGCGATTTCAGATAGGCGGGCGCGGCGGCGACGAGCGCGCCGGCCGCATCCTCGATCAGCAAGGGTGCGGCCTGCCAGCCCGTGCCCGGCCCCACGCTGCCCGATTCCTCGAGCAACGAAAGGAAGGCATGGCCGACGAAGGGATTGCGGCCGTCGTGTAGCGCGTCCCACGTCGCCGCATCGATTGCGGCGACGCCCGTACCGAGCGAAATCGTCCGTGAGGGTGGGTCGGCTTCGGCCACCGGCGTCCTTAAGCTGGCTTCACCGCAACGATCGCGTCGGCCTCGACCGCCGCGCCGAGCGGTAGCACCGCGACGCCGACTGCGGCGCGCGCATGGCGGCCCGCGTCGCCGAACAGCGTTTCGAAAAGTTCCGATGCGCCGTTCGCGACCTTCGCCTGATCGGTGAAGCTTGGCGCGCTGTTGACGAAAACGCCGAGCTTGACGACGCGCTCGACGCGCGACCAATCGCCGCCGAGCGCCTGCCCGATCTGCGCGACGAGCATCAGTGCGACGCGCTGTGCTGCATCCTGCCCGCCGGCAATGTCCATATCGTTGCCGAGACGGCCGGTGACCACCTGCCCATCACGGAAGGGCAATTGGCCGCTGACATAAAGCATCCCGCCCTGCTCGACGACGGGTACATAGGCGGCGACCGGGGCGGCGGGCTTGGGCAGCTCGAGGCCGAGTTCGGCGATCTTGGCGGCGATATCCATGGGAGGTTCCTTCTTAAACCGGCTCGGAGGCCGGGGCGGGGATATTTTCGGCGAGGCGCGCCAATATCCAGCGCTGCGCCTCTTTCCAATCGTCGATTCGCGCATGGGCGTATTGCGCCGGTGCGATCTTGCCCGCGATCGCGGGCTCGCCGACCAGGTGGAGGCGCCACACGTCGGGCGCGGTCTCCGCAACCGACTGGTGATGGCCGGCAAGGTCGTCGATGAAAACCGCAACCGAAGGCCGATACTCGTCGATCAGGCGACGCACCGGCCCACCCTTGCCGCCGCGGCTACCGATGACGGGCGCGCGGAAATCGTGGAGTGCGAGCTGGTCGATCCGCGCCTGCTGATGCTCGGGGCCGACATTGGTGAGGACGACGATATCGGCCTCGGCGCCGATCGCCGCCATTGCCGTCAAGGCACCCGCGATCGGATATTGCCGCGTCATTTCGGTGCGGAAGAAGCCGTCGAGCAGCGGCCACACTTCAGCCGCTTCGAGCGGCGTGCCGCACTCCTTGCGCTTGAGTGCATTGGCAAAGCTCGCATCCTCGATGCGGAAGATCACGCCATGTTCGGCATCGACCCATTCGGCAAAGGGCACGACCATGTGCATCAGCACCTCGTCGCAATCGGTGATGACGAGCGGGCGGTTCATGCAGTCGTTCCTTCAAGTCGTTGGGCCGCAGCGGCAAGGCGGGCAGGCGGCACCTGCAACGCATCGGCGCAGGCGACAAGGTCGTTTTCGTGGGCGGTGAGGAATGAGAGGATCGCCGCGAGCGTCGCCCGTTCGCCGAGTGAAGCGCGCAGCTCGGCGGGCGCGAGCCCGGTGAGCGCGAGCAGCCGCTCGGCGCGCGGCTCGTCGCTCAATATCCAGCCGAGCGCATGGAGCGCCAGCGCCGCATCATCCTCAAGCAAGCCCGATCCCTTCGTCGCGATGCAATTGTGTCGTGCGGCCGATTCGCCTAAACGGGCCGCGCACGCAAGGTGGGGAACGGAACGCACATGGGCAAGACCATCCTGGTCGTCGAGGATAATGAACTCAACCTGCGCCTCTTCTGCGATCTACTGAACGCCCACGGCTATAGCGCGCATCCGGTGCGCGACGGGCGCGACGCGCTGGCAAAGGCGCGCGAGATTTCGCCTGACCTGATCATCATGGATATCCAGTTGCCGCATGTCAGCGGGCTCGAACTGATCGGGCAGATGAAGGCCGACCTGACGCTGCGCGCGGTGCCGATCATGGCGGTGACCGCCTATGCGGGCAAAGGCGACGAGGAGCAGATCCGCACTGCGGGCGCCGAAGCCTATGTCTCGAAACCGATTTCGGTGATCAAATTCATCGAAAGCGTCGGCGCGTTCGCCTAGCGCCGGTTTCGGACGCATGGTTCCTACGTCGTCAACCCCGCGAAAGCGGGGACCCATCGCGTGCGTAAGTTGATCCCACACCGGGTTCCCGCTTTCGCGGGAATGACGAATATTTGGTGTGCCCGCTTCCCACCCCAATGCCTTCCCCTGTCCCCTAAAAAGGAAAGGGCCTGTCGCGACAGTGCCCGGCCGCGGCAGGCCCTCCCTACGCCCTCCCCGCCTTCGGGGAGGGGGAGAGCCCGTCAGAACTGGCCGCGCAAGGTCACGCCATAGGTGCGCGGTTCGCCGGGGAAGCCGACGAACAACTGGTTTGCGGTCGCCGGGAAGCCCAGCGCTGCGGGCGCGGCGACCGAGCGGAACGAGCCGCTGCCCTGCAACGGCATGTCGGCGCCGATCTGATAATATTGCTTGTTGAACAGATTCTGCCCCCACAGCTCGATTCCCCAGCGGCGATCGCGGCCATAGAGGCCGATCCGGCCGTTGAAGACCGCGAAGCCGTCCTGGACCTTTTCGACGTCGAGATCCGACCCGGTGTTGGTGTCGCTCTGGAGGCGCGTGTCGAAATAGACGAGCGCGCTCAGCCCGCTGCCGCCGATCGGCGGCGTCCAGCTGATCCCAGCGGTCGCCACATATTTGGCGGCGTTCGACACGCCGCGGCCGGGCAGCTGGAACAGGACGGGCGACAGCGCCCGCCCGCCGGTGCCGACGAGGTTGCGGCGATAGAGGGTGTCGACATAGGTGAGCCCCATGTTGACCGACAGATGGCGCGCGGGACGCAGGAAGGTCTCGATCTCGAACCCCTTGGCGACGACGCCGGGTTTCAGCCGGTCGGATGCGCAGGCGCCGGTCGCGGCGCTATTGTCGGTCGGCCCGGTCCCCAGGTCGTCCTTGCACGCCTGGATATTGGTGACCTCGAAATTGACGCCGTTGAAGGTGTTGAGCTGGTAATTGCTATAGTCCTGATAAAAGGCCGCGAGATTGACGTCGATCCCCGGACCGTCCCATTTCAGCCCAAGTTCATAGGCGTCGACCTTTTCGCTCGCGAATTGCAGGTCGCTCGCTTCGGGCCGCGCGTTGCCGGACGTGTTCTCGGGCCGCGCGAGCGCCGCGACGCAGGCCGCATCCTGCGCGTCGGACCCCGCAGTGGTGCTGCACGGCCGGTCGAGCGCCGAATAGTCGAGGTTGAAGCCGCCGGCCTTGTAACCCTTCGATGCCGAGGCATAGATCAGCCATTCGGGCGCGGGCTTCCAGCTCAGCACCGCGGTCCCCGTCCACTGGCCCTCGCTGAACTTCGTCCCCGGCGCGCCGCGGACGATGTCCGGCGCGGTGCCGTTGATCACGCAGGCGAGGCTCGCGAGCGCCTGTAGCGGCGAGTTGACGATCGCGGGGCACAAGGTGTTGGTGAAATTGGCGTCCCCCGCCAGGGTCTTCTTTTCGTGGGTGTAGCGCGCGCCGACGGTGAACGTCAGCGTATCCTCGACGATATCGAAGCTGTTATGCGTAAAGATCGCATAGTTGGTGCTGCGCTGCGCAAAGGTCGAGTCATTGTTGCCCGTGCCATTCAGCGGTGCGGCACCGAGTAGCGCGGCGATGCCCTGAAAGCCGGGAAAGCTCGCCGCGGGCAGGTTCGAACAGGTCGCCGAGGCGGGGTTGATGAGGGCAGGCGCGAGCGCCGCCGCCGCAAGGCAATTGGCATAGCGCTGATAGTCGGCGCCATAGACGATATCATCGTCGACATCGAGTTTCTCGTTCGCATAATAGCCGCCGACGAGCCAGTCGAGCCGCCCGTCGAACGCTTCGCCCTGAAGCCTGAGTTCCTGCGTGAACAGCCGGAACCGGCGGTCGAGGTCGGTGCGCCGCAATATGTCGAGCGTGTTGAAATCGGCGTCCTGGCCCTGTGCATTCCTGTAGTCGCGATAGGCGGTGATCGAGGTCAGCGTCGCGCCGCCGAAATCCCAGTCGAGTTCGCCCGACACACCCCAATCCTTGGTGTCCGACCGATAGGTGACGCCCGGGGTCGTCGACTGGCGGCGGACGAAACTGTCGCCCGCGGGTGGAACCTGATGGTTGGCGCCGAGGAACTGGAGCAGCGGCAGCAGCGTGTTGGGCGACGCCACCGGGAAGCCGTCGGGACCGCGCGTCAGGTTGCGCACGGGGTTCAGCAGCACGCCGCCGCAGCAATTCTCGTTGCGCTTCGAATAGTCGGCAATCAGCCGCAGCGTGATATTCTCGGCGGGCTCGAGCAGCAGCTGGCCCTTGGCCAGCCAGCGATCGCGGTCGTTGATGTCGGGCTCGCCGGCGGTCGCATTGTCGATGAAGCCGTCGCGCCGCTGCCAGACGCCGTCGACGCGCACCGCCGCCTTGTCGCCCAGCGGCGCGTTGATCATGCCGTCGACACGCCAATAATCATAATTGCCATATGATAGCGACCCCTTGCCGGCGAACCGGCCGAGTTCGGGCCCCTTGGTGACGATGTTGATCAACCCCGCGGTCGAGTTGCGGCCGAAGAGTGTGCCCTGCGGACCGCGCAGCACCTCGACGCGTTCGATATCGCCGAGTTCGGACAGGCCGACCCCCGTCCGGCTGCGATAGACGCCGTCGATGAACAGGCCGACCGAGGATTCGAGGCCCGGATTCTCGCCGACCGTGCCGATGCCGCGGATGCGCGCGGTGAAATTGACCTCGCTCGTCGCGCCCGACACGAGCAGCGACGGCGCGACCTGCCCCAGCGCACGCACGTCGGTCGCGCCCGTTTTTTCGAGCGTATCGCCGGTGACCGCGGAGACCGCGATGGGCACGTCGGACAGCGCCTCGCTGCGGCGCGTCGCGGTGACGATGATCATGCTGTCGTCGGGTTCGGCGCCCGCGGCATCCTGCGCCATGGCGGGCGCGGCGGCGAGGCCGAGCGAAAGCGGCAGGCCGACGGCGCTGGCGCGCAGCAAGCCGGTGGTAAGGCGGCGACGGTTTTTCATGAAATGACCCTCCTCTCGCAATCTGTCGTCGGCGCGGGGAGAGCGGTTTTGTTTATGGCGCAGGCGTATCACGACTTGCGCGCGCCATGCCAGCGCGTGACCTCTGCCGTAACGTCATTCTGCGAAACGCGCGGCTTTTGTGCCACAGCTGTCAGATATGACGGGTTGACGGGTCTGGATAAAGAAAAGGGGGCGAAGCCATCGGCTCCGCCCCCGGGAAATTCAGGTGATCGTGCGCGATCAGAACTTGCCGCGCAGCGTCACGCCATAGGTCCGCGGTTCGGCAAGGAACTGCGAGAAAATCTGGCGGCCGCCCGGATATTGCGGGTCGGCAAAGGCGGCGCTGGCCGAGGTGTCGCCTTCCTGGAACGGCGAGTTGAAGGCGACCTGGGCATATTGCTTGTTGAAGATATTCTGCGCCCAGAGTTCGATGCCCCATTTCTCGTCGGGACCGCGCACGCCGAGGCGGGCGTTGAACAGTGCATAACCATCCTGTCCCTTCTGCGGGAACAGGTCCGACCCGGTGTTATAGTCGCTGGTCATGCGGCCATCGACATAGACGAGGCCGGTCAGCCCGCTGCTGCCGATGTCGGGGGTCCAGGCAATGCTGCCGGTCGCGACCAGTTCGGGCGCGTTCGACAGATTGTTGCCAGGCAGCAGGCGCAGCGCCTGATCGAGCGGCGCGCCCGAATCATTGCCGACCAGCTGACCGCGATATTTGGTTTTCGCATAGGTCAGGCCGGCGGTCATGCGGAAGCTGCGCGCCGGAACGAGCGAGGCTTCGAGTTCGAAGCCCTGCGACCGGACGCCGTGGCTGACGTCATCGGTGGGGCAGGCGCCGGTCGTCGCCGCCGCGGCGTTATAGTTCGGCGCGCCGGTGAACTTGCTCTGGTCGCGGTCGCCGCCGGCGAGGTCGCTGTCGCAGCCGTTGATGTTCTGGACGAGGAAGACCGTGCCGTTGAACGTGTTGAGCTGGAAGCTCGAGAAATCCGACCGGAAGAGCGTCAGGCCGAGGCCGAACGGTCCGGTCGAATATTTGGCGCCGATTTCATAGCTGTTCACCGTTTCGGGGTCGAACTGCAGCGCGCCGACCAGCGCCTGCGCCCCGCCCGCCGCCGCGAAGGGCAGGATCGGCGATTTCAGCGCCGACCGGTCGAGGTTGAAGCCGCCCGCCTTGTAGCCGCGCGAATAGCTCGCATAGACCATCAGGTCGTCGACCGGCTTGTACGACAGGATCGCCGTGCCGGTGAACTCGTCCTCGCTCCGCTTGTCGTTGATCGACACACCATTGAGTTCGGCGGTCGAATTGCCCTGACAGCTGAGGCCGATGAGCGCGCCCGCCAGCGCGCGCGCCGTGGCGTTCGTGCTCGAAAGATCGTCGAGCACCAGCCCCTGCACGGTGGTGCAGACCGTGTTGTCGTTGGTGAAGCTCGCCGAGAATTTCTTCTTGTCGTTGGTGTAGCGGAGCCCGAAGGTGAAATCGAGCTTGTCGGTGATGTGGAAGATATTGTGCGTGAACAACGCCCAATTCTCGCCATCCTGACGATAGACGTCGTTGATGCTGCCAAGATCGCTGAGCCCGTCGAGCGCATTGAACGCCGCGAGGATGTCGGGCCCCGAAGCACCCGATGCGCCGGCGATCGTCGCCGGCCCGACGCCGGGGAAGACGCACAAGGGGCTGGCCGGCGAGTAGAGACCGGCAAGGCCGCCGCCGGAGATGATGCGGCACGTCGCGAAACGGCCGTAATCTTCTCCGAAGCGGAGGTTGTCGCGCACGCGCAGCTTTTCATTGGCGTAGAATCCGCCGACGAGCCAGTCGAGCTTGCCGTCGAACGCTTCGCCCTGCAGGCGCAATTCCTGCGTGAAGGTGTGGAACTGGCGATAGGCGTCGGCGTCGGGCGCGCGATAGAGGATATCGACGGTGCCATAATCGACGTCGCCCGCCTGGCTCGACCGATATTCGCGGTACGCGGTGATCGAGGTCAGCGTCGCGCCGCCAAAATCATAGTCGATCTGGCCCGAGAAGCCGTAATCCTTCGTCTTGCCGGCGAAGCTGCGTCCCGGCGTGACCGAGATGTCGCGGCTATAGCCCTGGTCGAACGCCGAAAGCGACTGGCCGAGATCGGCCAGCACCTGGACGATGTTGTTCGTGGTATCGCTGGCGGGAACCCCGGGGTTGTTGAGGTTGCCGATATAGGGATTGACCGACGGGCCGACATAGGTGGCGGCGCAGCATTCCTCGTCGCGAGAGGTATAATCGGCAATCAGCCGGACCGACAGCGCGTCAGTCGGCTCGAACAGCAATTGGCCGCGCAGAAAATAGCGATCGCGGTTGTTCACGTCGCGGTCGTTCGCGGTGTCGTTATAAAAGCCGTCGCGCTTGACCCACACGCCGTCGAGGCGCGCGGCGAGCGTGTCGGTGATCGGGCCGGTGACGCTGCCGCCCAGACGCCAGTAATCATAATTGCCATAGGTGATTTCACCGGTGGCGCCGAACTGGAAATCAGGCTTTTTCGAATAGATGCTGATCAGGCCCGCCGACGAGTTGCGGCCGCCGAGCGTGCCCTGCGGGCCGCGCTGCACTTCGATGCGGTCGAGTTCGCCGAGTTCGTTGAGGCCGATGCCCGAACGCGAGCGATAGACGCCGTCGATGAAGACCGGAACCGAGCTTTCGAGGCCGGGGTTGTCGCCGACCGTGCCGATGCCGCGGATACGTGCCGAGCCATTGGCTTCCGAACCCGTCGACGAAACGAGCAGCGACGGCGCGACCTGGTTCAGCTGGCGAATGTCGTTCGCGCCGCTGTTCTGCAGCGTTTCGGCGCTCACCGCCGAAATCGCGACCGGCACGTCGGACAAGAGCTGCGAACGCCCCTGCGCGGTGACGATGATCGGCGTATCGTCGCTGTCGTCGGTCGCGGCATCCGCGGCCGCATCGGCCGGTGCGTCCTGCGCGAAGGCCGGGGCCGCGACCGCCGCCATGGCGATCGAGACGCCGAGCGCGCTGGTGCGGAGAAAACGGGCAGCACGAAGGGAAGATGATTTCATATCGGGCACTCCTCTCAACATTTCATTATTTTTGTTGCGGGGGGAGCATAACTCAATTGCGCCCCCGATCCAGCCGGAGGGGCGTATTTGCGTCGTTTTTGAAGAGGTGATGCTTTTCGGCCACAGGCGGAAAAAGCGCCTGTTCGGCGGGACTTAGGTCCGCGCCTGCCGAAGGAGGCGGCTTGCCGTAGCGTCATCGCGCGCCGGGCCGGGGCAGGGGAAGCCGAGCCGTCGTCCGCCTGCGACGAGCATCGCCTGATAGGGACCGTCGAAATTTTCGGCGATGACCGGGTCATCGGCGGCCAATCCGCCGGTCAGGCTGCCGAAAGCCGGCAGAATCAGCCGCCGCGCGTCGCCCGCGAAGCAGGGACGGGAAATCGGGCGACCGCGCACGTTGAGTCGCAATTTGGGGTGGAAATGCCCCGAGATTTCGGGCCGCGTCTCGTTCGTCAGGCTCTGGTGGCGAAAGACGATGCCGTCGACGGCGAGTTCGTCGGCGACCTCGCCGCCCCACGCGCCGCCGGAGAGCCCGTCGTGATTGCCGGCGATCCACAGCAGCCGTGCCGATGCCGCCTGCCGCGCCAATCGATCGGCCACCGCGGGGACGATACGTTCGGCGGCACGGCGGTCGTGGAAGCTGTCGCCAAGGCACCAGATCGCGCGCGCGCCGGTCTGGGCGACGAGCGCGGCGAGCCGGTCGAGCGTGTCATGGCTGTCGTAAGGGGGCAGCGGTTGCCCTAATGCCGCATACCAGCTCGCCTTTTCCAGATGCAGGTCGGCGACGATCAGCGCGCCGTGACGCGGCCAGAACAGCGCCCGGTCGGCCAGCATCTCGAACTGCTGGTCCGCAAAGGCAAAGGTCGGCGCGGCAGACATGGCGCTGCTATGGAGGCGCCGCCGCTCCGCCGCAAGCGCCCATCATGTCCCGGCGCTAACCGCCGACGCGGAGGCCATTGGCGGCAAAGCGCCGCCCCATGTCGCGGCTGGCGCCTTCGGGCAGGTCGAAAACGACACGCTTGTTCGGAAAATCGATTTCGACGCGGTCGAACAGCGACAGGCTGTCCATGCCCAGCAGCAGCGCCGGTCGCTCGACAAGACCCAGCGCGCGGAACGCCTGGCTGTCGGCAAAGCTCACCGGCAGATCATTGACGTCCATGCCGTTGATCACGATGCGCCGGATCGCGGTGCGCACCGCCGGGACCGCCTCGCCGGTCACCGCACCGAGCGTGGTCGGCAGGAAGGGCAGGCGGTTCGCGCGCTTCGCGGCGACGAGTTTCTGCAGCGCGAGATTGCCGACGCTGGTCTGGGCGCCGGTATCGACGATGACATCGATGCGCTTGCCGTCGAGCCGCGCGTCGGACAGGATCAGCCGCCCCGCCGAATTGCGCGCGGTGACGACGATCGCATCATCGTCGCGGATGATCGGGCGCGCGCGCTTGCGCGTTTCCAATATCTCCATCGTCTCCTTGCGGAAATCGATCAGCACCCGTCGCTCCTCGAGCATGTCGACGCCGATCAGCCCCGCGGCGCCGATGTGCCGGCCGAAAAAGGCGGGGGCATCGACCGGTGCGAGGTGCAGGTCGGACATCCGCAGCGCGGCGACGCGGAAGCTTGGCACCACCGCCGATCCGCCGATCGTCGCGAGCTTGAGCTTGCCGCCTTCGACCAGGGCCAGCCGTTCGGCAAGCTCGCGCGCGATCACCGTGCGCTCGGCGCCGGTATCGACGAGGAAGGAAAAAGGGCCTTCGCCGCCGACCATGACCTTCACCGACATGCGCCGTGTCGCGTCGAGGTCGAAAGGCTGGACGAAGGGAACGACCGTGACCGGCGGGGCGATCAGCTCGCCCGGCGGCACCGGCGTCGCGGCAGGCGCGGGTGCGGGATCGTTCGGCGCGGGCGTCGCGGCGGTCAGCGCGGGAGCGGCGAGCAGCAGCGTCAATGGGACGGACCACCTGGTTGCATGGGTCATCGCTGGCATCCTCATTATATCTTGCGCCAGTCTACGCCTGTGCGGCCGTTGCGGCAAGCGATGCGCCGCCGGACGTCCTATTGATGCGGGTCAACGTGCATCGCCTGTTCCGCCAATGCGTCAGCCAGTTCGCCGAGCAGCATGTCGTCGAGGTCGGACGCCGCGACATTCTCGCGCCCGATCAGCACCAGCACGGGGATGGCGAGCGGGCTGATCCGGTCGAGCTTTTGATGCAGCATCGTCCCCGCGGCGCGGTCGAGCAGGTCGCCGAGCCGCGTGACATCGGTCAGCCGCTCGCGCGCGTCGGCCCAGGCGGCTTCGAGGAGCAGGTGGTCGGGCTCATATTTGCGGAGGACGTCAAAGATCAGGTCGGTCGAAAAGGTCACCTGCTTGCCCGTCTTGCGTTTGCCCGGATGCTGGCGCTCGATCAGCCCGCCGATCACCGCGACCTCGCGGAACGCGCGTTTCAACAGGTGCGATCGCTCGACCCATTCGACGAATTCTTCTGACAATATCTCGGAGTCGAACAGATTTTGAGGGTGCGTGACGGGACGCAGCGACCAGATCGCGATCGCATAGTCGGAAGCGACGAAACCGAGCGGCTGCAGCCCGGCGCGTTCCATCCTCTTGGTGATCAGCATGCCGAGCGACTGGTGCGCGTTCCATCCCTCGAACGGATAGCAGACGAGATAGTGATGGCCTTCGTGCGGGAAGGTCTCGACGAGCAGCTCGCCCGGTCGCGGCAGCGCCGAGCGCAGCGCCTGCATCTCGAGCCAGAAGCGCACATCTTCGGGAAACCGCTGCCAGCTTGCGGGATCGGCGAGGAAGGTCCGCACCCGGTCGGCCAGCCGAGTCGATATCGCGAGCCGTGCGCCCATATAGCTCGGGATGCGTGCGGGACGCGTCGTCGCGCGCACGATCAGATCGGTGTCGCGGATCGCCTCGACCTCTAGGCTGAGGCCGGCGAAGGCGAAGGTGTCGCCGGGGGTCAGCGTGCTCGCGAAATATTCCTCGACCTTGCCGAGCCGCCGGCCGTTCCTGAAGCGCACGTCGGCCATCGGCGCTTCGACGATGATCCCGGCGTTGAGCCGGTGCTGGGCAGCCAACCGGGGGTGTGCGATGCGCCAGCGTCCCGGCCCGTCAGGGGCGAGGCGGCGGAAACGGTCGTAGCTTTTGAGTGCGTAGCCACCATCGCGCACGAAACCCAGAAGCCGCGCGAAGGTCGGGGCGTCGATCCAGCGGTAGGACGCCGCGGTGCGGATCTCGGCGAGCAGCTCGCCCTCGTCGAACGGCGCCGCGCAGGCGAGCGCCATCACATGTTGCGCGAGCACGTCGAGCGCGCCGGGCCGGAAGCGGTCGGCGTCGCGCTCGCCCGCGCCCACGGCGTCCAATGCGGCCTGCGCTTCCAGATATTCGAAGCGGTTTCCGGGCACGATCAGCGCCCGGCTCGGTTCGTCGAGCCGGTGGTTGGCGCGCCCGATACGCTGCAGCAGCCGTGAGCTTCCCTTGGGAGCCCCCATCTGGATCACGCAGTCGACGTCGCCCCAGTCGAGCCCCAGGTCGAGGCTCGCGGTCGCGACGAGCGCGCGCAGCCGCCCTTCGGCCATCGCCGCTTCGGCCCGTTGGCGCGCCTCGCGGTCGAGGCTGCCGTGATGGATCGCGATCGGCAGCGACAGGTCGTTGACCTTCCACAATTCCTGAAAGATCAACTCGGCAAGCCCGCGCGTGTTGCAGAAGATGATCGTCGTGCGGTTCTTGGCGATGACCTCCATCACCTGATGCACCGCCCACCGCCCCGAATGCCCCGCCCACGGCACCGCGCCTTCGGGGAGCAATATCTCGATGTCGGGCTCGGCGCCCGCCTCGCCCTCGACGAGCGTTACCGTGCCGGCATCGGCATCGGGCGCGAGCCAGCCGGCATATTGCACCGGATCGGCGATCGTCGCCGACAGGCCGACGCGGCGCAGCCCCGGCGCGATCGTCTGGAGCCGCGCCATCGCGAGGCTCAGCAAATCGCCGCGCTTGCCCGGCGCAAAGGCGTGGATCTCGTCGATCACCACCGTCTTCAAATGCGCGAACATGGTGAAGCTGTCGGGATAGGACAGCAGCAGCGACAGCGATTCGGGCGTCGTCAGCAGGATGTTCGGCGGCCGGCTGCGCTGGCGCGCCTTCCTGTCCGACGATGTATCGCCGCTGCGGCTTTCGACGCTGATGCCGAGTTCCATTTCGGCGATCGGGCCGAGGAGGTTGCGCTCGACGTCGGCGGCGAGGGCTTTCAGCGGCGACACATAGAGCGTGTGGAGCCGGTCCGACGGGTGCTGCGCGAGGTCGACGAGGCTCGGCAGAAACCCCGACAAGGTCTTGCCCGCCCCCGTCGCCGCGACCAGCAGGGCATGCTCGCCCCTTTCGCCCGCGCCGAGCATATCGGCCTGATGCCGCCGCAGCCGCCACCCGCGCGCGGCGAACCAATCGGCGAAGGGAGCGGGGAGCGGCATGACAGAGATGTGGCGCGGCGCGCGGACGGGAGCAAGAGCTTCAGACCCCTACCGCGCCGGACGGGATTTTCAGAAGATGCCGGCGGCAAGCCCTTCCGCGAGCGCGGCGCCGATGTCGCGCGCTTCGGCCAAGCGGTCCGGCGCGATGGTTTTCGGCGCGAGGATGGCTTCGGGGGTCTGCGCCGCCGTATTGACGATCACCGGCTCGGCGACGCGCTTGAGCCGCCAGCCGGTGGCGACGCGGTCGAGCTGGCGCTGGGCATTCTCGCCGTCGGACCCGGCGCAGATGATCGTCGCATAGGGGCGGCCCTCGAGCTTGCCGAGGCAGGGGTAATAGCAGCGGTCGAACATCTCCTTCATCGCGCCCGACAGCGCGGCGAGATTTTCGGGACCGATGAAGAGATAGCCGCCCGCCGCAAGCAGATCGCCCGGGGTGACGTCGCTCGCCGCGACCAGCCGTGCCGTCGCGGCGCCTTCGGCAGCGGCGCGGGCGAGCGCCTCGCTGCCGCCGGTGCGGCTGTGCCAGACGATCAGCAGGAACGGTGCATCGGTCATGCGGGGATGCTTGCCAAGCAGAAGGGTGCGGCGCAAGCTGCCCCGAAACATTGGGGGAGAGAGAAGATGCGCCGACTGACCGCCCTGCTGCTTGCTGGCTGCCTGCCCTTTACCGTAACCGCCCAGGACGCCGCGAGCGACGCTACGCGGACCGCGCAGGTCGAACTGGCGAAGCGCCTGCCGCTTGATGACCCGCGCGACGAGGCCAATGCGACGCGCGGCAAGATTGCCGAGATTCCCGGCGGACTGATCCAGGCGGCCGACGGCAAGGTCGTGTGGGATCGGCGGCCCTATGCCTTCCTCGACGTCAAGGAGGCTCCCGATACGGTCAATCCGTCGCTCTGGCGGCAGGCGCGGCTCAACAGGGTCCACGGGCTGTTTGAGGTGGTGCCGGGCAAAATCTGGCAAATCCGCGGCTATGATCTCTCGGTCATGACGATCATCCGCGGCAGGACCGGCTGGATCGTCGTCGATCCGCTCTTGTCCGAAGAAGCGGCGGCAGCCGGATGGAAGCTGTTCGCCGATACGGTCGAAGCCAAATCGGGCAAGCGGCCGATCAAGGCGGTGATTTTTTCGCATAGCCACAGCGACCATTTCGGCGGCGTCGGGGGGATCGTGACGCCCGAACGCGTCGAGGCGGAGAATATCCGTATCATCGCGCCGCACGGTTTTTCGGAGGAAGCGACGTCGGAGAATGTCCTCGCGGGCGGCGCGATGGGGCGGCGCGCGCTCTATATGTTCGGCGCGATCCTCGCACCCGGCCCGACGGGCCAGGTCGACACGGGGCTGGGCCCGAAGCTGTCGTCGGGGACGATCGGCTATATGGAACCGACCGAAAGCGTGGGCGAAAAGGGAGGCACGCTGACGATCGACGGGCTGGTCTTCGACTTCCTCGACGCGGGCGGCACCGAGGCACCGTCGGAGTTTGTTTTTTACATCCCTGCATACAAGGCGCTGCACACGACCGAGGTCGTCACCCACAATCTGCACAATATCCTGACCTTGCGTGGGGCGCAGGTGCGCGACGCGCTGCGCTGGTCGAAGGTGATCGACGCGATGTTGCTCAAATGGGGCGGCAAGGCCGAGGTCGCGATGGCGTCGCATCATTGGCCCAC
The DNA here is from genome assembly GCF_035930445.1 of Sphingopyxis chilensis. Classification (NCBI taxonomy): domain Bacteria; kingdom Pseudomonadati; phylum Pseudomonadota; class Alphaproteobacteria; order Sphingomonadales; family Sphingopyxidaceae; genus Sphingopyxis; species Sphingopyxis chilensis. Next base: position 3,535,461 of record NZ_CP142394.1, on the reverse strand, counting down.
ATGGGGCGCGGGCGAAGTGTCGTCGCTCCTCGCCAACCAGCGCGACGCCTATCGCTATGTCCACGACCGCACGCTCTTCCTCGCGAACCGCGGCGCGACCTTGCACGAACTCGCCGACCAGACCGCCGAGGCGCCGGTGCAGGCGGCCGATTTTTCGACGCGCGGCTATTATGGCACACTCAACCACGACATGAAGGCGACCTATCAGCGCTATTTCGGCTGGTGGGACGGCAATCCGGCGAACTTCAACCCGTTGCCGCCCGAGCAATCGGCGCCCAAATATGTCGCGCTCGCGGGCGGAGCCGACAAGCTGCTCGCAGCGGGGCGCGAGGCGCTGAAGGCGGGCGATTATCGCTGGGCGGCCGAGCTTTTGAACAAGCTGGTTTTTGCCGAGCCCGATAACAGGGACGCGCGCGCGGCGCTCGCCTCTGCCTATGACCAGCTCGGCTATCAGGCCGAATCGGGGGCGTGGCGGAATTACTATCTCGCCGGGGCGGCCAGCCTGCGCGGCAACGCGGTCGAGGCAGCGACCGGCAATGGCCAGAGCCGCAGCTTTGTGAGCGCCATCCCCACCGGCGTCTTCTTCGACGCGCTCGCGACGCGCTTCGACGCTGCGAAGGGGAGCGCGGTCAAGGGCATTTTCCAGTTCGTCCTGCCCGACAGCCAGGAGACGGTATCGGTCGTCGTCGGCGGCGGGGTCGAATTCCCGCGTTACGGCGTCACCGACCCGGCCCCGACCGCGACGATCACGATCGACCGCAATATCCTCGACGAGGCGATGATGGGGCGCGCGCAATTTCCCGCGCTGATCCAGTCGGGCGCGATTCGTATCGACGGCGACAGACAAGCTTTCCTGTCGTGGTTCGCGCTCCATCCGCCGGCCGATCCGCGCTTCAATGTGGTTGTGCCATAGTCATATAAGACGCTAACGGAGTAACATGACCGACACGCCCGCTGCGCATCCGACCGATCCCCTTGACGCCGAGGCGATCAACGCCGTCGAGGGATTGCACGCGGTCGATCCGGCCTATGCAAAGGTGCTGCGCATCGCGACCGCGCTCAACCTGATCCCCCTCGCAATCGGCGCGAGCGTCTTCGACGCGCTGCTGATCCGTCATATCGAGGGGCCCTACGGGTTGATCACCGCGCTGGCCTGGCTGATTGCGGCCGTCACGATCGTCAGTTTCCCGTCGAGGCGTGTGTCGCGCTGGGGTTACAAGATCGGCGAAGGGCAGCTGCGCGTCGCGCGCGGCTGGCTGTTCCGCACCGACACGATCGTGCCCTTCGTGCGCGTCCAGCATATCGACGTCGGACAGGGCCCGATCGAACGCTGGTTCGGCCTGTCACACCTGATCGTCCACACCTCGGGTACGCACAACAGCACGGTCACGCTGCCGGGATTGCCCAGCGACCTCGCCGCGGCAATGCGCGAGACGATCCGCCGCCATATCCAGACCGACTTCGCGTGAACGACGCCGCCGCCATCGCCGCGCCGGAGGGCGAGGCCCGCTGGCAGCGGCTGCACCCTGCGACGCTGGCGCTCGCGGTCGCGGCGCTCGGCCCGAAATCGCTCAACGTTCTGCCTGCGGTCGCCGCGCTCGGCTTTACGGGCAACTGGATATGGATCGTCCCGGCGGTCGGCGCTTTCCTCCTGATCTCGCTACTCGCCGCGTGGTTCCAATGGCTGCGCTTTCGCTTCCTCGTCGGCGACGACGAAGTGGTGATCGAAAGCGGCGTCCTTGCGCGCCAGCACCGCACCATTCCCTTCGACCGGATCCAGGACGTCAGCATCGAACAGGGGCTGGTCTCGCGCGCGCTGGGCATCGCCAAGGTCGGTTTCGAAACCGGCGCGGGAGGCAAGGAGAATGACGCGAGCCTCAATGCGATCGCGCTCGATGCCGCACAGGTGCTGCGCACGACGATCCGCGCGCATCGCAGCGGCGAGATGATGGCGGAGGCGGCGGCCGGCGCGCCCGCCGCCGCGCCTGCGCAGGAGGACCGGTTGCTCTTCGCCATGGGGCCGAGCCGGCTGCTGACCGCGGGACTGTTCAACTTCTCGCTCGCCGCGCTGGCCGTGGTCGGCGCCGCGATGCAGTTTTTCGACGGTTTGTTTCCGTTCGATTTCAACATCTTCAACCCGATGGACTGGATCGACATTGCGGAGGATTATGGCCTCGACCAATGGCTGCTCGCGCATCGCTGGGTCGCCGCGGCCGGCGGCGTCCTGTCGCTGCTCCTCATCGGTTTCGCGAGCGGGATCGCGACCATGTTTTTCGCCAACTGGGATTTCCGTCTGACGCGCGAGCCGCGCGCGCTGCGCCGCACCCGCGGCCTCACGACGCGAACCGACGTGGCGGTGCCGGTCAAGCGCGTGCAGGCGGCGATTCTCATCACCGGCTGGTTCCGCCGCCGCTTCGGCTGGCACGAATTGCGGCTGCAGAGCCTCGCGAGCGACGGCGAGAAAGAACGCGACCATCAGGTCGTCCCTTTCGGCAAGCTGGACGAGATCGACCCGGTGCTGGACGAGATACTGATCGCGCGGCCGGGCATGGACGCGACATGGCAGCATAGCCACCGAGTCGTCGCCCTCGGCGGGCTGGTCGGCGCGGTGTGCGCCGCAGCGGGCGGCCTTGTCGCGGTGTCGTTCGGACAGCCGCTTGGCTGGCTCGGTCCGGTCGCGGGGTTCCTGATCGGAACCGGGTCGCTGCTGGGCGCGCGCTTCCACCGCTGGACCGAACTCGGCGAGCAAGTCGTGATCCGCCGCGGCATGTGGAAGCCCAAGACGACGCTGCTGCCGCACGCATCGGTGCAGAGCGTCGATCTCAAGAGCGACTTCATCCTCCGCCCGCTTGGCCTTGCGACGCTCGTTTTCGGCGTGCCGGGCGGCAGCTCGCTTGCCACGCACGAAATCCCGGCGATCCCGGCGGCGACCGCGCGCGAATTGCGGCACCGTATCCTCGCAGCGAAGGCACGCCGATGAGCGACGCAGCCCTCGGCATCACGCGTTCGATCATCGGCCAACCATGGCATTGGCGGCGCGCAAGCGCCGACATGGCCGCCGAAAACCTCGCCCCCGACGACCTCGTTACGCAATTGCTGCTCGCGCGCGGGGTAACGCGCGACGACCTCGACCGCCAGCGCGCGCCGACCCTGCGCGGCTTCATGCCCGACCCGTCGCTGTTCCGCGACATGGACGCCGCCGCCGCGCGGCTCGCCGATGCGGTCGAGCGGCAGGAAGCGGTGACGATCTTCGGCGATTACGATGTCGACGGCGCAACCTCGGCGGCGCTGCTCGTGCGGCTGCTGCGCGGGCTCGGCCTGCCCGTCGGCGCCTATATCCCCGACCGTCTGATGGAAGGCTACGGCCCTTCGGGCGCGGCTCTCGTCAAGATCGGCGAGGCGGGGTCGAAGCTCGTTGTCACGGTCGACTGCGGCGCGCAGGCATTCGACGCGATCGCCGAGGCCAAGGCGGCGGGGGTCGAGGTGATCGTCGTCGATCATCACCAATGCGCGACGACGCTGCCCGCGGCGCTCGCGCTCGTAAATCCCAACCGGCTCGACGAGGACGCCGATGCGGCGATCCATGGCAATCTCGCCGCGGTGGGGGTCGCCTTCCTGCTCGGCGCCGCGCTGCTCCGCACCTTGCGGATGCGCGGCTTTTTCGCGAACCGCGACGAGCCCGCGCTGATCGAGCTGCTCGACCTCGTCGCGCTCGGCACCGTCGCCGACGTCGCGCGGCTGACCGGCTTCAACCGCGCGCTGGTGACGCAAGGTCTGAAGGTGATGGCGCGGCGCGGCAATGTCGGCCTCGCCGCGCTGATGGACGCCGCGCGGCTGACCAAGCCGCCGAGCGCGAGCGACATGGGTTTCGCATTGGGTCCGCGGATCAACGCCGGCGGGCGCGTCGGAAAGTCCGACCTCGGCGTGCGGCTGCTCACCACGTCGGACCCGCAGGAAGCCGCCGAAATCGCGCTCGAACTCAACCGGCTGAACGAGGAGCGGCGCGCGATCGAGGCCGCGGTTCTCGAACAGGCGATCGAGGCGAGCGCGGCGTGCGGCAATGCGCCGGTCGCGATCGTCGCCGGACAGGGTTGGCACCCTGGCGTGATTGGTATCGTCGCCGGACGTCTCAAGGAACGGCTGCATCGCCCGGCCATCGTTATCGCGGTGGACGAGGATGGCACCGGCAAGGGATCGGGGCGCTCGATCAGCGGGGTCGATCTCGGCGCCGCGATCCTCGCCGCGAAGGAAAGCGGCCTGCTCGTCGCGGGCGGGGGCCATGCGATGGCGGCGGGCCTCACGGTCGCCGCCGGCAAGGTCGATGCGCTCGGTGCCTTCCTCAACGACCGCCTCGCCGCCGATGTCGAGCGGGCGAGCGGCGACAAGTCGCTGCTGATCGACGCGGTGCTCGCGCCGCGCGGCATCAATCCGCTGTGGTGCGACGCGATCGAAAGCGCGGGGCCCTATGGCGCGGGCTGGCCCGCGCCGCGCGTCGCGACGGGGCCGGTGCGAATCGTCGAATCGGGCATCGTCGGTACCGACCATGTCCGCCTCATCGTCGCGGGCGACGATGGCGCGCGCTTCAAGGCGGTCGCATTCCGCAGCGCCGAAACCGAACTGGGGCAGGCGCTGCTCCACGCGCGCGGGCGCAAATTGTGGCTCGCGGGCCGCGCAAAACGCGATGATTGGGGCAGCCGCCCCGTCGCGGAACTCCATCTCGAGGATGCAGCGTGGGCCGACTAGCGACCGGGTCGCAGGGTGCGGCGCAATATTTTTGCGCGGGGCGGGCGCCCCACGCTTGACCGCGCTCTAGCGCCCGTCTAAGGCGCCCGCTCACCGATCAGACGGCCCCTTCGTCTAGCGGTCTAGGACGTCGCCCTTTCACGGCGAAAACACGGGTTCGAGTCCCGTAGGGGTCACCATCGGTTCAGCGGGCGGTCGGCCCGCACTTTCCCGGAACATCCGACCCTCAAGGCCCCTTCGTCTAGCGGTCAGGACGCGGCCCTCTCACGGCTGAAACACGGGTTCGATTCCCGTAGGGGTCACCAAAATCCTCTCTCAGAGGTGCACCGGCCGGCTATCACATATCCCAGGGGACCGAAACTTCGTCTCTCAAGAGATGGATGAAACAGGTCGGCTGCATTCCGCGGACGATTCGCGCGGCGGAGAAATCATTCTCTGCACGCGCCGTCCCCCCGCCGTTGTTTGTCGGCGGGTTAGGTGCATCGGGTTGTGCAATGCTCTTGGCTCTCTTCCTGTTCTAGAGTGAGAGAACCGCTAACGAAATAGCCCTATCTCGCCGAGCCATGTCGGCCCACCACTCGGCGCCTAGCCTGCCTTGAATATTCCGCAAGCAATGCGGTCGCCGCTATTGCCCGAAGGGTCGGTCTTTTGATCGTCCGCGGACGAATGAACAACCATCGCCGATCCGTCGTCGTCCATCAAACCCGCGAAGGTGGCACCCTTTAGTTCATATTCGAGGGTCCCGCGGCCATTGTCATCGACAACGAGATTGGGCATGTCGCCGGCATGTTGTCCGGCGGGCGCGTCGAGCCCGTGCTGGGCGTCGGCGGGATTCCAATGGCCGCCGGCGCTCTCGAATTTGGGCGCATCACATTTGCCTGTCATGTGAACATGCGCGCCATGCTGGCCGGGCGGAAGCCCTTGGACCTGCAAAGTCAACATGACGCGGCCATTGATGGTGGCCGCTGTGGCCTTGCCTGCCGCCGCGCCGTCCGCTGTCTTGAGATCCGCTGCGGCCCTCTCTGCTGCCGGCGTCTCCCCTGCATTGGTTACCGCTTCGGCGGCTGGCGCATTCTCATCGGCTGGCGGCGTCGATGCGTCCGGCGCATTGCAGCCAGCCAAGAGGAAAGGAATGGCGGTCGCGGTCCAACATAGCTTCTTCATCTTGAGTTCCCTTGTCGGTGATCATGCAAAGCCAACCATTGAATGCCGCCAATGTTCCCTAAGTGGGTGACGGGGGCGACCTGGCCCGCTCTCGCCGCAGGGACTGGCCGGTTCGCGACAGTCCGATATAGAAGCAAATCATGAGAAGCGGTCATTTGGCGGTCCGCCCGTCCGATGGATTGCAACCGCAATCGACCTCGGGATTGCGGAAAGGACAATGGTCCAGGCCTTCGTCGACACCGTAGCTCGCTTCGCGATGGATGGGATCGGTTCGAGTTCGTCGCCCTGCCACGCCGCCCCGCACGGTGGAACTTCGTGAGTCGCCGTTCATTAATTCCGCATATGCGACGCGGGTTACAGGGCGTTAAGATTAAGGGATTATGATTTGTCGCATGAGAAGGTCGGACTCCCCCGCACCGATCGCGCACATCTTTCGCCTGCGCATTTTCCCGGATCCCGCGACGCTGCCGCTTCCGGTGTACCGCGACTTCGTCGACATGCTCTTCAGCATGCGATTGCCGATATTCGGACTGGGGGCAGTATTTGTCGGCATATGCATCCTCGCCGGTCACGAGTTCGGCAGCGTCTTTCTGTTCGGCCTCGCCGGCCTTGGTGCCGTCACGACCCTGGCGCGCCTTTTGACGATCCGCGCCTATCGCCGGGCCGAGCCTGTCCTCGCATTCAGCGAGCTGCGAAAATGGGAACGGCGCTACGCGGTCGGAAATCTTACCTCGGCGGTGCTTCTCGCACTTCTCAATGTCGCCGCGATATCGGCCCATAACCCCCTGCTCCATCTCATCACCGTCAGTCTTGTCTTCGGATTCGGCGCGGGGATCGTCGCGCGGACGTCGATCAGGCCCGGGATCTGTGTTGCCGCGCTCCTCACGGCGACCGTGCCTACGGTGCTGGCGCTTGCGATGCACGCCGCCGAGATCCACGCGATGTCGCTCCATCGGGAAATGTATGTGATCGAGGCATTCATCGTCGCCGCGATCACAGGGCTTAGCCTCCAGACCGTCGCCCACCTCTATCGCTCCGCAGTCGAACATCACACGGCCCGCCACGATATGGCCAAGCTCGCCCGAACCGACGCGCTCACCGGGCTCTCGAACCGGTTGCTGCTGCGCGAACTATTCCAGGACCGCGCCGCGAACGCAGTGCGCGCCAAAAGCCTCGTGGCCCTTCACTATCTCGACCTCGACGGGTTCAAGGCGATCAATGATCGATATGGTCATCCCGCCGGCGATGCGCTGCTTGAACAGGTGGCGCGGCGTCTCGAAGACATGGTTCGGGCCGACGACGTCGTAGCGCGCCTCGGAGGCGACGAGTTCATCGTGTTGCAGGCCGGCATAGCCGAAGAGACGGAAGCCGAATTGCTGGCACGCCGGATAATCCGCGACATCAGCAAGCCCTATGTCGTCGACGGCATTTCGATGTCGATATCGGTCAGCGTCGGCATTGCCACGGCGCCCAAGCTCGGCCTCGAGCTCGAACGCCTGCTCGCCTGCGCCGATGCCGCGCTCTACCGGGCCAAAGCAGGCGGCAAGGCCCGCGCTCTATTCTGTCTGGACGCGGACGCGGTGGCTGCCGACATGGCGGCCTGAGGCCGGGGTTTCAGCGCGAGAAACGCGTTTGATGCGATCGGCAGTGGCCGTAAGCAGCCAGGGGTGCTTTTGTTCAAAAGCAGGAAAAAGCCGATGCTTTAGAGCAGCCGCTGCACGAGGCGCGGGCGGGTCCTTCCTTCGGTCATGCCGAGCGGATGGGCGGGTCGGCAGCGACCCGGTCGGTCACCGACTTCGACCAGCCCGGAAGATTCTGTGACCATTTTCGTAGCCAGGCCGGTACGCGTTCGGCGCTGATCGCGCGGCTGAAGAGATAGCCTTGCGCGATATCGCAACCGAGACTGCGCAGCTGGACCAGCTGATTATCATTTTCTACGCCCTCGGCAACGGTGACGATGTTCATGCGATGCGCGATGTCGATCACGCCATGCACGATTGCGAAGTCCGCGCTGTCGGCGCTGTCGAGACGCGAGATGAACGATCGGTCGATCTTGAGCACGTCGACCGGAAACTGCTGCAGGTGCGTCAGGGAAGCATAGCCCGTCCCGAAGTCGTCGAGCGCAATCGAGACGCCCTCGGCCACCAGTGCCCGCAGGGCGCGCTCAACATTGAGCGCCAGATGATCGACGAACACGCTTTCGGTAACTTCCAGCTCGAGCAGCGTGGGCGGAATGCCAGCCCGCTGAAACTTTCGGAGGATACGATCCGCGAAGTCGTCGCGCCGGAAATCCGCAAGCGAGCCGTTGATCGCGATGCGGCCAAAGGCAACGCCCTTCTCGCTAAACTGCACAACATCGGCGAGCACGCGGTCGATCATCCGGTCCGTCAGGTCGCTCGCGAGCAGGCTGTCGTCGAATGCGGCCTGGATGCTGTCGGGCGGCTGAAGACCGCGCCGATGATGATGCCAGCGCAGCAAGGCTTCGAAACCGATAACGTCGCCGCTACGAAGGTCGATCTTTGCCTGATAGAAGGGGATGATACGATCGTCGCGCAGCGCCTCGCGCGCCTCGCGCAGCATCGACTTACGGCTCTCCGCGGACTCGCGCATTTCGGAACGAAATTCGCGAACGACCCCCGCACCCTCTGCCTTCGCCGCGTAAAGCGCGAGGTCTGCGCTCTTCAGTATTCCTTCGGCGTTATCGCCGTCGGCAGGCCACACGGCGGCGCCCGCGCTAATGCTGACGGGCAAGACGCTCTCGTCGATGGTGAGCGTATCGGCCACGCCCTTTAGGATTGCATCGACAGCCGAAGCGAGCGCGGAACCAGGAGCCAGCCCCGGCACGATTACCGCGAATTCATCGCCGCCAAGCCGGGCCACCGTCGCTTCGGCAGGAAGGTTTCCCTGCAGGCGTCGCGCTATGGTTCTGAGAAGCTCATCGCCTGCCGCATGCCCCATGCTGTCGTTGAGGAGTTTGAAGCCATCGACGTCGATCACGATGACGCAGACGCACGACGCGTTGGCGGACGCGGCCGTCAGCGCCTGTTCCAGCACTTCGGCGAAGAGCTTGCGGTTGGGCAGACCGGTCAGCGGGTCGTGGTTCGCGGCCCAGCGCAGTTCCCCTTCCGCCCGGCGCGCGGCAGTGACGTCGAGAAGGGCGCCGATCGAGCGCACCGCCTGACCTTCATCGTCGCGCACGACATATCCTCGCGAGTAGAGGTTGATGAAATTGCCCTGCGCGGCACGGAACCGATATTCATGATTCCAGCTGTCGTGGAGCTTCCGCAGAATCCCGTCGAATGTCTTTTCCACCATCGGCAGGTCGTCGGGATGAATCCGCTCCTTCCACCAGGCGACTGCCGTGCCGGTTGATACTTCCGGATAGCCCAGCACCTCTACCGCGCCATTGCCCCATTCGATCCGGTCGGTACGATGCGACCAGTCCCAGATCACGTCGTTCGTGGCATGGGAGGCCAGGCGGTAACGCTCCTCGCTCTCGCGCAGAGCCAGCTCCGCGGTCACCTGATCGTGAATATCTTCGAGCGTTCCGTACCAACTGACGATCCGATCGTCGGAGTCGCGACGCGGATTGGCTCGGGCCCGGCACCATCTGTAGCTGCCGTCCGAATTGCGAACTCTGTACCGCACGTCGGCAAAAGCATTATCGACCGACGTCAGCGCCTCTTCCCAGTGCGCGAGAACGCCGGGCAGGTCGTCGGGATGGAGCGAATTGGTCCAACCCGCGCCGAGCGCATCCTCGGCCGGCGTGCCGGTAAGCTCGGTCCAGCGAGGTCCCACTTCGACGATCTGGCCTTCGGGATCGCTGATCCATGGAATCTGGGGATTGAGCTCGACGGAAAACCGATAATGTTCTTCGCTGCGCCGAAGGGCTTCGATCAGCACGGACATTTCCGAACGCGCCCGAAGCGACTCGAATACAGCCGACCGCGTCGTCGCGATCGTCCGTAGAATGACGCCGGCCCCCAGCAGGAACGTCAGGCCCATGCCCGTGAAGTACCAATTACCCGAAAGGAGGAGGCCGATCGTCACCGGTGTCGCTCCGAACAGGAGGACGAGCCGGGCGGCGGCGGGAAGGGCCTGGAGACAGTAACAACAACTGATCGAGCCTACGAATATGAACAGCGCAATCGCGGTCGTGTGGAACGGATCGGCCGTCAGGAAAAGATAGAGGCCCCAGCCGCCGAACAGGAGACTGAAAGCGCCGGCGCGAAAAACCGTACCGCGCAGATATCGGCGAATGTGATCGTCGGTGGTGACGGCACCCCTTCGCGCATACCACGCGGCCGCGCGAACCGCGATGATCCCCGTCAAAGCCAGCGGCGCCACGAAGCTGACTGCCCAGGATCCCCCGTCGGCGGTTACGAGCGCGAGGAACAGGACGTTGAGGAACATGAGTGCGTACATGAGGGGGACCTGCCGCGCCAAGCTCGCATATTGCTCGCGGAGGACAGCTTCCGATTGAACGTATAAATTACCGCTCGCGCCGAGGGCCATTTTTACTGCAATCCCGTAAATAGTGGTCAGAGAGGATATCGCTCCCCCATTTAACGAAGCGTTTAGCCGCTCGTTGCGCCAGCTTGGAAATTGCTTGCTGCCTTCTCCGGAGGCTCGTGAACATGAAAGGAGAAGACAAGCTCTTCAATCTTCGGGCTAGTCCGGCGGCGTTTGAGAGCAGAGTGGTCGATACGGCTGGGGAAAGCATAGCCCTCGATCGATCCGCCCCGATGTGGCCGGGTTTGCGCGAAGGCCCGGCACAATCGGCTTGGCCCGCTACTGGTAGGTAATAGACTCGCCCATCGCAAAAATAGGAATTATACAAATCAAGTCTATTGTTACTGATATGTAATTTTATTAGAGAATTGATATTATATTAACATTAAAAAATGGAAATTTACCGAAAAATTTATTGTTTTTAGATTTTCTAAAACGTTCATATTATTAATGTCGCTACCCTTGTTTTGGAGCATATATTCCCCACATCATCAGAAGACACGCCAAGGAAGCACCAGGCCCCGTGGTTCCCGATTCATCGCGGATGCGTCGACGCGCTGTCATCTGAAAGTTGGAACAAATGCACGAAGTCATCGACCGCGTGGCGTTCGACGAAGCCTGCTCGCCGGTTCTCGCGCCGGAAGCCGCCGCGCTCCCGGGAACGCGTCTGGCGCTTGTCGGCGGTTTTCTGCCGCGGCGATGCGGGATCGCAACCTTTACCACCGACATCCATGCGTCGCTGGGGCTCGCCGCTCCCGACCTTGCTGTCGATGTCTATGCTATGGCTCCCGCCATCGACGCGATCGCCTTCGATCCCTCCGCCTGCTCGACGATCACCGAAGGCGACGCGGCGAGCTTTGTCGATGCCGCGCGGCGGATCGAAGCGAGCGGCACCGACGTGATTTGGCTGCAGCACGAGTTCGGCCTGTTCGGCGGACTAGCTGGAGACAAGATATTCGAACTCGTCGATCGCGTCAGCGCGCCGCTGATCGTCACGCTTCACACCGTACTTGCCGATCCCGACGCCGATCAGATGCGCGTTATGCAAAAGCTGATCGGAAGCGCCAGCAAACTGGTCGTCATGTCCGACTGCTCACGGATCCTGTTGAAAACACTTTATGCCGTCGATGACGAGCAGATCGCCATGATCCCGCACGGCGTGCCCGACCGTCCCTTCGGACGAACCGAGAGCTTCAAGGCGGCCGCCGGCCTGGCGGGCCGCGATGTCCTGATGACGTTCGGCCTGCTGTCGCCGGGCAAGGGCATCGAGGCCGCGATCGCCGCGCTGCCCGCGGTTATCGCCGATTGCCCCGACATCCTCTATTGCATCGTTGGAGCGACCCACCCCAACCTGCTCGCACGCGAGGGCGAAGCCTATCGCGAACGCTTGCAGGCACAGGCGAAGGCATTGGGCGTCGAAAACCACATCAGGTGGATCGATGCCTTTCTGGAAACCGACGCATTGCTGGACCTGATCGAGGCGGCCGACGTCTACGTCACCCCCTATACCGGGGCGGGACAGTCGACGTCGGGGACGCTGGCCTATGCGATGGCCTTGGGAAAGGCGGTCGTTTCGACACCCTATGCGCACGCCGCCGAGCTGCTCGACGATGGCCACGGCATCCTCGTGCCCTTCGGTGACAGCACGGCAATCGCGAGTGCGATCGTCGCGCTGTTCAGCGACCGCGAACGGCTCGGTGAGATGCAACGGCGCGCATACGAGCACGGGCGGCTCATGATCTGGCCTGCGCTCGCCGCAGAGCTCGCCGGCCTCGTCAGCGCCACCAAGGTGACGCCCCGTGTCTCGGAACACCCCGCGCACGTCGGGATCGGTGGCCTGCTCCGCATTTGTGACGACACCGGCATCCTCCAGCACAGCGTCCACGACATCCCGGACCGCGCGCATGGCTATTGCGTCGACGACAATGCGCGGGCGCTGATGCTGACAAACCGGCTGGGTCCGGAGGCAGAACCGCACCGCAGCCGGCTGGGAAGCATTTTCGCGGCCTTTGTCGAGGCTTCGTGGAACGCGGACAAGGGGCAGTTCCGAAACTTCATGGGTTATCGCCGGAACTGGCTGGAAGACACCGGGTCCGAGGACAGTTGCGGGCGAACGCTTTGGGCGCTTGGCGCGACCGCGCTCGAAGGCCGCACCGCAAGCACGCGTTCGTGGGCGCGGCGGCTCTTTGCCCGCGCCGCGACTTCGATCTCCGATTTCCGTTCGCCGCGCGCGATCGCCTTTGCCATGCTGGGCGCCGACCATCTTCTCGCCGCCGAAGAAAACGCGCCCGCGCGCGCCATATTGGAGCAGGGCAGCAAGCGACTGCTCGCGCTCTACGACCGCGTGTCGGCCCCCGACTGGGACTGGTTCGAGCCCGTGCTGGCCTATGACAATGCGCGCATTCCCGAAGCCCTTATCCGCGCCGGCATGAGGTTGCGGCGCGCCGACGCGACGCAATGCGGCCTCGCCACGCTCCGCTGGCTCAACAACAGCCAGACCGCGCCCGCCGGCCACTTTCGTCCGGTGGGATCCGACAGCTTTGGCCGTCATCGCGAATTGCCGCGTCCGTTCGACCAGCAACCGGTCGAGGTGTGGGCGGCGATCGATGCTGCTTCGGCGGCCTATGACCTTACCGGCGACGCGATCTGGCTTGCCCACGCCCAGCGCGCCTTTCGCTGGTTTGCCGGCGCAAACGACCGCGGGCTTGCGGTTGCCGATCCGCTTACCGGCACCTGCCGCGACGGGATCAATCGGCGCGGCGTGAACCTCAACGAGGGCGCGGAATCGGTGTTGGCCTATCAGCATGCGTGCCTCGCCCTTCGCGCGTTGACGGCCAAAATCCATTAAACGTCCCTCTGCTCTCGAACTCGTTCAGCACGAACTGCGACTCCACGCCGACCCGACGCGGGTCGTGGTGCGGCCATTCCATCTGGCCTGGCAGGCGTCGGGTCCGGATCTCGTCCGGGTCCAGCGTCTCGCCTGCGATATCGCCGGTCTTGATATGCGCACGGTGCGCAACGAACTCGCGTCGGTCCTGCGCGATTTTGCCGACAGGCACTGGCAAATCGAAAAAGTGTTCGAAGAAAGATACGTCGAGATCGAACCGAAGCTGGGGCTCGACGGAAAGGTGCTGAAGCGCGAGATGCGTCTCCTGATCGGGGCCTATTTTTGCCACGAATACAGCTATGCCGCTGCCGCAGTGATGAACCCCAGCGTGGTGCGGCATCCGGACCAGACGGGATTGCAGGAAGGCAGCGTCCGTATCATCCTCTCGCTGCGCGCGGTCGGCGAAGGCCATATTTCGACAATCGCCTTTCGCGAAGGGATTGTATCACCGGGCGGCGAATTGACGCTGGCGCCCCAACCCACCTTTGCGACCACGGCCATGCTGGGCGTGCATCAGGCGGGCAATCAGGTGGACCGCATTTCGGTCCGCTGCGACCCCGATAGCAGTATTTCCGGAACCGTTATCTTCCCGATTACCGAAGCCCAGCGCAACGGACTCGAGGACCTGCGCCTCGTCGAGTTTAAGCGCGATAGCGGCAAGAGCGAATGGATCGGCACCTACACCGCCTACAGCGGCCGCGATATTCGCTCGGAGCTGCTTCGGACGCGGGACTTTCGGGATTTCACGCTGACCCCGATCAAGGGGGACGCCGCCCGCAACAAAGGCATGGCGCTGTTCCCTCGCAAGGTGGACGGAAAATTCTGCATGATCGGGCGGCAGGACGGCAAGAATCTCTATCTGCTGCGATCGGACTCGATCGACCACTGGGAAAGCGGCGAGCTGCTGCTGGAACCCCGTTTTCCCTGGGAGTTCGTCCAGATCGGCAATTGCGGCGCGCCGATCGAACTAGACGAAGGCTGGCTTGTACTCACGCACGGCGTCGGAGCGATGCGAAAATATGCGATCGGCGCGATACTCCTAGACAAGCAGGACCCGTCGAGGGTTCTCGGGCGAACGCCGAACCCGCTTCTGTCCGCTGCGGACGAGGACCGCGAAGGCTATGTCCCGAACGTCGTTTATACTTGCGGCGCCATCCGCGTCGGCGAGGACCTCTTTCTGCCTTATGGGGTCGCCGACAGTTCGGTGTGCTTTGCCTTCATACCCATCGCAGGAATCCTGGCGGCGATGGAAATGCAAGCCGCCGCGCCGCCGTGACAGACCTCAGCCCCGAGGCGGGCTCATTTGCCAGGGCATGCCGGGCAATTTGACCATCTCGCCCTTGCATATCGCGCAATGGCTGACGAACCGTCCCCTGTCCCAATGGCTGGCCTTGAAATCGACCTGATGCCGCCCGAACAGATTGTGCAAGATCATGCCTCCGCTCCCAGCACGGATTGCGCACGATCGTTCGCAGCCGACGCATGGCGAACTGCCGCGCCCACGGTGGGTGCCGGTTTCAGGCAGGCGATGATGGTGTCGATCACCGCGCGGGTCTCGCGCGGATCGCGCACGCACACCGTGTCGACCCCCAGCGTCTTGGCGGGATAGTCGTTGCCGCCGGGAAAGATCGCATCGCCGACGAAAAGCATGGCATCGAGCGATATGCCGCTGACGCCCTGCAATTTCGTCAGGCCATACGCCTTGTCGACCCCTTCGCGCGTGACGTCGATCGACGTTGCGCCGCCCATGTTGATCGAAAGCCCCGGGAGCCGCTGACGAAGGTCGCGCTGAATGACCTTGCGCTTCGCAAAGTCGGGATCCCATTTTTCCTTGGCATCGATCGGAGCTTTCTGACCCAGCGCCGAGAAGGTGATCTGGCTGCCGCGGTCCTCGACGCGTTCGCCCCACACGGTTTCGGGAACGAAGCGGGTGGCTTCGAGTGACGCGTCGAAGGCTCCGAAGATGAGCTGCTTTTCATCGTCCGCGAACAGTTCGGCATAGACCGGCCGCCATGCGCCGGAACCGTGAGTGTAGAGTTTGGTGCCCGTCGTCGGCATAAGCCACAGCCGCGCGATGTTCGCGCGGGCAGGAAGACGCGACGCGACCTGTGTTTCGAACTGGGGCCAGTCGCCGCCCGAGATCACCGCGACATCGACGACATCGAGAAGATCGGCGAGCGCTTCGCCCATCGCGGCATCGAGCGGCTGCTTGCTTTCCGCAAGCGTCCCGTCGAGGTCGAAGGCAATGAGCTGTTTCATGTAGCGGAAACGCAGCGTTGTGCGACGACCAGGTCACCCACGAACGGGCTCGGCTTTGCCTTGGCGCAATTCGCCGGTCCGCCGCCCCATTGCGCGATTACCGGAATATCGAAGGTCAGGCCGCGGCGCTCGCGATATTCGTTGATACGCCTGGCAAAATAGCAAGGGAGATCGAAATTGTCGATCGAGCGCCCGTCGCGCTGCGCCCGGCCCACGGCCATCAAAGCCATTTGATGATGATAGAGAAGTTCGTTGAGGTCCATATCGTCGCTCCGTTCGGCGGGAGCGCAAGAGTCTCTCAGTCGTCGGCACGCTCGGGAAGCCGTCGATATTCCATATGTGGTGTCGCGGCTGCGGATTTACAATCGGCTGCCGATTAAGCGATATATGCTCTTGGCCCGACTTTGGATCGCTGGGGCGTCCTTTGGTCACGAGTTCAGAGGATGAAAGGGCTTCGCCGGGGCGGCGGAGCCCTTTTGCCGTCGCGGCCCAGGCAAATTCGCTGACGCAATCCGCGCCTATTGGCCGGTTCCGGCCAGGCGGCGTTCGGACGCGGATCGAAAATATCCGACATTCGTCATGATCCCGCGCGGGCGACCCATTGCGGACCTTAGCGTGTGGAAAACGCGAAGGGCCAAATAAGTCGCGGCTTCGATCGACTAGCGCTGCAAATGGAATGACGAGAAACAGACGTTCAGGGCTATAACCCTCGCAGTCCTGCGAAAAGTGCCCGTAAAGGTTACCAAAAGCCGTGTTGCGGACGTAATTCTCGAAAATTTCGGCAAACGCGCCGAAATGGCGCCGGCATCGACCCTTTTTCGCTGTCCTTCCGACCCTTTGGTGCGCAGCATCGCGACGTGACCGAAAGCGGGGGCCATATCCATCTGATCCTGCCTGACCCGATCGAACGGGCGGCCTGTTTTCGTGTGCTCGCGGCAGGCGCCGATCGGGTCGTGCGTAGCTTTGCGAGCGCCGACGCCTGGCTCGAGGCGGAAGGCGACGATCTGTCCGCTATCCTGCTTTTTCACTGGCGCCAGCCGGGGCGGACGGACGGCGCGGCGCTGCTCGATCGGATCGCCGGGAGTCCCGCCATCACCGCCTTTGTCGCCGCCGAACAGCTCAGTATCGCCGAATCGCGCGCCATCCTGCGCGGCGGCGCGCGGGATTTGCTGCCCGCGCCGCTCGACCCGCGCCTCGTCCGGCGCACGATCGATGCGGCGCTTTCCGACTGGCGCGCGGCGCAGGACGCGGTCGCCCGACGCCGCGAGGCCGAAGCGCGGCTGGCCGCGCTGACCCCGCGCGAGCGCGACATATTGGACGCGATCGCCGTCGGCCTCGGCAACAAGGCGATCGCGCGTCAGTTCGACCTCAGCCCGCGCACGGTCGAAGTGCATCGCGCGAATATCATGCGCCGGGCGGGGGCGGGCAATATCGCCGAATTGCTGCGGTTGCAGTTCACCGCCGAACCTGCGCGCGCCGCGCCGGTCGATCGGGTCCGTTTTGGTGCATGATCGCGCGGGAACCCGGCCAAGTGCCAAACGTAGCGCCTATAAGGAAAATGAACGGTATATCGCCCTTGAGTTGGTCCCCATTGGCGCTGCCGTTCATCGCCCGGGGTCAACCCCACCTGACCCCGGGCAAACAACAGGGCCGGCAGGGATGTTCCTCCCTGCCGGCCCTATCGCTGTCCGGTAACCTGCTCTCGCTGGTCGGCGCGGCCCATCGAGAGCAGGATCGGGTCCGACGCCTGCCGCGCCATGAAGTCTGCCTTGCTTGCCAGGCCCTGCCAGCCGATGCCGATCAGCGATTGCGCGATTGCACCCCCCAATGTGTCGCCGGGGCCGGGCAGGATGATGACGTCGGGCGCATATTCCTTGACCGCGACCTGCACCGACAGCGCGAAATCATAAGGCGCGAGGATCTGGTCGCCGAAGGTGTAATCCCAAACCTCGGCAGGGTCGCTGGAGAAGCGCCGCCAGATATGCCCGCGGCCGTCGACCATCGGGATCGCCGGGGCGGCGAACAGCGAGGGCGGCAGTTCGGCCTTCGCCTTGTCCGAGCTGCCGAACATCAAAGGCGTGTGGAAGGGGCCGTGGCCCGCGAGGCGCAGCGGGTCGCGGCCGGGGGTCGGCGACGCTTCGGCGAGCAGCGCGGCGAGGCCTTCCTCATTGCCCGCGAGGACGAGCATGCCCGCGAGGTCGATCGATAGTGCGAGATCGTGGCCCGGCCGCTCGGCGATGGCGGCGACCAGCGCCAGTAGCGCATCGCGAAGCCCCGGAACCGGGCGCCAGTTCTCGTCGACAATCTGAAGGAGGATTTGCCCGCCGGGGCCGTGCGTCTGGCTGTTGAGGCCCATCGCGTTGGATATGCGGAAGCCGTCCGCGACCGAAACCGCGCCGCCAAGCGCAAGCGCGCTGTACCAGCCCATCGAATTGCCCGCGACCGCAACGACGTCGAACCTGTCGCGGTCGATACTCAGATAATCGAGCGCGGTGGCGGCGTAGATCAGCGGCGCGGCGACGTCGCCGCGCATATGCGTCGCCACGCTAAAGCGCTCGGCACCGTCGAGTTCGCTCACCGTCGGCTGGCCACGATCGCGGCGCTGGGCGTCGAAATTCGCGATGTGGCTCGCGAAGCGCTGGCCGTGCAGCCGCGCGATGCTGCCGAGTTCGCCCTTGCCATAGGTGCCGCGTCCGGGCGCGATCACGATGGCGGTCTTGCGGGCGTTCATGCCAGCAACTCCTTTGCGGCGGCATAGATGGAATCGCGGCTCGGCAATGTCAGAGTCGCGGCCCTGCCCAGCGGGATGAAGCTGTCGTCGGCGGCGATGCGCTTCAGCTTCTTGTCCGGCGTGCGCTCGACAAATGTCGCCATCAGCGCCTCGCTCTGCGATCCGGTGATGCGGCATTCGTCGACGATCAGGATGCGTTTCGCGTCGCCGACGGCGGCGACGAGCTTGTCCTCGTCGACGGGTCCGAGCCAGCGCAAGTCGATCACGCGCGCCTTCACGCCATCGGCGGCGAGCAATTTCTCCGCCTGCCGCGAGAGATAATAACCATTGCCGTAGGTCACGATGGCCAGGTCGCTGCCCTCGCCATGAACGCCGACGTCGCCGAGGCCGATCGGCTCGCCCTCGCCGGGCGCTTCATAGACGCTCGTCCACAGCCCATCGCCTTCTTCGTGCAGGTCGCGGGTCATATAGAGCGCGATCGGCTCGACGAAGACGACGACGCGCTGTTCCTCGCGCGCCAGCCGCACACATTCGCGGAGCATCGCGACCGCGTCGCGGCCGTTCGACGGCACCGCGAGGATGACGCCCGGAATGTCGCGAAAGACCGCGAGGCTGTTGTCGTTGTGGAAATGGCCGCCGAAGCCCTTTTGATAGCCAAGCCCCGCGATGCGGATGACCATCGGGTTGGTATATTGGCCGTCGGAGAAGAAGCTGAGCGTCGCCGCCTCGCCGCGGATCTGGTCCTCGGCATTGTGGACATAGGCGAGGAACTGGATCTCGGGCATCGGGACAAAGCCGTTGTGCGCCATGCCGATCGCGAGCCCGAGGATCGCCTGTTCGTCGAGCAAGGTATTGACGACGCGCGCCGATCCGAAGCGCTGGTGGAGCTTTGCCGTGACGTTGTAGACGCCGCCCTTCGGCCCGACATCCTCGCCCATGACGGCGATTTCCTTGTGCGCGAGCATCAGGTCGGCCAGCGCCCAGGAGAGGAGCCGCGCCATGTGCATCGGCTTGTCCATCTGCGCGGCGTCGCTGCCGAACATCGCCTTGCGGTCTTCGGGAGACGGTGTGTTGGGCCGCGCCACCTCGCGCTTCGGCGGGATCAGGCTGTGCATTACATGCGCGGGCGTCGTGATCTTGGGCCGCTGGATCGCCGCCTCGGCCTGCCGCGCCAGCGTCGCGCCAGTCTCTTCATAGGCCTCGACGATCTCGGCGCGCGACATCCAGCCGTGCGCGTCCATCAGCGCCGCACCCGCAAGCAATGGATCGCGCGCCTCGTCGGATTCGATCAGCGCCTTGGGCAGATAGGCGCCCTGCACGTCCGAGCCGGCGTGGCCGTAGAGCCGCACGGTCGCCATGTGGAGGAAGACCGGCTTGCGATAACGCCGCGCATGATCGGCGGCCTCGGCGGCGCCGGCATAGGCCGAGACGAGGTCGGTGCCGTCGCATTTGATATAATGAAGCCCCGCGCGGTGGCGGAACTGCGCCTCGATCCAGCCCGTCGGCGTGCGCGTCGAGATGCCGATCCCATTATCCTCGCAAAGGAAGATCAGCGGCATCGGCGACCCCTGGAACGCCGACCAACCCGCGGTGTTGAACGCGCCTTGCGCGGTCGAATGGTTTGCCGAAGCATCGCCGAAGCTGGCCAGCACGACGGCGTCGTCGGGCAACGCGCAACCGGTCAGGCCCTGACGCCGCGCGATACCGATCGAAAAGGCCGCGCCCACGGCCTTGGGCAGGTGCGAGGCGATCGTCGAGGTTTGCGGCGGAATGTTCAGCGGTTTCGATCCGATCACCTTGTGCCGCCCGCCCGAGATCGGATCCTCGCTCGATGCGGCGAAGCTCAGCAGCATGTCCCACGTCGGGGTGCCGCCCGGAAGCTGGCGCGCGCGGTGGAGCTGGAACGCGTTCGAGCGATAGTGAAGGAACGCCATGTCGGTGACGCGGAGCGCCGCCGCGACCGCGGCATTGCCTTCGTGCCCCGACGAACCGATCGTGTAAAAGCCTTCGCCGCGCGCCTGCAGATGGCGCGATAGCCGGTCCATCTGGCGGCTCGTCAACTGCGACAGGAAAATGTCGGTGGCGTCGCGGCGTGACAGGCCGGCGGCGGCGGGATCGGGCGCGCCCGCGCGATCGGGAAGCTTGCCCGCCGCCAGCGCCGCGAGGAATTTCTCATGTACCGCCTGCGCCGCGTCCACCTGTCTCTCCTGTCGCGCGGCCGGTGGTTACAAGTAGTGGTTACAAGTGCAACGATCAGGCCGGTTTTGCCGCGCGCTAGAACGGAGCAGTCGCACGCGCAAGCATCTCTTGCCTTGCCGCGCCCGCTCGCGCTACCACCATATTCGATGCACGATCGGGGCGGGGCCATCTTTTCAACATGATATCCTTGTGGATCGCCCAGGCGTCGGCAGCGGCCGAACCGTCGAGCAGCGACACCGGGGGAGGATGGCTGCTCGATCCTGAACTCATCGATCCGGGCTATAGCCAGACGATCGCGGGCGGCGAGATCCAGACCGCCTTTCCTCCGCCGCCTCCACCCCCGCCGCCGACACCCGAGTGGCTGAAGTCGCTGCTCGGCGCGCTCGGCGATTTCTTCGAATGGAGCGCCCCCGCGGTCAAGCCGCTGATGTGGATCGCGGTCGCGCTGCTCCTGCTGTTCCTCCTCTATCATTTCGTCCCCGCTTTCGCGCGGTGGGTCGATACCCTGCGCTACGGACGCAAGCGCGGCGGCGACACCGACGATCATGTTGGACAGGCCGAGGCGGGCGCGGCGCGCGCGCTGCTTGCCGAGGCCGACGCGCTCGCCGCCGAAGGGCGTTTTGCCGAGGCGGTGCATCTTCTGCTCTATCGCAGCGTCGAGGATATCGAGGGGCGCCGCCCGGGTCTCGTCAAGCCCGCGATGACATCGCGCGATCTGGCCGAGGCGAACGACTTGCCGTCGGTCGCGCGCGGGGCCTTCAGCCGCATCGCCCGCGCGGTCGAGATCAGCCTGTTCGGCGGGCGGTTGATCGATGCCGGCGCGTGGGAGCAATGCCGCAGCGCTTATGCCGAGTTGACGGTGCCGAAGAATTGGGCGCGCGCATGAGCAACGCAGCGACGAACGACCATGGCTTCAACCCGCGACTGATCGCGGCCGTCGTCGCCATCGGGGTGATCGCCTTCATCGCGCTGTGGGCGCTGATCGCGCTGGCGCCGCAGATCAGCAGCGGCAACGACGGCGGCGGCCATGCCTTGTCGAAGGCGGCGCCGGGTTATGCCGGCATCGTCGACCTCGCCGAACGCGCGGGCGCCGAGGTCGAGCTGCGGCGGCGGGTCGAGGTGGAATCCTATGAGGAATATGAACCGCTTCTGGTTCTGACCCCGACGCACCGCACCCGCGCACCCGAAATCGCCGAACTGCTCGACGCCCAGCGCACCGGCCCCGTGCTGATCGTGCTGCCCAAATGGCAGACAATGGCCGTGCCGGGGCAGACGCCGAAACCCGGCTGGGCCAGCGCAGGGTTTCCGGTGCGTCCGCCCGCCAAGATGCTGCCGCCTGCCTATTTTGGAACGGTCGCGATCAAAGCGGCGCCGAGCAAGGCGCAGCAGGTGCCCGCTCGGCTCGGCGGCCGCAGCTTCGCGGCCTCGCTACCCGGCAATGTCCAGACGATCGAAGGCAGGAATCTGGAAATGTTGATCGCGGGGCCTGGCGGCGCTGCGGTGCTCGCGCAGGTCGGCGAGCACGACATCTATGTCCTCGCCGACCCCGACCTTATCAATAATCTGGCTTTTGCCTCACGCGACCGAGCTAGTGCGGGCGTCGTTTTGATCGACGCGCTCGCCGAATATGCCGACGCCGACGGGCTTGCCTTCGACGTCACGCTCAACGGTTTCGGCGGCCAGCGATCGCTGCTTCGCTTCGCCTTCGTGCCGCCGTTCATCGGCATCACCCTCTGCCTGATCGCCGCCGGGATGCTGGCGCTGTGGCAGGCGTGGATGCGCTTCGGTCCGGCACTGAAACCCGGCCGCGCGATCCCGGTGTCGAAAGCGGCGCTGATCGCGAACAGCGCCGACCTGATCCGGCAGGCACGGCGCGAACTCGACGGCGCCGACGCCTATGTGAAGAGCCAGCGCATCGCGATCGCGCGGCGACTGCACGCCCCCACCGGGCTCGACGATGCCGAAACCGACCGCTGGATCGACCGGCATCTGCGCGGTGGCAGCGACCTTTTTTCCTCGCTCGCGCGGCGCCTGCCGCTCGCGCGCAATACGCATGAATTCCTCGCAGACGCGCAGGCGCTGCACGACATCAGGAAGGATCTACTCCGTGACAGCTAATCCCGTCGCCCAAAGCGTTCAGAGCGTCCAAGCGCTCGGTGCCGCGATCGAGGGCGAGGTCGCGAAGGCGGTCTTCGGCCAGGGGCCATTGACGCGCATGGTAACGATCGCGTTGCTCGCGGGCGGCCACGTCCTGCTCGAAGGGCCGCCGGGCACCGCCAAGACCCTACTCGCGCAGGCGTTCGCGCGCGCCACCGGCCTCGATTTCGGGCGCATCCAGTTCACCCCCGACCTGATGCCCGGCGACATTTTGGGGTCGAACCTCTTCAACTTCCAGACGTCGAGCTTCACGCTGACCAAGGGGCCGATCTTCACCGAACTGCTGCTCGCCGACGAAATCAACCGCACCCCGCCCAAGACGCAGGCCGCGCTGCTCGAGGCGATGCAGGAACGCCGCGTCACCATCAACGGCGAGCCGCACGCGATGAGCCCGCGCTTCACCGTACTCGCGACGCAGAACCCGATCGAGCAGCAGGGCGTCTATCCTCTGCCCGAGGCGCAGCTCGACCGTTTCCTGTTCAAGCTCGTCGTCGATTATCCCGACGCCGCCGAGGAACGCCGCATCGTCGCCGACCATGGCGGGCGCTTCAAAAGCCCGGCGGTTAGCGATTTCGGCGTGGCGCAGGTCGCCGATGCCAAAACGATCGGCGCCGCGATCGACACGATAGCGACCGTCCGCCTGGCCGAGGAGATCGTCGACTATATCGTCCGCCTCGTCCGCGCGACGCGCGAGAGCGCCGACCTGGAATGCGGCGCGAGCCCGCGCGCCGCGACCCTGCTCGCGCGCGCGGCGTGCGCCGCGGCGGCGCTCGACGGGCGTGACTATGTCATTCCCGACGATGTCCAGCGCCTCGCCGCGGGCGTGCTTCGCCACCGCGTCATCCTGTCGGCGGCCGCCGAGATCGAGGGCCGCAACGTCGAGCAGGTCGTCGCGGCGTTGCTCGATCGCGAGGAAGTCCCACGGTGATATACCCCACCCGCCGGGCGATCTACTTGCTGCTCGCGGGCGCGCCGATGGCGCTTGCGCTCGGGCTGATCCGGCCCGAGCTGTGGTCGGTCGCGCCCGGCTGGATCGGGGTGATTCTTGCCTGCCTGATTCTCGACACCATGGCGGGTACCAATCCGCGTCACCTGAGCCTCGACGCCCGCTTTCCGAATCAAGTCGGGGTCGGCGACCCGTTCGACCTGTTGCTCGCCGCGAGCGGCCGCGATGTCCCGCCACGCGCCGAAATCGCGCTCGCGCTCGACGAACGGCTGGCCGAGGGTGGCCGGCTCGCGGACGATATGCGGCGCACGGCAAGCGGCGAAGCGCTGGTCCGTACCCTGTCGCTCACCGCGTCGCGGCGCGGACAGGCGGTCATCGATTCGTTGTGGATCCGCTGGGCAGGGCCGCTCGGACTCGTGTGGAAGCAGCGCAAATTCGCGATCGGGGGTGCGATCAACGTCGTGCCGAGCCTGCGCGCGGTGACCGACGAGGGGAGCCGGCTGTTCCAGCGCAATAGCTGGTTCGGACTTCGCCAACAGCGTTTTCGGGGCGAAGGCACCGAATATGAGGCGCTCGCCGAATATCAGCCGGGGATGGATCGCCGCGCGATCGACTGGAACGCCTCGGCACGGCACGTCAAATTGCTTGCCAAGGAATATCGCGTCGAGCGCGACAATCGCGTCGTGCTCGCGATCGACGGCGGACGGACGATGGCCGAGCCCGTCGGCGGCATGCCGCGCGTTGACCGTGCGGTGTCGGCGGCGCTGCTGCTCGCCTATGTCGGCTTGAAGCTCAACGATCGGATCAGCCTCTTTTCCTTTGCCGCGAAGCCGCAGGCACTGACCCCCGCCTATATGCACACGCAGGATTTTCCGGCCCTGCAACGCGCAGCGAGCCTGATCGACTATGCGCATGTCGAGAGCAATTTCACCCTCGCACTGACGACGCTCTCGGCGCAGCTCAACCGCCGCTCGCTGATCATCCTCTTTACCGAATTCACCGATGCGACGAGCGCCGACCTGATGATCCGCGCAGCCGGACGGCTGGTGCAGAAGCACCGCCTGTTGTTCGTCGTGATCCGCGACGAAGAGGTCGAGAGCGAGGAGCGCCGCCGCCCCGAAACCGGCGCCGACGTCACGCGCTCGAACGTCGCCGCCGCGATGCTGCGTGACCGCCAGCTGGTGATCGCGCGGCTCCAGCGCCTGGGCGCCGACGTCATTGAGGTACCCGCCGACGCGATGGGGGCGAGCGCGGTCGAGGCCTATCTCGGCATCAAAAGGCAGGGCAGCCTGTGATCCCCCCCGCTGCCTCCGCCCGCGCGGTCGACGCGCCGAGCTTCTCGACCGGCCGCTTCCGCGCCGAGCGCGAGGCCGACTGGATCGCCTTCGACCTGCTGCTTGCCAAGCTCGAGAAAAAGGGTGCGAAGGCGCTGACCAGCGACGAGTTGCTCCAACTGCCGCTCCTCTATCGCGCGACCCTGTCGTCGCTGTCGATCGCGCGCGCGACGAGCCTCGACAAGGCGCTGCTCGACCATCTCGAGGCGCTGTCAATCCGCGGCTATTTCCTCGTCTATGGCGTGCGCGAGAGCCGTTGGAGCCGCCTCCGCCGCTTCTTCCTCTACGACTGGCCCGCTGCGGTGCGATCCGTCTGGAAGGAAACATTGATCATCGCGCTCGTCATCCTGCTCGGCGCGCTGACCAGCTATTCGCTCGTGTCGAGCAACCCCGAATGGTATTTCAACTTCGTCGACGAGGAGATGTCGGGCGGCCGCGACCCGCGCGCAACGGCCGAATTTCTCCAGTCGACGCTGGGGCACGGCAAGGCCGCCGGCGAAAAGGGCGAAAGCGGGCTGCACGTCTTCGCGACCTATTTGTTCACGCACAACAGCCGCGTGTCGATCCTGTCCTTCGCGCTCGGCTTCGCCTTCGGCGTGCCGACGCTGATGCTCGAATATTATCAGGGGATCGGCCTCGGCGCGATGATGGCGGTCTTTTCCGCCAAGGGGCTCGGCTACGACTTCGGCGGCTGGCTGTTCATCCACGGCACCACCGAATTGTTCGCCGCCGCACTGTCGGGCGCCGCAGGGCTGCGCATCGGCACCGCGGTCGTCTTTCCCGGCGCGCGCGGACGGCTGCAGGCGGCGTCGGATGCGGGGCGCACTGCGGGCAAGGTGATGGTCGGTGTCATCCTGATGCTGTTCGCCGCCGGCCTGCTCGAAGGGTTCGGGCGCCAGCTGATCACCGACACGATGCTCCGCTATGCGATCGGCTCACTGATGCTGCTTCTCTGGCTCGGCTATTACTACATCCCGCGGCGCGAGGATGTGACGTGACCGCCGCCGCCAACGCGAAACAGCGCGCCGTCAAGGCAAAGAAGATCCGCCAGTTCATCACGCCCGAAGGGATCGACCTCGAACTCAGGATCGCCAGCGCGGGGCTACGTTTCGGTGCCTTGCTTGTCGATTTGTTGCTGATCGTGCTGACGCTGTTCCTCTTTTCCCTGTTCATGCTGTGGGTCGGGCTCGCCTCGCGATCCGACGTCACGGTCGTCGTCTGGATGCTCGGCGCCTTCGTCCTGCGCACCTTCTGGTTCATCGGCTTCGAACTCGGTTCGCGCGCCGCGACGCCGGGCAAGCGCCTGATGGGAATCCGCGTCGTTGCGCGCGATGGCGGGCGCCTGACCGCAGACGCGGTGGTCGCGCGCAATCTGATTCGCGAGCTCGAGCTGTTCCTGCCCCTGATCATGCTCGGCGCCGGCGCGTCCGAGGATATGGTGTCGGGGTGGATCATGCTCGCCGGCGTGCTCTGGTCGCTGACCTTGAGCCTCTTCCTGCTGTTCAACCGCGACCGGATGCGGATGGGCGACCTGATCGCGGGAACCTGGGTCGTGATGGCGCAGCGCGTCAAGCTCGATGCCGATATCGCGAGCGACGCCGCAGGCGAGGCGATGACCTTCACCGACACCGAGCTCGCCGTTTACGGGATTTTCGAACTGCAGGAACTCGAACGCGTGCTGCGCGGCCGCGACCCGCGCGCGATGCGTGAGGTGGCCGACGCGATCCGCGCCAAGATCGGGCGACCCATCGCCGAAGAGGATGACGTCTTCCTGCTTTCCTATTACCGCCAGCTGAAAGCCCGGCTCGAACGCAAATTGCTGTTCGGCAAGCGGCGAGAGGATAAATATGCCAGCGACTGACACCGTTTCCGTCACCGAAGCCCTCCACGCGCGCCGCTCGGTACGTGCCTTTACCGACAGGCCGGTCGATCCGGCGCTGCTCAAGGAGATTTTCGCTGCGGCGCAGCGCGCGCCGTCGGGCGGCAACCTGCAGCCGTGGCAGGTGACGGTGCTCACGGGCGAACCCTGGCAGGCGGTGAAGGATGCCGTCGCAGGCCGGATCGCGATGGGGCGCGAGGGCCAGGAGCCCGAATATGACATCTACCCCCCGGCGCTGACCGCACCCTGGACCGACCGCCGCTTCGGGGTCGGCGAGGCGCTGTACGCGTCGCTCGGCATTCCGCGCGAGGACAAGCGGGGGCGCCTCGCTCGGTTCATGGACAATTACCGGGGTTTCGGCGCACCGGTGATGCTTTTCCTCCATTGCTCGCGCATCATGGGCCCGCCGCAATGGTCGGACATGGGCATGTGGCTGCAGTCGGTGATGCTGCTGCTCGTCGAACATGGCCTCGCAAGCTGCCCGCAGGAGTGCTGGGCGATGTACGGTGCGACGATCCGGCGGACGCTGAGGCTCGACGAGGGGCAGATTTTGTTCACCGGGCTCGCAATAGGCTATGCGGATAACGATGCGGCGGTGAACCAGTGGCCGGTGCCGCGCGCGCCGCTGGGTGAAGTGATCGATTGGCAGGGGTTTTAGGGAATGAAAATGTCCGTGTTTCGCTGTGTGTTCGCAGGAACGCTGATGCTGGGCATTGCGGGCTGCGCCGCCATCCCCCAGCCCGCAGCGCCGCCCCCCGCCCCGCAACCCGTCGCCCCCGCCCCGACGCCCGCTCCGCTACCGACGCCGACGCTCGGGTGGGAAGACCGCGCCGTCGATCGCGGCGCATGGCGCTATGACGCCGCCAGCCGGACCGCCGCCTTTGTGCCGACGGGCAGCGCGAACCCGCTGCTGACGATGGCGTGCAGCGGCGGCAGCATCCGCATGACCTCGGCGCTCGCCGGCAATGTCAGCCTGCACACCAGCGCCGGCACCGACCAGATCCGCTTCGACGGCGGCAGCGCGAACTTGCCGAGCCGTGATCCCCGGCTCGACCGCATCGCCTTCAGCCGCGGTCGCTTCGCGCTCGAAACGCCGGGCGGCGGCGCGCTGACGCTGCCCGTCCAGTCGGAAATCGGCCGCGTGATCGAGGATTGCCGCTAGGCCGGAGCCTAGCCGCCCAATTGTACCGTCCCGCCCCTGATCCAGCCCCAGCGGCACGGGCCCTGATATTCGCGGGCGTTGGGCACCGACTTGCCGACGCCGCACATGTCGGGATCGGTGCCGGGACCGGCGAAAACGACGCCGAACCATGCGTCACTCTCGGCCGCCTCGCACAGCGACACGTTCGCGCCGCCGGCGAGCTTCGCCTTGACCGCGCGCGTTTCGTTCGGCGCCCAATAGACGTCGGTGCCGCCCGCCTTGACGCGGCTGATGCTCGAGCAGGCGGGCAGGCTCGGCCCTTCGGTGCCGATCATCACCGCGCGCGTCGCAAGCGGTTCGCCTGCAAGCGCGGGAGCATTGTCGGCGGGCGGCGCGGGCTGGCTGCACGCGGCGAGCGAAGCGAGAAGAAGGGCGGCGAGGGGAAGGGCGATACGATGTTTCATGCCCACGAAACTAGCCGCCGCGGCGCGGGGGCGCAACGCTCGTCGTCCCGGGCCCGAGAGCCGCATTTTCGCTTGGGTTTTGCGGCCTTCGACCCTATATAATCGATATGACAGACATGCCCGAAAACGGCGCGCCCGAAAGCGCCTCCAAACAGCCCAACACAAATGCCTATGGCGCCGATTCGATCAAGGTCCTGAAGGGTCTCGACGCGGTGCGAAAACGCCCGGGCATGTATATCGGCGACACCGACGACGGTTCGGGCCTGCATCACATGGTGTTCGAGGTTTCGGACAATGCGATCGACGAAGCGCTTGCGGGGCATTGCGACCTCGTCCTGATCACATTGAACAGCGACGGATCGGTCAGCGTCGAGGATAACGGCCGCGGCATCCCCACCGGCATCCACGCCGAAGAAGGCATTTCGGCGGCCGAGGTCATCATGACCCAGCTCCACGCGGGCGGGAAGTTCGAGAATACGAGCGACGATAATGCGTACAAGGTGTCGGGCGGCCTGCACGGCGTCGGCGTCTCGGTCGTCAACGCGCTTTCGGAATGGCTCGAGCTCACCATCTGGCGCGACGGCGAAGAGCATTGGATGCGCTTCGAGCATGGCGATTCGGTTTCGCCATTGAAGGTCAACGGCCCCGCGCCGGCTGGCAAGAAGGGCACGCGCGTGACCTTTCAGGCGTCGACCGAGACGTTCAAGAATGTCACCGAATTCGATTTCGAGAAGCTGGAGCACCGTTATCGCGAGCTCGCCTTCCTCAATTCGGGCGTCCGCATCAAGCTCGTCGACGCTCGCCACGCCGAGCATGAGACGCACGACCTGTTCTACGAGGGCGGGATCGCGGCGTTCGTCAAATATCTCGACCGCAACAAGACCCCGCTGCTGCCCGACCCGATCGCGATCAGCAGCGAGCGCGACGGCATCGGCATCGACGTCGCGCTGGAGTGGAACGACAGCTATTACGAGAATGTCCTCTGCTTCACGAACAACATCCCGCAGCGCGACGGCGGTACGCACCTGGCGGCCTTCCGCGCGGCGCTGACACGCACCTTGAACGGTTATGGCGACAAGTCGGGCATCCTCAAGAAAGAGAAGGTCTCGCTCACCGGCGAGGATATGCGCGAAGGGCTCACCGCGATCGTCTCGGTCAAGCTGCCCGATCCCAAATTCTCGTCGCAGACCAAGGACAAGCTCGTCTCGTCGGAAGTCCGCCAGCCGCTCGAAAGCCTGATGGCCGACCGGATGACCGAATGGCTCGAGGAAAATCCCGCCTATGCGAAGGCGGTGATCCAGAAGGTCATCGACGCCGCCGCGGCGCGCGAGGCCGCGAAAAAGGCGCGCGAACTGACGCGGCGCAAGGGGGCGATGGACATCGCCAGCCTGCCCGGCAAGCTCGCCGACTGCCAGGAACGCGACCCCAGCAAGTGTGAACTCTTCCTCGTCGAGGGCGATTCGGCAGGCGGGTCGGCGAAGCAGGGGCGCGACCGGCATGTGCAGGCGATCCTGCCGCTGAAGGGCAAGATTTTGAACGTCGAGCGTGCGCGTTTCGACCGCATCATCTCTTCAAAGGAAGTCGGCACGCTGATCCAGGCGCTCGGCACCGGCATCCGCGACGAATTCAACCTCGAAAAGCTTCGCTATCACAAGATCGTGATCATGACCGACGCCGACGTCGACGGCGCGCATATCCGCACGCTCCTGCTCACCTTCTTCTATCGCCAGATGCCCGAGATCATCGAGGGCGGTCATCTCTACATCGCCCAGCCGCCGCTCTACAAAGTCGCGAAGGGGCGGAGCGAGGTCTATCTCAAGGACGACACCGCGCTCGAAAACTATCTCGTCGACGGCGGCATCGATGCGCTGATGCTCGAAACCACGGGCGGCGCACGGTCGGGCGCTGACCTCCGCGACCTGATCGAACATGGCCGCCGTCTGCGCGCGCTGATGCGCTACGTCCCGCGCGGCCATAATTATGAGCTCGTTGAAGCCTTGGCGCTGAACGGCGCGCTCGATCCGGAGCTCGACAGCGCCGGACGCACCGCAGCGGGCGTGCGCGCGGCCGAATGGCTCAACGCGGCCGAACGCGCGCTGACCGGAGGCGCCGAAGCCAAATGGACGATCGTCGCGGTCGACGGAGGCTATACGCTCGAAAAGCGCTGGCGCGGGGTCAGCGACCATCATGCGATCGACGCCGCCTTCCTCGCCAGCCAAGAGGCCCGCCGCCTGCACAAGCTCGCGAGCGAACAGGCCGAAACCTACGCCCATCCCGCGCGGCTGGTGAAGGGCAGCAGCGCCGCGGCGCAGGCCGCCGACGCTGCTGCGCTCGCTGCCGCCGAGGCGGCCGAAGACGATGCCGAAGCGAGCGACAGCGATCTGCCGGCCGCTACCGCCGGCAAGGTCACGCCCATCACACGCCCCTCCGAACTGCTCGAAGCGATCTTTGCGCATAGCCGCAAGGGCCTCGCGATCAGCCGCTATAAGGGCCTGGGCGAGATGAATGCCGAGCAGTTGTGGGAAACCACGCTCGATCCGTCGAACCGTTCGCTGCTGCGGGTCGAGGCCGAACAGGCCGATGTCGCGCACGAAATCTTTGAACGGTTGATGGGCGACGAGGTCGAACCGCGGCGCGATTTCATCCAGACGAATGCGCTCTCGGTCGCGAATCTCGACGTCTGACCGTAAATTAGGTTCGATCTAACGCGCGGCGGCTTGTTTCGGCAGGCCGTCGCTGCTTTGGGCGCCTCACCAAAGAGGGAGAGGTGCCATGCGGGCTCTTGCAACCATGGTGATGCCGCTGATGCTCGTAGCGTCGGCCGCCGCGCAGGATAGCGATGCCGCGGCCATCGCGGGCGCCGCCGCCAGCGCGATCCCGCTCGCCTACCCGGAAACCGAAATCGACGGCGGTATGGCGAGCTATTACGGCAACGAGCTTGCCGGCAACCGCACCGCGAACGGCGAACGCTTCGACCCCGGCCAGCTTACCGCCGCACATCGCACGCTGCCTTTCGGCAGCAAGGTGCGCGTCACCAACATGTCGACGGGCGACAGCGTGATCGTCCGCATCAACGACCGGGGCCCCTTTGCCCACGGCCGCGTGATCGACGTCAGCCAGGCCGCCGCGCGCGAAATCGGCATGCATCGCAGCGGCACCGCGCGGGTGAAGCTGGCACTGCTGACCGACGATTAACGCGTCAGTCGAACACCGACCATCCCGCCGCATAGGCGAAATGTTCGAGCGCAGCCGCGCCCGCGAGCGACGTCCCCGCTTCGTTGAGCGCCGGCGACCAGACCGCGATCGATCCCTGCCCCGGCGCAATGCACAGGATGCCGCCGCCGACCCCGCTTTTGCCCGGCAGGCCGACGCGGAAGGCGAATTCGCCCGAATTGTCATAGTGACCGCACAGCATCATGACCGCATTGATGCGCCGCGCGCGGTGCGGGTCGATCAACTGCTCGCCCGTGAGCGGGTCGCGTCCCTCCATCGCGAGGAACAAGCCCGCCCGCGCCAGCTGGCGGCACGACAGGCAATCGCGCATTGGCGGAAATAGACCCCGACCACCGTCTCGACCGGATGCGAGAGATTGCCGAAGGCGTCCATGAAATGCGCGAGGCTGCGGTTGCGGGCGCCGGTTTCGGATTCGGAAAAGGCAACGTCGAAGTCGATCGCGACGCCGTCGTCGTCCGCGCGGGCGCGGATGAAATCGACGATCTCGTCGATCGTCGCATCGCCGCTGCGCCCGTCGATCAGCCGGTCGGTCGTGGCGATCGCGCCCGCGTTGATCAGCGGATTGCGCGGGATGCCCTGCTCGCTTTCGAGCTGAACGATCGAATTGAACGCCGACCCCGACGGCTCGCGCCCGACGCTGTCCCACAGTGAACTGCCTACGCGGCGGAGTGCGAGCGCGAGCGTGAAGACCTTCGACACCGACTGGATCGAGAAGGCTTCGTCGGCGTCGCCCGACGTATGGATCGTGCCATCCGGCAGCGCGAGTGCGAAGCCGAGCTTGTTCGGATCGACCTTTGCCAGCGCCGGGATATAGTCGGCGACACGGCCCTTCCCGAGGTGCGCCGCGGCCAGCGTCATCGCCTCGTCGATATGCTTTCTGAGGTTCTCCGTCATCGGGTTCGCCTAGCATAATCGCCGCGCAAAGCATGTATTTTCATTTTTCCAGAAATATTCTATAAAATAGAAATCAATTAGCCGAATCGGGAGACGAAGCATGGCCGACCATCCGCGTTCCAAGGGGCTTTCGAGTGCCGTCTGCTACAAGGACGCAAAAGCGGCATTTCGTTGGCTGGAAGAGGCGTTCGGTTTCGAGCCGACCTTCGTGTTGCTCGACGATCAAGGCAATCTGGCGCACAGCGAAATGGAATATGGCGCTTCGTCGATCATGGTCGGCAATGAATGGTCGGACGATCATCGCAGCCCCGCGAACCTTGGCGGCAAAAACACGCAAACGGTGCATGTCCAGCTGGGGCGCGGTGAAGATATCGACGCGCATTGCGAAAAGGCGCGCGCCGCCGGAGCCGATGTCATCGCCGAGCCCGAAACGCAATTTTACGGCGACCGCACATACCGCGCCAGGGATCCCGAGGGGCATATCTGGACCTTCGGCGTCACCGTCGAAGAGAAGACCGCCGACGAGTGGGATGCCGCGGGCGGCTTCACGACCAAGACGCGGCTCGACGATTGAGCGCGGCCCTCGACCGGATGTTGGGCGCGATCGCCGATCCGACCCGCCGGCGTGCGATCGAACTGCTGGGCGAGCGGCCGCGCAGCGCGGGCGAACTGGCGGGCGCGCTTGGCCTCGCCCCGCCGGCGATGAGCCGCCATTTGCGCGTGCTGAAGGAAGGCGGGCTGGTCGAGGACGGGCATCCCGCATTCGACGCGCGCGTGCGCATCTATCGGTTGAAGGACGGCGCGACGGGCGAGCTCAAGCAATGGCTTGCCGAGACCGAGGCGCTGTGGGTGCACCAGCTGGCGAGTTTCAAGCGCCATGTCGAAAGCGGGGAATGAGCGGGGCGGCGGTCATCGTCGCGCTGCGCGTTGCGGCGACTCCGCAAGCGGCGTTCACCGCCTTCACCCGCGACATCGGAAAATGGTGGCGGAGCCATCCGCTATTCCAGCTTTCGCGCAAGGGCGATGGCATGCTGCGCTTCGACCCTGCCGGGCCGGGCGGGCGGCTCGTTACGCGCTTCGACGATGGCGAGGAGTGGGAGATTGGCGCGGTGCGCCACTGGCTGCCGGGCGAACGGCTGGCCTTCGCCTGGCGCTTGCCGAGTTTCCAGAAGGGCCAGCTAACCGAGGTCGATGTGCGGTTCGAGGCGGTGGACGGCGAAACGCGCGTGACGGTCGAGCATCGCGGCTGGGATACCATCCCCCCAAGCCATGTCGCGCGGCACGGCTTTGAGCTGATGTTGTTTCAGCGGCGGCTGGGCGAATTTTGGCGGGGGTTACTGAAGCGAATGAGCGCGCAGCCTTGAATGACTATCGGCTATGGGGTGGAGCGCGGGCCCAACTGTGGGATCAGCCTACGCACGCCCTGGGTCCCCGCTTTTCGCGGGGATGACGAAAGTAGGAGGGTGTGCGACGGCTAACGCTCGCTTTCAGCCCCGACCCATATTCAATGCGCGCGATGCTCGCCCTTGACCCAGCGTACCGTGCCCGACGAGGCGCGCATCACGACCGTTTCGGTGGTCATCACGCCGTCGCGCCGCCGCTTGACGCCGCGCAGCAGCGAGCCGTCGGTGACGCCGGTCGCGGCAAAGATCACGTCGCCGCTGGCGAGGTCTTCGAGGTCATAGACGCGGTCGAGATCCTCGATGCCCCATTTCTTGGCGCGCCGCCGCTCGTCGTCGTTGCGGAAGAGGAGGCGGCCCTTGAACTGGCCGCCGACGCAGCGCAGCGCCGCCGCGGCGAGAACGCCCTCGGGCGCGCCGCCCGATCCCATGTAAATATCGATGTTGGTTTCAGGGTTGGTCGTCGCGATCACGCCCGCAACGTCGCCGTCGGGGATCAGCGCGACGCCGCAGCCGATCGCGCGCAGTTCGGCGATGATAGCCTCGTGGCGCGGGCGGTCGAGCACGCAGACGATGATCTGTTCGGGCTTGCAGCCCTTTTCGCGCGCTACCGCCTCGACATTCTCGCGCACGCTGTTGTCGAAATTGACGATGTTCGGCGAATAGCCCGCGCCGACCGCGAGCTTGTCCATATAGACGTCGGGGGCGTTGAGCAGACAGCCTTCCTCGGCGATCGCGAGCACTGCGAGCGCGTTCGGGCCGGCCTTCGCCGTGATCGTCGTGCCTTCGAGCGGGTCGACCGCGATGTCAATCTTCGGGCCCTTGCCCGGCGCATTGCCGACCTTTTCGCCGATATAAAGCATCGGTGCCTCGTCGCGTTCGCCTTCGCCGATGACGATCGTGCCGTCCATGTAAAGGGTGTTGAACGCGGTCCGCATCGCCTCGACCGCTGCGGCGTCGGCGGCCTTCTCGTCGCCGCGGCCGATCAGCTTCGCGGCGGCGATCGCCGCGGCTTCGGTGACGCGCACCATCTCGAGCACGAGCACCCGGTCGAGGTTGCTGCTATTCGTCATGTCCGCCACTCTCCGTCTTTACTTGTTCCGCCCGGTCGGCATGGTGGGCGCCATATGGTCGCCCGCGCCACTTGTCGAGAACGCTTCGCCCGATTCGGTGCCGCTTTCGCCATGAGCTGTGTCATCGCGATGACCGGCGCGATAACCGCGATGGTCCCTGCGGCCGCGCAGGTGCAGGGGCCGCCCGCGCCCCCGACGGCGCGCGACGCCGAAACCGCCGCGGCCCGGGCGAAGGAGATGGTCGATCCGATCCGGCGCTGTAAACCCGCCGAAGACGGGTCGATCAATGTGTGCGGTACGGACACCGAACGCCACCGCCTGACGCCCGAACTGCGCGCGATCGCGGGCGTCGGCCGCGAGGCGCCGCCCAAGCTGCCGCGCGCCGAGGCGCGCGCGATGAGCCTCGACAAGCTGCCCTATAACTGGATCTCGATCGGCGGCGGCTATCCGCCGGGCCCTGAATATAATGCGCTCTATGAAATGGCGAAGCGCGCGACCGATCCCGAAACGGGCAATCCGCCGCCGGCGGAAGAGGAACCTTAAAGCGCGAGGATCGGCATGTGCATCGGCGCGCCGACGACATGGTCCGACGCGCCGAGCACGCCGAGCGCCGCGTGGATTGCGCGCGCGGGGCCTTCGTGCGTCACGAGCACGATGACGACGCCCTCGCCGTCCTCGCTGCCGCGCTGGATCAGGCTTTCGATCGACACGCCCGCATCGCGCATCGCTGCGGCGATTTCGGCGAGGACGCCGATGCGGTCCTCGACGATCAGGCGGACATAATGTTTTCCGACGCGCGCCCCGGCATCGGCGGCGGGCGCGGCGTCGAGCGAGTCGACGGGCATCGCGAAGGCGGGGCCATATTCGTCGCGCGCGATGTCGATGATGTCGGCGACGATCGCGGAGGCGGTCGGCCCCGCGCCCGCGCCCGCGCCCTCGAAGAACAGGCGGCCGACAAAATTGCCCTCGGCGACGACAGCGTTCAATGCGCCGGGGACATAAGCGAGCGGGTGGTCGGCGGGGACAAGGCACGGCTGGACATGCTGGTAGAGGCCGCCCCCGTTTTCGGCGCTGTCGCGCTCGGCCATGCCGATCAGGCGGACGCGGTGGCCGAGTGCCTCGGCCTCGCGGATGTCGGCGGCGATCAGCCCGCGAATCCCGTCGGCGGTCACCGCGCCGATGTCGAGCCGGGTGCCGAAGCAGAGCGCGGCGAGGATCGACAATTTATGCGCGGCGTCGATGCCGTCGACGTCGAAGCTCGGATCGGCTTCGGCGTAACCCTCGGCCTGCGCAGCAGCGAGCGCGTCGGCGAAGCTCGCGCCGTTCCGCTCCATCTGCGTCAGGATATAATTGCAGGTACCGTTGAGGATGCCATAGACGCGCGCGATTTCGTTCGCCGACGCACCTTCGCGGATCGCCTTGATCACCGGGATGCCGCCCGCGACCGCAGCTTCATATTTCAGCGGCGTGTCCTTCGCCTCGGCGAGCTTCGCCAAGTCGAGCCCGTGATGCGCGATCATCGCCTTGTTCGCGGTGACGAGCGCCTTGCCCGCGCCGAGCGCGTGGCGCGCAAGGGTCAGCGCCGATCCGTCGGCGCCGCCGATCATCTCGACGACGACATCGACATCGTCGGCCGCGACGATCGCGTCCATGTCGTCTTCCCAGCGATAGGGGGACAGGTCGACGCCGCGGTCCTTGTGGCGGTCGCGTGCCGACACCGCGACGATTTCGATCGGGCGGCCCGCGCGCCGGGCGATCAGTTCGCGGTTCGCCTCGAGCAACCGCACGACGCCGCCGCCGACGACGCCGATTCCCGCGAGCGCGACGCGGAGCGGCGGGCGGGGAGCGGTCGGGGCGGAATAGGGCGACATGCGGGAACTCCATAAAAGCGCGGAGCCTCGCCCCGTCATCGCGAGCGCCCTATCGGCTTTTCCCGCCGAAACAAGGAAGCTTTTCTGTTTCCACGACGCGGAAACATACGGCACCGCCTGCTCCCGGCCTCCCCAGGTTGCTATCGTTGGGAGGGCGGGAGGGAGCGAGCCGGTGCCGCTTACGACGTCAGGCGGAGATAATCGATCAATCTACCGGCGGCTTGCGCGTCCGCGTGCATTCGCCGAGCGCGCCGAGGATGACGCCATAGTCCGATGCCGCCTTGCGCCGATCCTCGGGCGGGGTCCCCGCGAGCTTGTTCAGCGGGAGCTGGCGCGGCAAGCCGCAGGCGAGGCGGTACCAGGCGAGCGTATCGCGCGCGGGCACCGCCGCCGATCCATCGACGATCTCGCCGAACGCCGCCGCCCAGCGCCGTGACCCGTCGGCAGCGGTCAGCACGGTGAGCGACACGGGGTCGCCGGTTTCGGTGCTCAGGAACAATTGCGTCTCGCCTTCGCCGGGAAGCGTGCCCGGGACGTGAAAGCCGTTGGCGATGCCGGTGATCGCCGGCGGCGCGCCCGGCTTGACCAGCTCGGTGAGGATCGCGCGTAATTGCGCCTCGGTCGCCGGGTCCCACGGGAGCTGCGCGTCGGGGGCGATCAGGCGGACGCTTCCCGTGTTGTTCGTCCCTGCGCTTGCGCCCGCGACGGGGCGGGCAAAGAGCAGGACGGGCTGTTTCTTCTTCAGCTTCGGCGGCTTGCCCTTCGCATCGACTGGCAGGTCGACGAGATAGGAGATTCGCGCGGCGAGCGGGCCGCTACCGCGAATCAGGCTGACGACGTCGGCTTCGACGTAGATTCGGACATGACCCGCCGCGACTCCGGGCGCGCGCTCGGGTTTCAGGACCGTCGCCTCGCGGATACGCGCGTGCAACGCAATCGGCGCCTCGGTCGCCAGGTCGGCGATATCGGCATAGGTGTAAGGGCCTGCCGTCGCGGCGGTGGCCGGCGCCTGCATTGCAGAAACGCTTGGGATTCCAAAGCTCAAGGTCAATATGCCGGCGATAGCGGCCGGGTGAGGGAGGCGCATGATCGATCTACTTTCCATCATCTGTGACACCGGTATCGGCGCCTGAATCCCCATCATGGGACAAGGCACATTAACCCCTGATAAAGGGTTTGCGAATGTGCCGCCACCGCGATAGGACGGGCCGCGAAGCGTCCGGCGAAAACATAATAAGCCGGATGCAGCGCCGTCGGGTCTGTGGAAACGCATCGGAAATCATCCGGGCATTTGGCAACCGTCCCGAGGGTTGGGAATTGGTGTCAGGATGATCTAGCAAGGAGCGTCGTCCCTGAATGGCTTATGGTGATAATGTCGACCCTAAAAACAGGGTAGTGGCGATTGTCTTGGTTGGTCTGTTTACGGCAGTTCTGGGCTATGGCCTGGTGAACGGCCTGAATATCAGTATCGTCAAGAAGATCGCCGAAAAATTGGATGTGGTGGACGTCGAAGAGCCGCCGCCGCCGGAGGAGCCCCCGCCGCCGCCGCCGCCGGACAACAAGCTGCCGCCGCCGCCGCCGGTTGTGACGCCGCCGTCTCCGATTCCGCCGCCGGTGACGACCAACACGGTCCAGTCGGTGCCGAAAGCGCCGCCGACGCCGCCGCCGCCCGTCTTCACGCCGCCGGCTCCGCCGGCTCCGCCTCCGACGCCCGACCTCAGTCAAGCCGGTACGCCGCGTGGCAACCCGGGACGTTGGGCGACGAACGACGACTATCCGGCGCGTGCCATGCGTGAAGAACGCGAAGGCACGACGGGTTTCCGCGTGACCTATAATGCCGAGGGCCGCGTGACCTCTTGCGACGTCACGTCGTCGAGCGGCCACGCCGACCTCGATGCCGAAACCTGCAAGCTTATCCAGCGCCGCGGCCGGTTCAATCCGGGCAAGGACCGTGCGGGTAATCCGACGGGCGGCACTTACAGCAATCGTATCCGTTGGCAGATTCCGCGCTGATCGGCGCCGGACCACCTGTTTTCGATTTTGAATATTTTGAGAGGGAATTTCCTATATGTTTAATCTGATCGCAAATGCCGCCGCTGCGGCGCCGGCTGCCGCTCACGACGCAGGCATGAGCCTGATGCCCGCATCGATGTGCGTGAAGGAAGAAGGCACGAACCCCTACGGTCTCGTTCCCGCGCTCTGCGAAGGCGGTATCGTCTCGCAGGTCACCTTTCTTGTCCTGCTCATCATGTTCATCGGCACGCTTTACATCCTGTTCACCAAGCTCTTCGAACAGAATAAGGTGATCAACCAGGGCAAGGCGGTTGACGCCAACTTCTGGCGCGCGCCGACGCTCGCCGACGGCGCGTCGAAGCTTGAAAAGAACAGCGCCTATCGCCAGGTCGTCGAAGACGGCCTGCGCGCCAACGAAGAGCATAACAAGCTGACCGACCCCGTCGAAGCCCACGACTGGATGCACGGCACGCTCGAGCGTTCGCAGAACCACATCAACTCGAAGCTGAATTCGGGCCTCGCCTTCCTCGCGACCGTCGGTTCGACCGCGCCGTTCGTCGGTCTGTTCGGTACCGTTATCGGTATTCTTCGCGCCCTTGTGAAGATCGGTGCGTCGGGTCAGGCCTCGATCGACACCGTCGCCGGTCCGGTCGGTGAAGCGCTGATCATGACCGCTATCGGTCTGATCGTGGCGGTTCCCGCGGTGCTCGCGTTCAACTGGCTGCAGAGCCGCAACAAGTCGATCGCCCGTCGCCTGTCGACCTTCTCGAACGACGTGCTCGGCTCGATCATGTCGAACGGCCAGGTGAAGCCGGCGTCGCTCGCTCCGGCGAAGGCGACCGCTCCGGCCGCAGCGCCGAAGAAGGCCTGATTGGTTCCTGGATCCCGGCCTTCGCTATGCGGCGAAGGCCGGGTCCGCTGGACCGGGCGCAGCGCCGGTGGCGCGACCACCCAAGGGTCCATGACAGTAATTTTGTGACAGGATGCTAATCCTATGGCGATGAGTGTAGGCGACAAGGGCGGCGAAGACGCCCCGATGTCCGAAATCAACACGACCCCGCTCGTGGACATCATGCTTGTGTTGCTCATCATCTTCCTCATCACGGTTCCCGTGGTGCTGGAGACGGTGAACCTCAAGCTGCCCGACGTGGTCTTCGAGCCGACGACGACAAAGCCTGAAAATGTGCTGCTGTCGATCCGTTCGGCCGATACCGACGGTGATGGCGAGCCTAATGCGGACAGCAGCGCGTGCGAAGTTTACTGGGGCCAGACCCCGGTCGATTCGCGGCAACTGCTCGAGCGCGGACAGCAGAAGCTTGAAAAGCTGCTCGAAGATATCGGCGGGCCGCAGAACATCACCGAAGAGAACTTCCCCGAAGTGCATATCCGCGGCGACGTGAATACGCCGTACCAGTGCATCGGCGGCGTGATCTATACGATGCAATATGCCGGCTTCCAGAAGATCGGGTTCATTTCCGAACCGGCTCCTGGCTCGGGCACGGTGGGTCGCCTTTAAGGGCGGTCTTCCGTTTAGGAACGAAGGAATAATCGCATGTCCATGGCAGTTGGAGATCGGGACGAAAACGAACCGATGATGGACATGAACACGACGCCGCTTATCGACGTCATGCTCGTGCTCCTCATCATGTTCATCATCACCATCCCGGTCCAGACCCACGCGGTGAAGATCGACCTGCCGGTCCCGACCGACAGCCAGAGCAATGTCGACCCCGAAAAGAACAAGGTAATGATCGATCCCGCCGGGACGATCACCTGGAACGGGACGCCGGTCGATCTCGCTCAGCTGGCGCAGTATCTGGAACAGACCAAGGCGCTGCCGGTCGAACCCGAGCTGCAGGTCCAGCCCGATCCCTATGCGCGCTATATCGTCGTCGACAACGTTATGGCGGTGATCAAGCGTAGCGGCGTCGGCAAGCTCGGCTTCGTCGGCAACGAACAATATGCCCGCGTCTTCTGATTTCTGATCAGAGTCGTCAGGCAAAAATAGATGGGGCCGCGAAGCGATTCGCGGCCCTTTTCTTTTGCGCGCGATAGGCAGAAACCGCCGGGAACCGCCGCTGGCTGCTTCCTGCCCCAAAACCCACGTGGGGCGGCTGGCATACGATTGTCAGCTTGACGGGGCGCGCCGGTCGCAGCATCTCTCATCATCATGCCCCGGCTTTACAAGAGTTTCGCCGAATTCTGGCCCTTCTACCTGCGCGAGCACAGCAAGGCATCGACGCGTGCGCTGCATTATGTCGGGACCAGTCTGGTTATGCTGATCGGGATCGCGGCGGTGCTGAGTGGGCGCTGGGGCTGGCTCGTGGCGCTGCCGGTCGCCGGCTATTTCTTTGCCTGGGTCGCGCATTTTGCGGTCGAGAAAAACCGGCCGGCGACCTTCACCTATCCACTGTGGAGCCTCGCCGCGGACTTCAAGATGTGGGCGATGTGGTTTGGCGGGCGGCTCGGGCCCGAACTCGATCGCGCGGGAGTATCGCGGGAAAATCGATAAGACTGAGCGAAAGCACTCTCTGGCACTTGTTGCGAACCATTCTTAATTTGAAAGAGTTCGCCGCTGCTGGAGACGGGCCATGCCGACCGACCTGATCAAGACCTTCACCTATCTCTCGATCCATCTGACCATCGGATTCAGCGTCGCTTATGTGTTGACCGGATCGGTCGCGCTGGCGGGCGGGATCGCGATCATCGAGCCGTGCATCAATGCGGTCGCATTCTTCTTCCATGAAAAGGCGTGGAAGCGTTTTGCTACGCGGCGTAAGCTGCTTGCCGCCTGAGGACTCCGAGTCTTCGGCGCCGTTTCCGTCTCGCCCCCTCGAAGGAGATATGAGCATGACCGTCAATCGCGCATCCGCCCGCTACGAAGGTTTCGGCAAGGAGGGCAAGGGATCGATCACGACGAAGTCGGGCGTCCTGAATGCTCAGCCCTATGGTTTCGGCACGCGCTTTGAGGGCCAGCCGGGAACCAATCCCGAGGAGCTGATCGCGGCGGCGCACGCCGCCTGCTTCACCATGGCGCTGTCATTCGGGCTCGCGCGCGCGGGTTATTCGGGCGACTCCCTCGAGACGAGCGCCGCGGTGACGCTCGAGCAGCAGGACGGTGGCTTCACGATCACCAAGTCGGCGCTGACGCTGACCGGCAAGGTGCCGGGAATCGATGCCGACGAATTCGCGAAGATCGCTGAAGAGGCCGAGAAGAACTGTCCGGTGTCGAAGCTGCTCGACTGCGAGATAACGCTCGAACATAGCCTCGAAGGCTAAGCCGCATGGCGCAGCAGCGGCGGTAGCGCGTCGTCCATGAAGTCGAACGCGCCCTGCGCAGATGCAGGCAGTCGCCAGCGCTGGAGGACGCGGTGACGGCTGTGACCGATATGGCTTTCGATCAAGACTAGTTCGCGCGGGGTCCAGTTCCACGCGACCCGTACCGGGTCGAACAGATGCTTGCCATAGCCGAGCGTGACATGCGGGCGGAGTCCCGACCGGCGATACCAGGGTGCGATCCCGTGCGGCGCGAGCAACGCGACGAGCTCGTCATAAAGCTGGCGAACAGCGGCAACGCTTCCGACCGTGACGAGCTCGGCGCCCGCCCCCCTGCTGACGATCCGGCCAAAGGGTATGGAACTGGCTGCGGGCAAGCCGGCTTCGAATGCCCTGGCGACGTGTTGGCGCAGGAAGGGATTGGGAACCGACGTTTCATCGATCGTGCAGAGCGTGAGGTGATAATATTGCGGTTTCAGTCCTGCGAAGAGATCGCCCGAAACCGGCGGCAGTTGGCGAGCGAGCCAACCGGCGCGGTCGGGGGCAAGCTGAAAGCCCAGGAAATAGCGGAACATTGGCGACATGGCGATCCCTCCGAATCAGATCAATGTTCCTATTATGTTCTCATGTGTGCGGAGAGTCGAATCGTTCCCGCTATTCCTGTTCGATCGTCATCCGGGTGACGTGGATATAGGCTACCTGCCAGCTATCGCCGTGACGCCGGAATATGTCAGTGAAGCGGATACGGACGCGGAAGGGCTTGCCTGCCGAACGGCCCGACAGGATTGTCTCGGCGCTTGCAAGGCCCGCATCCTCGCCGAGCGGCAGCACGATCCTGTCCTTCAACATCACCGGATCATAATCATCGTCGGGCCCGGTCCAGCCGTCGATGAAGAAAGCCTTGCCATAGCGTTTACCGCTCCCGTCGATGAAGACGAGGTCGTCGGCGACCATGCGCTCGAGCGCGGCGCGATCCTGCGCGATCTGCGCGGCGTCGAAGGCATCGGCAAAACTGGCGAGATCGGCACCGGTGCCCACGGGCGCTTCGGCGGCGATGGCGGGCGGCGCCATGACGATAGCCAACAATATTGCCGTTGCGCCCCGCATAAAGTCCTCCGAACGTGCCGCAGCCAATATCCCGACATGATGTGCGCCGGCATAGGCGCGCCCGCAAGGGCCAAGTTGCGGACAGCACGATCTTTGCGGGGTGTTGGTTGCCGGGCGAAGATTCGGGCTTGATCTCAACTGTGGTTGAGCTTTCATAAGGCGGGCAGTTGATTTGCGAACGGAGCATTATTGCATGTTGCACTATCCCGCTGCCCCCACCGATTCCGGCGAAGCGTCCTTCGCCGCCGCCGCCGGGTTCCTCCCGCGCTACTTTGCGCGCATCGGCTATAGCGGCGCCGTGGCGCCGACATGGGAGGTGCTCGCTGCGCTGCAAGCCGCCCATATCGCCGCGATCCCGTTCGAGGCGATCGACGCGCTGACCGGTGCGGGGGTCGATATCGGCGCCGACGCGATCGATGCGAAGCTGATCGGCCAGCGGCGCGGCGGATATTGCTTCGAGCAGAACGGGCTTTTCCTTCGCGTCTTGCAGGCGATCGGCTTCGCTGCCGAAGGGTTGATTGGGCGCGTGCGCTGGATGCTCCCCGACGATGCGCCGCCGACGCCGCGCACGCATATGGTCGTGCGGGTGACGATCGAGGGCAGGTCGTGGCTCGTCGATGCCGGCTTCGGCGCGGCGGTGCCGCCGCAGCCGCTGGCGATGGACAGCGAAGACCCCCAGCCGACGCGACACGAAAGCTATCGCGTCGTGCGGCATGGCGCCGAATGGCAGGTCGCTGCGTTGATCGAGGAGGAATGGCGGACGCTCTACCGGATCGAGAATGTGGTG
Organism: Sphingopyxis chilensis; assembly: GCF_035930445.1. NCBI lineage: Bacteria > Pseudomonadati > Pseudomonadota > Alphaproteobacteria > Sphingomonadales > Sphingopyxidaceae > Sphingopyxis > Sphingopyxis chilensis. The sequence goes on along the minus strand of NZ_CP142394.1, from coordinate 3,491,390 downwards.
CCGCCCGCGATCGATTATGAAATCGGCAACTGGTACACCTCGGCGCATCCGGATTCGCATTTCCGTCACCAGCTGATCGCGGCGCGTACGACCGCCGAGGCGCGTTATGGCCTGCGCGACAACCGCCTGACGACGCGGCTTGCCGATGGGCGTCTCGACCGCCGCTATCTGGGTGCAGACGAGATCGAACGCGTTCTGGGCGAAATCTTCCTGCTGCCGGCGCGGCCGCACTGGCGCCCGGCGATCGAACGGGCGGCGACCGCGGAGATCGCCGCTAGTCGCACCGCGGCTTGACTCGCCGCCGCCAGGGCTCTCTCATGCTCCGACAACAAAACAGCAGGAGCGGAAGCCATGACCCTTGTTGCAGCGCAGCGGGTGTTCGAGCGCGTGAAGGTCGCGCCCCTGACGCCATCGATCGGTGCCGAGATTTCCGGGATCGATCTCGCCGACGAACAGGATGATGCGACGATCGCCGAAATCCGCGCGGCGCTGCTCGCGTACAAGGTGATCTTCTTTCGCGACCAGTTCATCACGCCCGAACAGCATATCGTCTTTGCGCGGCGCTTTGGGCCGCTCGAAATCCATCCCGCGACGCCGAAGGAGCAGCCGAACCCCGAAGTGCTGCATATCGCGCACGGGCCCGAGTCGCGCGGGCGGGAGAATTTCTGGCATTCGGACGTCACCTGGCGCGCAGAACCGTCGCTGGGGTCGATCCTGCGCGCGATTGAAGTGCCCGAGGTCGGCGGCGACACGCTGTTCGCCGACATGGCGGCGGCGTTCCGCGGCCTGTCGCCCGCGATGCAGGACTGGTGCCGCTCGCTGAGCGCGGTGCACGATATCGCGCGCGTCTTCGCCAAAAGGCTGGGGAAGAGCGCCCACGAATTGCACGAGCAATATCCGCCGCAGCTTCATCCGCTGGTGCGAACGCACCCCGAGACGGGCGAACAGGCGCTGTACGTCAACACCGCCTTCACCAGCCATATCGAAGGTGTGTCGGCGAAGGAAAGCGAGTGGCTGCTCGCGCATCTTTATGCGCAGGCGGCGGTGCCCGAAATCCAGTGCCGTTTCCGCTGGCGCGCGGGGTCGGTCGCCTTCTGGGACAATCGCGCCGCGCAGCATTATGCCGCGTCGGATTATTTTCCCGCGGTGCGGCGGATGGAACGGGTGACGATCGCGGGCGACCGGCCCTTCTATCGCGACGAACGCTGACGCGAGGATTTGATGAGCGAAAAGAAGGTCGTGCTGCTGTCCGGCGGCAATCCCCAGATCGCCAAAGGCTATGGCGACGCGCCGGTGCAGGCCTATATTGCCGCGATGCCGGGGTGGAAGTCGGCCGCCTGGGCGCGGCTCGACAAGTTGATCGAGAAGACGGTCCCGGGGGTCGCGAAAGCCGTCAAATGGAATTCGCCCTTCTATGGCCCGCCGGGGCAGGGCGAGGAGCCGACGCACTGGTTCATGAGCATCCATTGCTTCGACCGCTATATCAAGGTCGCTTTCTTTCGCGGTCAGTCGCTCGATCCCGTGCCGCCGGTCGCATCGAAAAGCGGCGACACGCGCTATTTTCATATCCATGAAGACGATCAGGTCGACGAGGCGGCATTCGTCGACTGGGTGAAACAGGCCGCGGCGCTGCCCGGCGAGAAGATGTGAGGGAGACGATGGCGACGGATCTGATCGATGCGAAGATAGCCGGGCTCGGCGACTGGCGCGGCGAGATGCTGGCGAAGCTGCGCGCGCTGATCCACGCCGCCGACCCGGATGTCGAAGAGACCGTGAAGTGGCAGAAGCCGTCGAACCCGGCGGGCGTGCCGGTGTGGGAACATGCCGGAATCCTGTGTACGGGCGAGACATATAAGGACAAGGTCAAGCTGACCTTTACCAAGGGCGCGGTGCTTGCTGACCCAGCAAGCCTGTTCAATTCGAGTCTCGATGGCAACACGCGGCGCGCGATCGATCTGTTCGAGGGTGACGACGTCGACGCGGCGGCGTTCAAGGCGCTGGTCCGCGCCGCAGTCGCGGCGAACCTGGAAAAGCCCGCTCGCCCAAAAAAGGGCTAGTCGCAGCCCGTCCCCTCCTTGCGCGCTGCCCAGGCGATTGCGCCGTCGACGACCTTCAGATGCACGGGGTCGGCCCATGCCTCGGCCTTGTGGCCGAGCGCCGAGTAGAAGATGCGCGCGCGGCCTTCGCAGCGCCACCAGATAAGGGCGTGGTGGCCCATCTCGAGCTTGGGCGTCAGCCGCATCCCGGTCTCGTCGAGCGAGGCGAGGATATGCGCGTCGGCGGCGGGCGGGGCGTCCCAGCTGTAATATTCGTCGGTCCAGCGCCAGCGGGCGGGCAAGTGGTGCGTCGCGGGATGGTTATGGTCGGCGACGATGAGATCGGCGGGCTGGAACTGGTCGCCGCCGCCGGGATGGCCGGTGAAGTTACCGTTGCCGCGCATCTTCACGAACCAGTCGGGATGGCTGCCGTCGCCCGCGCTGTGGAGGCCGACGAAGCCGCCGCCGTTGGCGACCCACGCCTGAAACGCGGCGCGTTGGTCCGGGGTATAGATATCGCCGCTGGCATTGGCGAAGACGATGACATCGAATTTGGCGAGGTCCCGCGGATTGAACACCGCGGCATTTTCGGTCGCGAAGCTGCTCCAGCCGCGCGCCTCCACCACCGATTCGATCGCGGGCACCGCTTCGGCGATGCTGTCATGGCGGTAGCCGTTCGTCTTGCTGACGATCAGCACGGCGGGGCCGTCCAGCGCAGGCAACGCGGGCGGGATGCTGTCGAATGTCGGCGCCGGGCGCCGCGGGTCGGGTGCCGCCTGCGCGGCACCCAGCGTCAGCAACAGCGCGGCGGCCAGCGTGGCGGCGGTGATCATTTGGGCTCTCCCGATATTATCGGGCACAGACTAATGACACCGGTGAACCTCCGCAAGCCGCCGTGGCGTCGCGCCCGTTAGCGGCAGCGCACGTCGTCGTTGCCGCTGCGTTCGATCGCGCGCCCGGCGACCGCGCCGCCGACCGCGCCCAGCACGGTGCCGAGCGTCTTCGAATCGCCCGGCGCAATGACGTTGCCCGCGATGCCGCCGACGACGCCGCCGACGATCAGGCCGGTCGAGCCGTCGTTGCGGCGGCAATAATATTTGCCGTCGCGGCCGCGATAGACGCGGTCGTTGTTCGACAGGCGGCGTTCGCGGTAACGGCGGTCGTTGCGGTAATAATTGTCGGCATAATAGCCGTCATAGCGCGGGTCGGGCCGGGCCGTCAGTCGATGATCCCATCTTTCCCCTCGGCCTTCAGCTTCGCGAGGCCGTCCTTCATCGCCGCGAGCACCTCAGGCGCGTGCGGGGTCCAGCTGGCGACTTCGCCGATGATGCGCAAGGGGGCGCGGCTGCGGTAGCTGCGCGTCGGGTTGCCGGGGAATTTCTGATCGGTGAGGTTGGGGTCGTCGAACCAGTCGCCGGTGGGCTCGACGATATAGATGCGCTCGCGCCCCGCACCTGCCGCGAGCTCGCAGCCCCAGATTGCGGATTCGAGCGCGGCGGAAAAATAGATCCACGACAGCGGCTTTTCGGTGCCGTAATTGCTGTTCCAGCCGGCGGCGAGCAGGTCGCCGGCGGCGAGGTCGGCGCGCGTGCCGTGATAGAAGGTCGCGCCCGCGTCGGGGCCATTGGCGTCGGGGCCGGTGGGCGTGTCGGTCATCGGCGTGCCTTGGCTCAATATTCGTTGCGCGTCGTGCGCAGCACGGCCTTGCCGTCCTGCCAGTTCACCTCGGCGGCGGGCTCGTCGGCCTTGCCCGGCGCGAAGAGTTCATAGACGATCATGCCGTCGTTCTGCGTGCTTTCGATGACGCGCGCGGGGATGAAGGCATCGGTCGCGGCGGCGGCCACCGCGCGCACCTCGGCGGGGGCGTCGGCCCAGGCGATGTCGCGCTGCATCTCGACCACCGTGTAGGCGCCCGCTTCCTCGATCAGGTCGAGCTCGACGGGGCTGCCGTCGGGGCGCATCCCCTCGACATCATAGAAGATCCTGCCGCCCCGTTCCTTGCGCTCGGCCTCGGCAATTTTCATGCCGGGCACGCGGGCGAGCACGGCATCGCGCACCCCCTGCGGCAGGTCGGCCTCGGCAATCTCGTCGATCTCGGCGGCGGGGCCGTCGTCGAGCACCGACTTTTCGGGCGCCGCACTTTCGGGCGTTGCGGGCGCCTCTGCCTTGCCGCACCCCGTTAGCGCCAGCATCGCGCTCGCAATCAACCAGGCCTGTCCACGCATCATCACTCTCCCATGAAGGCAAGGGAGGTCAGCCTATCGGGGACCCGGCAACGTGTCGAGGCGGTCGCGGCGGGTGGAAGTTGTCAAACTTGTCATTCCCCTCCGGTAAAATGATACCCGTCGCTCAATAATCGTCATCCTCGTCCGCGTCTTCGGGGCGGAGGACGCGCGGGTCGATGCCGAGCGCGGCGGCGAGCAGCGCGGGATCGGGCGGCGCGGGGGTGCCGCGATCCTCGCCCATATAGGCGGCGTCCTCGGCGAGGCTGAGCAGCCGCGCGAGGATCAGCGCGGGGCCGTCGAAATGCTGCACCGCCTCACGCCCGTCGCGCCAGTCGCCGAAGCGCACGGGATCGCGGCGGCGGAGGATGAACTGGGTCAGCCGCTCGTCATAATAGCGCCGCTCGCCGATCTGTTCGCCCCGATAGAAGACGGGGCGCGACACGCCGTGGACCGCGCGCGACAGCGCGGCGTCGGCGAGCCGCCGCACCCCCATGTCGAGCGCCGCGTCCCACGCGAGGCGGAACGCCTGCGCCTCGGGCCGGCGGCGGAGGTTGTAGGCGGCGGTGGCCGAGACGCCGACCGCGGCGGCCGCCTGCACAACGCAGGCAGTTTCGGCGAGCGCCTCGATAAAGCCGACCTGCCGCTCGGGCGTCCAGCCGTCGTGGCGCGCGCGCAGCGCCACCGGGGCGAAGGCCGCGGGGGCGTGGGAAGGGGCCGGCGCGGCATCGTCGTGCGGCGCGGCGGGGCGAGGGGGGATTTTTTCCTGCTTCATCGGGCAGGATGAACCACGAACGGATAATGTAGGACAGCGATTTCGGCGCGGCGCCGTGCGAAATAGGATCGCGCCGCGCGCCTCACCCCCGCCCCGGCCGGAGCATCGGGGTCAGCACCGGCGAGGTTGCGGTGCGGATCTCGCCGGTGATTTCGAAACCGAAACGGCGGTAGAGCGGGATGTTGCGCGGGTTCGAGCTTTCCAGATAAGCGGCGCGGCCGTCGGCGTCGATCACCGCGATCGCCGCCTCCATCAGCGCGGTGCCGAGCCCGCGGCCGCGATACGCCGGATCAGCGGCGATCAGCGGCAGATACCAGACCGGCTCCTGGGGGTGAAAGCGGTCCATCTGTTCGACGAACGCGTCCAGTTCGGCCTTGCGGTGCGGCGGCGTCTGTTCATCCATGATCGCGGCCATGACCTCGCCGTCGGGCGCGACGCCGGGCGGCAGCCAGGTCGCGACCGCGGCGCCGTCGTCGGCGACGAACGCCGTTCCATGCGCGAACGCCGCCCCGCCGAAGGCGCCGAAGAATTCGTGACGGCGGCTCATATAGGTCGCGGCGTCGGGCGAGGCCCAGCGCGCCACCGGGTCGGCCGAAAAGCCGAGCACCAGCGTGTGGAGCAGCCGCGCCTTGTCCGCGGGTTTGCCGATCGTGATCGTCGCCATGTCTGCTCTCCTCTCTCGTCGGGGCGCCGCGCTCAGTCGCCGGGCGGCGTCAGCGCCCAGCGGCCGTGCTCGACATGCGTGGTCTTGCCGACAACGCTTTCCATCAGCAAGATTTCCCGCACCGTCCATGCGATCGGCGGCAGTTTCAGCGCGCCGAACGTCTGCGAACCCAGCCGGTCGCCGCGATAGTTGATCGTGATGTGCGGTTCGGGCGTGGTGCCGTCCATGATCGGCGCCTTTTGCGTCAGCAGATGGTTGACCAGCGCCTTCTGGAACGCCCGCGCCTCGGCCAGCGGATCCCGCGTGCGCAGCGTCACCGCCTTGCGGTTCTCGATCCGGTCGAAGTGGAGCGGGAAAGGCGGCGAGGCGAAGCTGTCCAGCGCGGCGATGGTCGCGGGCAGCCACTCGGGCGGCGCATAATGGAGGTCGTAGAGCGAGATGAGCGTGACATGGAGAAGATCGGGTCCGCGCCCGGGATCGTTGCGCGGCAGCGCGACGATCAGCGCCTGCACCTCCGGCGGCGGCTTGGCCATGACGTAGAGGGGGTTCCGGGCGCGCATGGGTGGGAGTGTAGCATGGTGTGGGCGTGGGGACGACGGCGCGGGCTCTTCATTCAAAGGCAACCCGGAATCTTTGCGTTAGTCACCACAATTCCGGTGATCTCGGTTAAACCAAGATTTGTTCTTCAACCCGCTTTATGCCGAGGGGAGAGATTTCTACCATCTTTGACTTATCATCATATTCCAAAAGCTTGGCTTTATGGGCTTTTCTGAGGACATCCCGTCGAAACACAGACGCATTGGAGTGCTCAATGTAGTCCACCAGCGTCGCCTCGGCCATTGGCTCAACTTCACTGTATAGCATGAGTAGCGCTTTATTGAGCATGGGTAGCCCAGGAATTAGAATCCGCTTTTTGTTACCCGTCTTCCAAACCACGTCGATATGCCTGTCGGTGAGAGATTCGACAATGCGTGTGGCTTCGTCAGTGGGAACTCCATGAAATATCCTAATAAACTCGCCAACGATCCATTTCGCCATATGGAGGACGCACACGGCGTCCATATGGGATGGGTCGACGTCCCCACCGATATGGCCCACGTTTCGCCCGTTTCTGATTTCGTAGAGCGCCACGATCATGCGCGGTATCTGAAGACGAACCGACCGGCCGAAGCTCACCGGCGCATTCTCTAGCTTCTGGCAATCTGGCAGCATCCTGTCCGGCTTTTTCGGTATGCTCGGATAAGTGCCGTCAACATGCCCTTTTAGGATTGCATAGCTGGCCTCGCATAGCTTTCCGCCATTCAACTCTGCGGGTTCCCATCGCCGCTCGCGAAAATTCCTCTCAATCTCTTTATACCGCTTAAAGAGCTCGTCCTCGTATGCATCGGGAACATTGAGAAGGAGCTTTTTCATGCGCCAGCGCCCATTTTGTGTTCGACGTAATTCTCTCCGCCAACAGCGACTTTGAGGTTGCTTTGATCAGAGGTGTCGAGCCAACCCTCTACGCCAGCCTTGCTAAGCGCATTTGCCAAGTTCGCTGGGACTTGCCAAGACAGGTGTTTGTAGAACGTATAAACTTGAGAAATGTTTACCGCTTCGATTTCAAGAATTTTGCTTATATAATATACTGCCACCAGCCCCTTTTCTAAATGATTTTTAGGGTTCTTCTTATTTGAGAAGTCTATAGCAGATTCTTTTCCATTCGGCATCAGGTTTAACTGTTTATCGATGGATATTACGGACTTAGCCTTCTTTGAGGGCTTTGGGCTACCACTCTTCTTCCCGCTCGAGTGTTTTGGTGGCGCCTCCGAAGGGGTTGCCGGTTTCGCGGCGGACGGATTTTGAGCGGGGGATTGTTTATTGAATTTCGAATTGGCCCAAGTCAAAACGCGCTGCTTGGCGTCCTCGGGTAGCGAAGCAAGGGCGGCATCAATTGCCTTCATGGCATCTATTTCATCCATACCTACTCTCCACAGTAGGCGCCTATTGATTAAGGCGCTCGACCAAATCTTTCGCAAATTTTCGTCCGGGAGCGGTTAGCTTTACGGTGTAATCGCCGCCCGGCTTTGGATCCATCACAACCTTTGGTTTCAAAGACTTGAGGTGAGCGGCAAAGTTTTTATTGTCGTAGCAGCCGTGGTCTATGCAAGTCTCTTTAATTCTCTCAGCAGAAACTTCTTCCGTGCCAGATAGGTGCTCTCCGTAAAGCAAGACAAGGGTGGTGTTCCGGGTTACCTCAGCTTTCGAGGAGCCAGGGATCTCTGCAATTACCTTTAATCGATCATTGTGCCTGGCAAAGACATTGTCATATTCACTGTCTGGGCCATTGCTCGAAAGGTGACTTGCGGGCTCGCTGGTCTTTTGTGCATTCCGGGAGGGGGGTGGATTAGCGCTTGTTGTAACCAGCAGGTGCTGCCAGCGATCAACAACGCTTTGAACGAAATCGGCGCCGCCCTCGGCTGCGACAACAGAGCCGCCAACTTCTAGATGAATTTTAACGGTCATCTACATCCCTCCATATCTCATAGGTAAAGTCGAAACTCGACTAGTTGACCTTAACTCGCTGTTTGTAACATTTTCAGATGCGTTAAGCGCGTTGTCAATATGAATCTTGCATGCCCAATTTATGTGGGATTTTTCCGAGATATCTGCACTCAATAGGTGTCGGTGAAACCATGCAAAGCTGGCGTCAGGTGGGCAGTACAAGTTTTTTTGGATAAAAAAGACCTAAAATCAATTATATAAAATTATCAACGTTTGACTGCGTATCGCCAGCGTTGCATGGTTTCGCCGACACCTAATGAAACGGGGCCCGATAGGGCCCCGTAGAATGCTGTAGTGGTGGATTTAGTAATGTCTAAATCGGAGACAAATTGCGATTAGAGGTGCGTGATTCTCAATCATGCTCCCGCCCACCCGCGCCCATATACAGCTCGCGCCCCGTGTCCTCATAGACTTGGCTCATTTCCGCCATGCCCTTCTCGGCCTCCTCCGCGGCGATGAAGCCGGCGCTGTCCTGATTTTGCAGCTTCGCGAAGTCGCGGACTTCCTGGCTGATCTTCATCGAGCAAAACTTAGGACCGCACATGCTGCAGAAATGCGCCGACTTGGCGCCCTCGGCGGGGAGCGTCTGGTCGTGGTATTGCTCGGCGGTGTCGGGGTCGAGCGACAGGTTGAACTGGTCGCGCCAGCGGAATTCGAAGCGCGCTTTCGATAGCGCGTCGTCGCGGACCTGGGCTGCGGGGTGGCCCTTGGCGAGGTCGGCGGCGTGCGCGGCGAGCTTGTAGGTGACGACGCCGACCTTCACATCGTCGCGGTCGGGCAGGCCCAGATGCTCCTTGGGGGTGACGTAGCAGAGCATCGCGGTGCCGTACCAGCCGATCTGCGCGGCGCCGATGCCGCTGGTGATATGGTCGTAGCCCGGCGCGATGTCGGTGGTGAGCGGCCCGAGCGTGTAGAAGGGCGCCTCGCCGCACGCTTCCAATTGCTTGTCCATATTCTCCTTGATCTTGTGCATCGGGACGTGGCCCGGGCCCTCGATCATCACCTGCACATCCTGTGCCCAGGCGCGCTTGGTGAGCTCGCCCAGCGTGTAGAGCTCGGCGAACTGCGCCTCGTCGTTCGCGTCATAGATGCTGCCGGGGCGGAGGCCGTCGCCGAGGCTGTAGGCGACGTCATAGGCCTTCATGATCTCGGTAATCTCGTCGAAGCGTTCGTAGAGGAAGCTTTCCTTGTGATGCGCGAGGCACCATTTCGCCATGATGCTGCCGCCGCGCGACACGATGCCGGTCATGCGCTTTGCCGCGAGGGGGACGTAGGGCAAACGAACACCCGCATGGATGGTGAAATAGTCGACTCCTTGCTCGGCCTGCTCGATCAGCGTGTCGGCAAAGATCTCCCAGGTCAGATCCTCGGCGATGCCGCCCACTTTCTCGAGCGCCTGATAGATGGGGACGGTGCCGATCGGGACGGGCGAATTGCGGATGATCCATTCGCGCGTGTCGTGGATGTTGCGGCCGGTCGACAGGTCCATGACGGTGTCGGCGCCCCAGCGGATCGACCAGACCATCTTGTCGACCTCGGCCGCGACGTCGCTGGCGACCGCGCTGTTGCCGATATTGGCGTTGATCTTGACGAGGAAGTTGCGGCCGATCGCCATCGGTTCGGATTCGGGGTGGTTGATGTTGCTGGGGATGATCGCGCGGCCGCGCGCAACCTCGTCGCGGACAAACTCAGGAGTGACATAGTCGGGGATGCTGGCGCCGAAGCTTTCGCCGTCGCGCTTATATTCGGCGAGGCGGGCGCGGCCGAGATTTTCGCGCTCGGCGACATATTCCATCTCGGGCGTGATGATGCCGCGGCGGGCATAGTGCATCTGACTGACGTTCTGACCCGGCTTGGCGCGGAGGACCTGGCGGCGGACATTGGGGAAGGCGGGGACTCCTCCAGAGCGATCCGGGCCGAGCTGGCCGTTGTCCTCGGGCTTCACCTCGCGCTGGGTGACTTCTTCGACGTCGCCGCGGCCGCGGATCCAGTCGGCGCGAATCTCGGGGAGGCCGGCGTTGATGTCGATCGTGGCGTTGGCGTCGGTGTAGGGTCCCGACGTGTCATAGACGCGGACGGGGGGCTCGCCCGAATGCGGGTCGAGGTCGATCTCGCGCATCGCGACGCGGATGCCGCTGCCGGTCTGCGTCGCGACGTGAATCTTGCGGCTGCCGCGGATGGGGCCGGTGGTGACGCCGATGGGGGTTGCGGCGCTCTTGTCGAGGCGGGAATCGATGTCGGCCATGTGCAGTCGCTCCATTTTTATCGGAGCGAGAATGGGATTCCGGCTTAGGAACGCCAACCCTCCCTCCGCCGGTATTAGCCGGATCAGGTTCAACGGGTCGCGGTCTATTCCGCTCTCAACCGGCCCTTGCAGACGCGGCTCCCCGGGGATGGAGGGGTTATAGGGGCCGGGGGATGCGCTGTCCATTGATGATGGGGATGGTGCGATGGTAATGAGCGGCGAGGGAGAGATTCATGCGGATCATGGCGGCGGTTCTATCGGTCCTGCTGGTGGCGGCGAGCCCGGCGGCGACGGTCGACGATCTCGGCTGGCTCGCCGGCGACTGGGTGAGCGAGGCGGACGGGCGCTGGACCGAGGAAAGCTGGGCGCCCGCGCGCGGCGGGGTGATGCTGGGGCACAGCCGCTCGGGGCGCGACGAGGCATTGCGCGAGTTCGAATTTCTGCGCATCGCGCGCGGCGACGACGGCGCGCTCGCCTATATCGCGATGCCGCAGGGCGGGGCGCCGGTCGTGTTCCGGCTGGTGCGGCAGGAGGGGACAAGCGCGACCTTCGAGAACGCCGCGCACGATTATCCGCAGCGCATCGCCTATGTTCGGGGCGGCGACACGCTGACCGCGACGATCTCGGCGATCGACGGGTCGAAGCCGCGTAGCTGGAGCTATCGGCGGCGCTGATGGACAAGACGGGACGGTTGTTCGCGATCATCGACGGGCTGCGCCGGCGGCGGCGGCCGGTGACGGCGGAGGTGCTGGCCGAGGAGCAGGGCGTGTCGGTGCGCACCCTCTATCGCGACATCCAGGCGCTGATCGCCCTGGGCGCGCCGATCGAGGGGGCGGCGGGGGTCGGCTATGTGCTGCGCCCCGGATTTTTCCTGCCGCCGCTGATGTTCACCGCCGACGAGCTGGAGGCGCTCGTGCTCGGCGCGCGCTGGGTCGAGGGGCGGCAGGACGGATCGCTGTCGCGCGCCGCGGGGCTGGCGCTCGCCAAGATCGCGGCGGCGAGCCCCGACGAACTCAAGCAGCGGATCGACGAGGCGGGGCTGTGGCCGGTGAACAGCCAGTGGCGCGAGAGCGATGCGCCCCTGCTCGCGACGGTGCGCGATGCGATGCGCGCGGAGAAGGTGCTGCACATCGACTATGCCGACGAGCGCGGCAAGGCGACGGCCCGCGCGATCTGGCCCGCGGCGCTCGCCTATTATGAGGAGAAGCAGATCATCGCGGCCTGGTGCCTGCTGCGGCAGGATTACCGCAGCTTTCGCATCGACCGCATCGTCGCGGCGCGGATCGGCGAGACCGGCTTCGGGCGGCGGCGCGCGGTGCTGATGGCCGATTGGTGGCGGCGCAACGGCTGGGACGACGCCTCCTGACATGATCCGTCAGGGGGGTGGGCTATCCCCTTCGGGAGAGCGGCGCCGGCGGACGGCGCGCACCCGACCGGAGGATAGGAAATGCTGAAAACCCATCATGGTTCGTGCCACTGCGGCGCCGTCAAGTTCGAGGCCGACATCGACCTCGAGGCGGGGACGGGCAAATGCAATTGTTCGATCTGTACCAAGAAGCGGGGCTGGAACGCGCAGATCAAGCCCGAGGCATTTCGCCTGCTGACCGATCCCGCGGCGCTGTCCGACTATCAGTTCGGGTCGAACAGCGCGCATCATGTCTTTTGCAAGGCGTGCGGGGTGTCGGCGTTCGGTCATGGCTATGTCGAGGAGATCGGCGGCGCCTATGTTTCGGTGTCGATCGCGTGCCTCGACGATCTGACTCCGGCCGAAATGGCGGCGCTGCCCGTGACCCATATGGACGGCGCGGGCAATAATTGGTGGAACCCGCCCGCCGTCACCGCGCATATGTGAGGGGGCGCGGCTGGTTTGCTGAAGCGTCGGCTTCGGGGTGGGGATCGTCGTTCCCGCTTTCGCGGGAATGACGAAGTAAGAAGTAGAACAGCAGCTTCCGGTCGATAACGGACACCCCGACGAAAAAGGGCGGCCCCGCGGGACCGCCCTTGTTTCGTTCGTCCTGGCTGAAAGCGTCAGGCTGCCTTGGGCAGCGCCGCCTTCGCCTGCGCGATGATCGCGGTGAATACGCCGCCTTCGTTCATCGCGAGGTCGGCCATGACCTTGCGGTCGAGTTCGATTCCGGCGAGCTTCACGCCGTGCATGAACTGCGAATAGGTCAGGCCTTCGGCGCGAACCGCGGCGTTGATGCGCTGGATCCACAGGGCGCGGAAGCTCCGCTTCTTTACCTTGCGGTCGCGGTAAGCATATTGGCCCGCCTTTTCGACGGCCTGCTTGGCGATGCGGATCGTGTTCTTGCGACGGCCATAATAGCCCTTCGCCTGATCCAATACGCGCTTGTGCTTGGCGCGCGTGGTGACGCCGCGTTTGATGCGTGACATGGTCTAGCGCTCCTTACTTCAGGCCGTAGGGCGCCCAGAGGCGCACATGGGCCGCGTCCGAATCGCTGAGCACGCTGGTGCCGCGGTTGGTGCGGATATATTTCGAGTTGTGCGACATCAGGCGGTGGCGCTTGCCGGCGACGCCGTGCTTCACCTTGCCCGAGGCGGTGAATTTGAAGCGTTTCTTCACACCGCTCTTGGTCTTCATCTTGGGCATTTTGGTCTCCTTTGAAGTCCGTTTGCGTATCGGCCTGGCAGCCCTTTCAGCCAGCCGACACAATCGGAAGCGGGGCGCTTAGGGGGATTCGCCCGGAAATGCAAGCTTGGAAGCCGATTAAAAGCTCGCGCCGTCGACCTTCTGGATCTGGAGCGCGTCGAGATCGGCATCGGGCACGCAGCGCAGGTTCACCGCGGCCATCTTTGCGCCGTCGGGGGCGATGCCGACCGAAAAACTCTGGCAGCCGCAGTCGGAGCAGAGTTGATGGTCGATATTATGCTTGTTGAACTTGTACGACGCGAGCTTGTCACTGCCGCTCTCCAGACGAAACCGGTCGATCGGCACGAAGGTCAGCAGGAAGCCCTTGCGCCGGCAATGCGAGCAGTTGCAACTCATCGCCGTGTCGGGAATGTCGCCCTCGACCGTATAGGTCACCGCGCCGCAATGGCAGCTGCCTTCATAAGCCATGTCCGTTCCTCCCCTTGTCAGTGGTGGCAGGCGAGTCCTTCGATCACATCCTCGAGCCGCGCCGGATCGCCCAGTGCGATGACATGGCCCGCGCTCTCGCTATGCAGCGGGTCGCCGTTCCAGTCGCACATCGTCCCGCCCGCACCCTCGACGATCGGCACGAGCGCGGCGAAGTCGTGGAGCTTCAGCCCCGCTTCGACGACGAGGTCGATATGGCCGCTCGCGAGCAGGCCATAGTTGTAGCAGTCGCCGCCGAAGAGCATCCGCTTGTGCGACGTCTTTGCCGCGAGCGCCATGAAATGCTCGCCGTCATGGTCGCTGAAATATTGCGGGCCGGTCGTCGCGAGAACGGCGTCGGACAGGCTGCGGCAGGCGCGCGTTGTCGCGGGCACGCCACTGAACAAGGTCGGATGCCCCGTTGCGCCGACCCAGCGCTCGCCCGAGATCGGCTGGTCGATGATCCCGATCAGCGGCCAGCCATCCTGCAGCAGCGCGATCAGCGTGCCGAAGATCGGGCGGCCGGCCATGAAGCTGACCGTGCCGTCGATCGGGTCGAGCACCCATTGGCGCGCGGCCTCGGGACGCTCGGCGCCATATTCCTCGCCGATGATGCCGTCGCGCGGCGCCTCGGCATCGAGCAGGCGGCGCATCGCGGCTTCGGCGGCGCGGTCGGCTTCGGTCACCGGGGACGCGTCAGCCTTGGCTTCGTGGGCCCAGTGCGAACGAAAAAGCGGGCGAATCGCTTCGCCCGCGGCGTCGGCGAGGCGGTTGGCGAGAGCAAGGTCAGAGGTAATCGACATCGCCCCCCGCTAGCCCAGCCCGGCCCGCGCCGCCAGTCCGCAGCGCACATATCGCGCCCTTCGGTACGTCATTATATCGATTTTACAATATTCATATAAACTGTAAAATCACGCCGATGCCGGGCGAGTTTCCTCTCGATGCGATCGTCGCGACCTTCGCGCGCTATGGGCTGCGCAAGGCATCGATGGAGGATATCGCCGCCGCGCTCGGCGTCTCGCGGCAGGCGCTTTATCTGCGCTACGGATCGAAGGGTGCGTTGATCGGCTGGGCGACGAAGGCGCTGATCGACGCGTCGCTCGCCGCCGCGCTCGCGAGCATCGAACAGCCGGCGAAAACGCTCGCCGACCGACTGGTCGATGCGCTCGACGCGTGGGTGGGGCGGCATATGGCGGCGCTCCATGCCTCGCCGCATGGCGCCGAGATCGTCGCCATGCTCCAGCGCGATCCGTCCGATGCGGTGCGCACCGCCGAACGCCGGCTGGTCGCCGCGATAGCCGAGGCGATCCGCCTGAGCGGCCCGGGATCGGCGGTCGCGCGCGCGGGCAGCATGGCGCAGGCCCTATGCTGGACGGCGCGCGGGCTCGTCCACGCCGTGCCCGACCATGCGAGTTTCCGGAGGCAGATGGAGCATATCGTCGGCGCGCTCGTCGCGCGCTGACGCATCAGTCGAAGAGCGAGGAGACGCTCGTTTCGTCGGCGATGCGCTTGATCGCTTCGCCGAGCAAGGGCGCGACGGTGAGCGCGCGGACCTTGCCGCTGTCGTTCACCGCGTCGGTCGGCTGGATCGAATCGGTGATGACGAGCTCGGTGAGTTCGCTCGCATCGACGCGCGCGACCGCGCCGCCCGACAGCACGCCGTGCGTGCAATAGGCGACAACACCCTCGGCGCCCGCGGCTTTCAGCGCGGCGGCGGCGTTGCAGAGCGTGCCCGCCGAATCGACGATATCGTCGATCAGGATGCAGAAGCGGCCCGAAACGTCACCGATGATGTTCATCACTTCCGATTCGCCCGCGCGCTCGCGGCGCTTGTCGACGATCGCGAGCGGGGCGTTGTCGAGGCGCTTCGCCAGCGCGCGTGCGCGCACCACGCCGCCGACGTCGGGCGAGACGACCATCAGATTCTTGCCGCCGAAGCGCGCCTGGATGTCGGCGCTCATCACCGGCGCAGCATAGAGATTGTCGGTCGGGATGTCGAAGAAGCCCTGGATCTGCCCGGCGTGAAGGTCGATCGCGAGGACGCGATCGGCACCCGAGGTGGTGATCAGGTTCGCGACGAGCTTCGCCGAGATCGGCGTGCGCGGGCCGGGCTTGCGGTCTTGGCGGGCATAGCCAAAATAGGGGACGACCGCGGTGATGCGCTTCGCCGAGGCGCGGCGCAGCGCGTCGTTGATGATGAGCAATTCCATCAGATTGTCGTTCGCGGGGAAGTTCGTCGGCTGGACGACGAAGACGTCCTGGCCGCGGACATTCTCGTGAATTTCGACGAACACCTCTTCGTCGGCGAAGCGGCGCACGCTCGTGTCGGTCAGCGGCAGTTCGAGATAGTCCGCGATCGCACGGGCCAGCGGCAGGTTGCTGTTGCCGGAGATGAGTTTCATGGCGTGCAAGGCCCTTTCGCGCGGGTGGGATTGCGCGCCCCTTAGCCACCCTGGGCGGAGAGGGGAAGGGTCTAGTTGCTTCGCCGCCATTGCCCCGGCGCCGCGGGCGGAATATGGGCAAGGCATGACCTCGCCCGAAACGCTTACCATCGTCCTTTCGCAGATGACGCAGGCGGTCGGCGATCTTGCCGCCAATGCCGATGCGATGCGTAGCGTTCGCGCGCGGCATAAGGACGCCGACCTGATCCTCTACCCCGAGTTCCAGCTGATCGGCTATCCGCCCGAGGATCTGGTGCTCAAACCCGCGCTCGCCGAGCGCGCGACGAAGCTGCTCGCCGATCTGGCGGCGGAAACCGCTGATGGGGGCCCGGCGATGCTCGTCGGGTCGGTCGAGCGGGAGGGGGAAGCGCTCTATAATATCGTCGCCTTGCTCGATGACGGCAAAATCGTCGCGACGCGGCGCAAGCATGAACTGCCCAATTACGGCACCTTCGACGAAAAGCGCATCTTCGCGCCGGGGCCGTTGCCCGACGTCGTCGAATGGCGCGGGGTGAAGCTCGGGCTGCCGATCTGCGAAGATGGCTGGCTGCCGAAGGTGAGCTCACATCTTGCCGCGCAGGGCGCCGAGCTGCTGATATCGGTCAACGGCAGCCCCTATGAGATCGACAAGGACGAGCGCCGCCTTGCCCAAGTCTTCGCGAGCCGCGTCGCCGAAACGAAGCTGCCGCTGATCTTCCTCAACCGCATCGGCGGGCAGGACGAGCTGGTGTTCGACGGCTGCTCCTTCGTCCTCAACGACGATGGATCGACCGCGCACCGGCTAACCGACTGGGAGAGCGAGGAGCGCGTCACGCGCTGGACGAATGCGGGCGACGGGCGCTGGACCTGCGAACCCGGTGCGATCGCCGAATGGGAAGCGCACCCCGCCGACATCTATAGCGCGATGATCCTCAGCTTGCGCGACTATGTCGAACGCAATCGCTTTCCCGGCGTGGTGCTCGGCCTGTCGGGCGGGATCGATTCGGCGATCTGCGCCGCGATCGCCGCCGATGCGCTGGGCCCCGACAAGGTCTGGTGCGTGATGCTGCCGAGTCGCTTTACCAGCGAAGAGAGCCTCGACGATGCGGCCGGATGCGCGCGCATGATCGGGTGCAGGCTCGACACGATCCCGATCGTTCCCGCAGTCGAGGCGTTCGACGTGATGCTTGCCGGCAGCTTCGCCGACAAGCAGGTCGACATCACCGAAGAGAATGTCCAGTCGCGCATCCGCGGTGTGACGCTGATGGCGCTCAGCAACAAATTCGGCCCGATGCTGCTGACAACGGGCAACAAGAGCGAGATGAGCGTCGGCTATGCGACCATCTATGGCGACATGGCGGGCGGCTACAACCCGCTGAAGGACGCGTACAAGATGACGGTCTTTGCGATCGCGAAGTGGCGCAACGAAAATGTCCCGCGCCTGTCGCGCAACCCGGTCACGCCGGTGATGCCCGACAATATCGTCACCAAGCCGCCGAGCGCCGAGTTGCGCCCCGACCAGAAGGACGAGGACAGCCTGCCGCCCTACGCCGATCTCGACCGGATGCTCCATATGCTCGTCGAAGAGGAAGCGAGCGTCGATGATGTCGTGGCGAAATATGGTTTCGATCGCGACGCCGTGGCGCGGATCGAGCGCCTCCTGATGCTCGCCGAATATAAGCGACGCCAGGCGCCGCCGGGGGTCAAATTGTCGACGCGCAATTTCGGGCGCGACCGGCGCTATCCGATCACGCACGGGTTTCGGACTGCATGATCGCCGCACTCTTGCTCCTGTTTCTGGCCGAGCCGGAAACCGCCCCCGAGCGCTCCTGCGAATATTGTGCAGCAATCTTCGCTGACGTTCGTCTCAATGCGATGATCGGGAACGGCAATGTGGAGGTGAGCACGGAGTGGGCCATGGGCCGTAACGGCGATGATGTCGTGATCCAGGTTGAGGATATGTCTTGCCCTGACGGACGAAAAAGCAAGACGTGCAGCTTCACGCTACGCCGAATGCTGACCCGCAACGGCGTCGCGGTAACCGATCCGGCCTTACCCGAACGCCTGCGTTGTATCGCCATATTGAAATGGGTGGAGGCTCGCGATGGAGCCGGATGGGGTGTCAAACATGATCCTCCGCGCCGCATCGGTCATTCGCGCACATCAATGACCTGCCGGCGCCCAAGAGAAACATCATGACCGTCGTTACCCGCTTCGCCCCCTCGCCGACCGGCAGCCTGCATGTCGGCAATGTCCGCACCGCGCTCCACAACTGGATGTGGGCGCGCAAGCATGGCGGGCGCTTCCTGCTGCGCATCGACGATACCGACCTCGAGCGGTCGAAGGAGGAATATGTCGAGGGCATCCGCGCCGACCTCGCGTGGCTGGGGCTCGATATCGACGGCGAGGAGCGGCAGTCGGCGCGCTTTGCGCTTTATGAGCGCGAGTTTGAAAAACTCAAATCGGACGGGCGCGTCTATGCCTGTTACGAGACGCCCGAGGAACTCGACATCCGGCGCAAGGTGCTGCTGTCGCGCGGGCTGCCGCCGGTTTACGAGCGCCGCCCCGAGGGGGCGCCGGTGCCCGAAGGCGTGGCGCCGCACTGGCGTTTCCGGCTCGACCATGATGCGCCGATCGAGTGGACCGACATGGTCCGCGGCCCGCAGCATTTCGAGCCGAAGACCATGTCCGACCCCGTCGTGCGCCGGGCCGACGGCAGCTGGCTCTATCTGCTGCCGAGCGTGATCGACGATATCGCGATGGGGATCACGCATGTCGTGCGCGGCGAGGACCATGTGTCGAACACCGCGGCGCAGATCCAGATGTTCGACGCGCTCGGGGCGAAGCCGCCCGAATTCGCGCACGAAGCGCTGCTCGTCGGGACCGAGGGCAAATTGTCGAAGCGGCTCGGCTCGCTCGGCATGGCGAGCCTGCGCGATGAGGGGATCGAGCCGATCGCGCTCGTCGCTTTGCTCGCGCGGCTCGGCACCAGCGATCCGGTCGAGCCGGTGACGACGCCCGCGCCGCTGATCGAGAGCATCGATTTTACGCGCTTCGGCCGCGCTCCCGCGCGCTTCGACGAAGCCGAGCTGGTGCTGCTGAACCAGAAGATCCTGCATCACACCGATCATTCCGCGGTCGCCGGGCGACTCCCCGCCGCGATCACCGAAGCGCGCTGGAACGCGATTCGCCCGAATGTGATGACGGTCGCCGAGGCGGCCGAGTGGCTGCCCGTGTTCGAGGGCCCCTTCGCACCACCGCCTGCCGAAGCGGCCGACCGCGCGGTGCTCGACGCGGCGGCGGCTGCCGTGCCGGATATCGACTGGACGAATGATCCCTGGCACGCGCTGACCGGCGCGGTGAAGGCGGCGACGGGCGCGAAGGGCCGCGCGCTGTTCCTGCCGCTGCGCCGCGCGCTGACGGCACGCGATCACGGGCCCGACATGGCCGAGCTGCTGCCGCTGATCGACAAGAGCGAGGCGTCCGCGCGGCTTTCGGCCGCATAGGCGCGAATCGCCCGGCCGATTGATTCTTGCTTACCGATCCGCTTGACAAGTGACGTGATGTTATAATATCACGTCATTCTGACCTGGCCGGAGACGACGGTCAGAACGCCGCGGGGCCGGGTCGACAGGCAAGGAGAGATGCCATGACCTTGATACCCTTGATTTCGGCGATTGTGGCCACGCCCGAGGCGGCGACGGTGCCGGCCGGTGCCCGTCAAGCCCTGCAACCACGCAACAGCTATGGCGCCGGCCAGAGTCACCGGCCGGTTGCCGCTTTGCTTGCCGTGGGATTGCCGGCGGCGCTCGTCGTCGCGGTTGCCTTGTCACCGATGGTCGTCGAGCCCGGACCGCGGAGCGTCCCGCTGATCGGCACGATTATCGACCTGCCGACGCCGCCCCCGCCGCCGCCCGAGGTGGTCGAGGATGCCAAGCCTACGCCGAAAACCTCCTCTGCCAGCGACACGGTCGAGCCGATCGTCAAGACGATCCCGCTTGGCGACGATCGCGTCGAGCCGGGGCCGGTGATCGTCGACCTGCCGCGCATAGATCCCGGCCCGCCCGTGCCGCCTGTCGATCCGCCCGCGCCGCCCAAGCTCGTGCTCGCCGACGTCGATCCGCGTTTTGCCGGCGCCTTCCAGCCCGATTATCCGGCGCGCGAGCAGCGCGGGGGGATCGAGGGTGTGGCGAAGGTCCGCGTGCTGATCGGTGCCGACGGGCGGGTCAAGGCGGTCGAGCTGATCAGCGCCGACAGTCCGGGCTTCTTTGAAGCGACGAAGCGGCGCGCGCTCGCCAAATGGCGTTTCAAACCCGCGACGCGCGGCGGGGTGCCCGAAGAAAGCTGGAAGGTGATGACCGTCCGCTTCGAGATAAAGAACGCCTGAACCCCTCCCGGGCGGGCGGCCGATCTTGCCGCCCGCCCTTCGCTTTCGCTTGACAGAAAGGCCGAATCCCGCCAAAGGCGCCCGGATATTGAGGGGCGGCGCGGCGTCGCGCGGCCCTTTCATGTTTTTCACACCAACGTCGGGGCCCATAGTCCCGCCGCATCCATCGGGCCTCCGGCGGATGTGCAGTCATTTCGAGGAACAGGGCCATGGCCAAGCCGACGACCGTCAAGATCAAGCTGGTGAGCACCGCCGACACGGGCTTTTTCTATGTCACGAAAAAGAACCCGCGCACGATGACCGAAAAAATGACGGTGCGGAAATACGACCCGCGTGCGCGCAAGCACGTCGAGTTCAAGGAAGCCAAGATCAAGTGAGGCGTTTCCCGCGCGGCTGAGCTGCGCGGTTTGAAATGCGTCATCCCGGCGATGACCGGGATCCGGGAGGGCGGCCGCGTGCCGCCCTTTTTTGCGTTTCGGATGGCGGCTTCGGGGTGGTGAGCTGCCGTTCCCTTGTTCGTCATCCCGGACTTGATCCGGGATCCACTGCGGCGCTGACGTCGTGGACCCCGGATCAAGTCTAACGAGCCACGCGTCTCGTTAGAGGTTGACGAGGGGAGAGAGAGAGAGCCGCTTCCGGTCGAAACTCGTCAGAATTGATAGGCGAGCCCGGCGCCGAAAAGCCATTGGTCGGCGCTGCCGACGTCGGCCACGATGGGCGATTTGGCGAAGCGCGAGCCGATTCGGCCATATTGTGCGCCGCCGATCAGCGTGAACCCCTTTCTGAGGTCACCCGACAGCGCATAGGCGCCCGCGATTCCAACCGTATATTTGCCCGCAGTCGCCTTGCGGCCCGCGCCGTCATAGACGGGAAGCCCGCTCGCGGCGCTGTCCGCTGCGTCGATGTCGTAATAATAGCGGCCGAAACCCTTGCCATAGAAATTGACCGACGCCGACACGCCGACATAGGCGCGTTTCGACAGCGGGGTACCATAATCGATCGTCGGCGATGCGGTCCAGCTGCCATGGCGGCCCGAGATATCCTTCGACGCCGACATGCGAAAGCTGACCTGATCATAGGCGCTGGTGATGACCCCGGTATGGCTGACGCCGGCGAACAGCCCCATTTCAACCGCGAGTTTGCGCTTGCCGAGCGCCGCGACCTGCGGGTCGTCGATCTTGCCGGTGCGGTCGCCGCGCAGGCTGATCGTCGGCCCGAATTTGAAATCGGTTTTTTGCCCGCGCCGCTGGCGGATCAAATCGACCTGGAAATTGGTGCCGCGCGTCGAGAAGGAATAGCCGCTGATCCGCCCGCGCAGGTAAAAGGCGGGCAGCGTGCGGCGATCGTCCGAGCCGTTATATTTGGGCGTGTTGAGCACCCCGGCGGCGATCGCGAAATAGTCGCGCGACCATGTGCGTTCGGGATCGTCGTCCTGCGGCCGCGCGGGAGGCAGCAGGATATTCTCGTCGATGTCGCTATCCTGGAGATAGCGAGCGGGCGCATCCTCGACGCCCGTCGCGAGCGCCGTGTCGGCCGCGGAGGCCGGGAGATCGTAAGAGAGCGGCACGTCTTCGGCGGCAGCGGGGACGGCGATGGCTGCGGCGATGAAAGGGATGAAGAGCGGAAACGAGCGCGTTATGCGAAGCAGCTTGGTCAAATCGGGCATAAGCGTCCGGTTCCTGTATATTTTGCCCCTCTTTACGGGGGTGTAAGTAAACAACGCATCATTGCAACGGCTTCGTCTTGCCGACCGCCGCATTTCGCCGCATGTGGCTTTCATGCCACGATGCTTCTTCGCCGCCTTGATATTCCTCCGCAGCGCCATTGGTTCCCTCCGGCGACCCCGGCGTGCGTGCGCATGAGCCGGATCCCGCGCCTGATCGGCTATGGCTTCATGGCCGCGGCCGCGTTGCTGGCGGCGGCGATGAAGAAGGAGGGGGTCGAGGCGATCGGTCCGCTGCCCGCGGTCGCGGTCGCGCTTTTCCTCGGCATGGTCGGGGTGATGCTGGTGTTTACCGACCTGATGGTGCGCGGGCTTTATGCGCAGGTCGATGCGGCGAAACGGCGCGAGGACGAGCGCGGCGACTGATCCCTTTTCGTTCGACACCCCATGCCGTTGCCAGTATGACGGCGTGATGACTGATCGCCCGCATACGCCGCTGCTCGACACGGTGGATGTCCCCGCCGACCTCCGCAAGCTGAAGCCCGAAGACCTCCGCCAGTTCGCCGACGAATTGCGCGCCGAGATGATTTCTGCGGTGGGCACGACGGGCGGGCATCTGGGTTCCGGCCTCGGCGTCGTCGAGCTGACCACCGCGCTCCATTATGTGTTCGACACCCCGCGCGACAAGATCGTGTGGGACGTCGGGCACCAATGCTATCCGCACAAGATCATCACCGGGCGGCGCGACCGCATCCGGACCTTGCGGACCGGCGGCGGCCTCAGCGGTTTTACCAAGCGCAGCGAGAGCGAGTACGACCCGTTCGGCGCGGCGCACAGCTCGACGTCGATCAGCGCGGCGCTGGGTTTCGCGGTCGCGAACAAGCTGACCGGCGCGCCTGGGCGCGCGATCGCGGTGATCGGCGACGGGTCGATGTCGGCGGGCATGGCCTATGAGGCGATGAACAATGCGAAGCAGGCGGGCAACCGGCTGATCGTCATCCTCAACGACAATGACATGTCGATCGCGCCGCCGGTCGGAGGGCTTTCGGCCTATCTGGCGAAGCTGGTGTCGTCGCGCCCGTTCGTCGAATTGCGCGAAATCGCGCGGCGCTTCGCGCGCAAGCTGCCCGAGCCGCTGCACAAGGCGGCGAAGAAGACCGACGAGTTCGCGCGCGGCATGGCGATGGGCGGGACGCTGTTCGAGGAGCTCGGCTTTTATTATGTCGGGCCGATCGACGGGCATAATCTCGAGCATCTGATCCCCGTGCTCGAAAATGTCCGCGACAGCGAGCATGGCCCGGTGCTGATCCACGCGGTGACCAAGAAGGGCAAGGGCTACGCCCCCGCCGAGGCCGCCGCCGACAAATATCATGGCGTCCAGAAATTCGACGTCATCACCGGCGAACAGGCGAAGGCGCCGCCGGGACCGCCCGCCTATCAAAATGTCTTCGGCGAAACGCTCGCCAAGCTTGCCGATACCGATCCGCGCATCGTCGCGATCACCGCGGCGATGCCGTCGGGCACCGGCGTCGACAAATTCGCGAAAGCGCATCCGACGCGCAGCTTCGACGTCGGCATCGCCGAGCAGCATGCGGTGACGTTCGCGGCGGGATTGGCGGCGCAGGGGATGCGGCCTTTCGCGGCGATTTATTCGACCTTCCTCCAGCGCGCCTATGACCAGGTCGTCCACGATGTTGCGATCCAGAACCTGCCGGTGCGCTTCGCGATCGACCGCGCGGGGCTGGTCGGCGCCGACGGATCGACACATGCGGGGTCGTTCGACGTCACCTATCTGGCGACGCTGCCCAATTTCGTTGTCATGGCGGCGGCGGACGAGGCCGAACTCGTCCATATGACCTATACCGCGGCCGAATATGACGCGGGCCCCATCGCCTTTCGCTATCCACGCGGCAACGGCACGGGCGTGGCGCTTCCCGCGCTTCCCGAGAAGCTGGAGATCGGCAAGGGCCGCGTCGTGCGCAGCGGCAAGACTGTCGCGATCCTGTCGCTCGGGACGCGGCTTGCCGAGGCGCTCAAGGCTGCCGACACGCTGGAAGCAAGGGGCCTGTCGACGAGCGTGATCGACCTGCGCTTCGCGAAACCGCTCGACGAGGAGCTGATCCGCAAGGCGCTTGCCGGCCATGAGGTCTGCGTGACGATCGAGGAAGGCAGCATCGGCGGGCTGGGCGCGCATGTGCTGACGCTCGCGAGCGATGAGGGGCTGATCGACGCCGGGCTGAAGCTGCGCACGATGCGCCTGCCCGACGTCTTTCAGGATCAGGACAAGCCCGAACTGCAATATGACGCGGCGGGGCTCAACGCGCCGCAGATCGTCGATACGGTGCTGAAAGCGCTGCGCCACAACAGCGCGGGGGTCGAGGAAGCGGGCGCGCGGGCCTAGGTTGGACGCCCGGTCGGGGCGGGGGGGCACGCCATGGATTTCCTGAAACTCATCCAGTCGCTCGACGAGCTGCTGTACGAGGTCATGTCGTGGCTGATCTTCTATCCGGTCACGCTGTGGCGCGCGCTGACGCGGCCGCTGAAGATGATGGATTATTCGGAGTCCGAGCTCTCCGACCCCGCCGAGCGCCAATATACCGACACGATGTCGCCGCCCTTGTTCCTGATGCTGACGCTTGCGCTGACGCACGCCGCCGAGCTGTCGATCGTCGGGCAGAGCGAGACGGTGCTGCAAAAGACGGGGCTGGGCGGGCTGGTCAACGACGATTCGAGCCTGATCGTGATGCGCGTCGCCTTTTTCAGCATCTTTCCGCTGGCCATGGCGGCGCGGCTCGTGCGCGCGCGCAATGTGAAGCTCGACCGCGGCCCGTTGAAGCCGCCCTTTTACAGCCAATGCTATGTCGCCGCGCCCTTTTCGGCGATGGTCGGCATTTCGGGCATCCTGATGCAGCTGAAGCCGCTCGCCCCCCAGCTTGGCGGGATCGCGCTGCTCGCCTTCGCGCTGCTGTGGTTCGGGACCCTGCAGATATTCTGGTTCGCGCAGCACCTCAGGATCAGCTATTGGCGCGCTGCGGGCCATGCCTCGATCGCGATGGTCGAGGCGCTCGCGGCCTTCACCCTCTTTTCGCTGATGTTCCTGTGACCCTCAGGCAGCTTCGCGCGACGGGTCGGCGACATGCGCCGCCTCGATCGCGGCGCAGGTGAGGCAGGTGGCCGCTTCGTGTACGGCCGCCACCGGCGCGGCGTCCACCGCAACCGGCACGATCGTCGCCTGCGCGATCGCGCAGCGGCGCGGTTCCTCGCCGTCGCTTTCGGCCCAGACGTCGGCGCGGACGATTGCCTGGCGCTTGCCCGCCTTGATCACGCTGCCCTTCGCGCGCAGCCGGCTGCCCTTCGCAGGCGCGAGGAAGTTGATCATATAGCTGCCCGTCACCACGTCGCCGACGACGCTGCTCGCCGCCCATGCGCAGGCATTGTCGGCCATCAGCCCCACGATCGCGCCGTGCGCAAAACCGTGATGCTGGGTCATGTCGGGGCGGAGCGCGAGCAGCAGTTCGGATTCGCCGTCGAAGCAGCGCAGCGGTTCGACCCCGAGGAAGGCGGTGAAACCCGAGGCATCGACCGCGACGCGTTTCATATAGGCGACGGCCTCGTCGTTGCTCGCAAAGCGATGTCCGCGCATGGGGCGAATCCTGTTTAGTCTGGATTGCAGACATTATCGCCGCTTGCGCCGCTTCGCGTCAAGTCTTAAATCCAGACTATGAAGGATTATACGCCATCGCGGTCGCCGTGCGCGGTCGGCCGCGCCTCGCGCCTGCTTGGCGATCGCTGGGTGCTGCTGATCCTGCGCGAGGCGTTCTTGGGGGTCGACCGCTTCGAGGATTTTATCGCGCGGCTCGACATTTCGCGCGCGGCGTTGACGTCGCGGCTCGGCTGGCTGGTCGAAGCGGGCGTGATGGAACGCGTGCCGCCCGAGGGCAAGCGCGCCGTTTACCGGCTGACCGCGGCCGGATTGGCGCTGCGCCCGACCTATGATGCGATCAAGGCATGGGGCGACACATGGCTGCCGCGCGGAGCGGCGCTTGGCTGAGGTCGGTTAGCGGCCGCTTGCGGACATATAATTCGCCGTCACCCGGGCTTGACCCGGGGCCCATGACCGCGGCGCCGCAGTGGATCCCCGATCAGGTCCGGGATGACGAGGCTGGGTGGAGCGCCTTACGCGCCCGGGATCGCCGCCTGTGCGTCGCGGCCGTCGCCTTCGGGGGCGGCGAGGATGTCGCGGACGACGAGGCCCTTGTCGACGACCTGCGTGCCGGGGCTGCCGACTGCGCTGCGGATGCCCGGATCGGCGCGAGTGCCGTCGGCGGCGCCGATGATCTGCGTCTCGCTCGCGCTACGCTGCGACGCGCCGCCGAAGAGCGCGCGCAGCGTCTGTTCGGCGGTCGATTCGCCGCCGGGCCGCGCGGTGCCGGGCGCGGGCGGGGTCAGCGCGAAATCGG
Organism: Sphingopyxis chilensis; assembly: GCF_035930445.1. Lineage (NCBI taxonomy): Bacteria > Pseudomonadati > Pseudomonadota > Alphaproteobacteria > Sphingomonadales > Sphingopyxidaceae > Sphingopyxis > Sphingopyxis chilensis. The sequence continues at coordinate 3,464,898 of NZ_CP142394.1, read as the reverse complement.
GCGGCACGACGAGCGGCGCCTGACGCGACACCATCATCTCGTCGGGGCGGTCGCGGCTGAACAGGCTGTTCGACCCGCAGGCCGACAGGGTGGTGGCGACGATCGAGGCAGCCAGGATGGCGGTGGTCCGGTTCACTTTAAACATACTCCCAATGCGCCCCGTTTACTCGGCGGACGGCTTGGCGTCCGCGTTCCCGGCCTTTTCGCCCAAGAGCAGCGCGCGCGCAACCAGCAAAAGCACGCCGAGCGTGATGCACGCATCGGCGACGTTGAAGATCATGAAAGGGCGGAAATCGCCGATATGCAGGTCGGCGAAGTCGACGACATAGCCGAAGCGCACGCGATCGACGATATTGCCGAGCGCGCCGCCGAGGATCATCGCGAGCGCGATCACGTCGCCCTTCGCCTGCTCGCGCGTCATCCAGAAGGCAACCGCGGCGGCGACGATCCCGGTCACCGCAACGAGCGTCCAGCGCGTCGTGTCGGTGCAGCTAGCGAACATCGACAGTGAAATGCCGCAATTTTCCGCCCAGGTCAGGTTGAAGAAGCCCGTGATCTCGATCTGCCCCTTGGGTTCCAGCGACAGCGGGACGGTGACGACCCATTTAGCGATCTGGTCGAGGATGAAGGCGGCGGCGGCGAAAATAAGGCCGAAGCGCAGATAGGGCGAACGTTGGCTGCTCATGCCGCGGTCAATACCGTGTCGCAGCGATTGCACAAGGCGCCGTCGGCGGTGACTTCGGGCAGGTGGCGCCAGCAGCGGCCGCATTTGTGGTTTTCGGTCGCCTTGATCGTGATGCCGTCATGCCCCGGCACAAGATGCACCGCTCCAGAAATGAAGGTTTCTGCCAAATAAGCCGGATCAAGGTCCCGGAGGATGGTGTCGAGATCGCTCATCGTTACTTCAGCTTCGAGGCTGGAACGCACGATCTTGTCACGACGCAAAGGTTCGATGGCTTCGGTGACTCGTGCGCGGACTTCGCGCAGTTCGGTATTCCGAACGACGAGATCCTTGTCACGCTCGAACGACGGTAGTGCCGGCCACTCCAGCAAATGCACGCTGCCCGCATCGGGATAGCGCGTACCCCACACTTCCTCAGCCGTGAACACCAGCACCGGCGCCGCGTAGCGGACGAGCGCGTGGAAGAGCGTGTCGAGCACGCTGCGATACGCGCGGCGGGTGTCGGTGCCGAGTGGGGCGGCGGGGCCGAGGTCGCAGTAGAGGACGTCCTTGCGGATGTCGAAATAGAAGGCCGAGAGGTCCTCGTTGCAGAAATCGGCGAGCAGGCGCGTGTAGGTATTGAAGTCGAAGTCATCGACCGCCTGATGCATCTTGGCGTCGAGATCGGCGAGAAGCGAGAGCATGTAGCGCTCAAGCTCGGGCATCGCCGCGACGTCGGTGACGCGTTCCTCTTCGGTGAAGCCGTCGAGCGCGCCGAGCAGGTAGCGGAACGTATTGCGCAGCTTGCGATACTGGTCGGCGACGCCCTTGAGGATTTCGTCGCCGATGCGATGGTCCTCGGTGAAGTCGACGCTCAGCGCCCACAGGCGGATGATGTCGGCGCCGTTGGTCTGCATCACCTTGACGGGATCGGTCGTGTTGCCGAGCGATTTCGACTGTTTGAAGCCCTTGCTGTCCATCGTGAAGCCGTGGGTCAGCACCGCCTTGTACGGCGCCTGTCCGCGCGTGCCGCAGCTTTCGAGCAAGGACGACTGGAACCAGCCGCGATGCTGGTCGCTGCCTTCGAGATAGAGGTCGGCGCTGTGGGTGCCGCCGTCGTGGCGGACGAGCGCGGGCCAGCGGCCGCTTTCGAGGACGAAGGCGTGGGTGCAGCCCGAATCGAACCAGACGTCGAGGATGTCCACGATGCGCTCGTAATCGGCGGCGTCATAAGCGTCGCCCAGATATTCCTGCGCGCGCGCGTCGCTCCATGCGTCGACGCCGCCCGCCTTCACCGCCGCGACGATGCGGTCGTTGACGGCGGGGTCGCTCAGATACTGGCCGGTCTTGCGGTCGACGAAGAGCGTGATCGGTACGCCCCAGGCGCGCTGGCGGCTGAGCACCCAGTCGGGGCGGTCCTTGACCATCGACCCGATGCGGTTGCGGCCCTTTTCGGGGACGAAGCGCGTGCGGTCGATCGCGTGCATCGCGGCCTGCCGCAGCGTCGGCGCGGCGCACAGATCCTCTTCGGCGGGGTTGATCGCGCCGCCTTCGGATTCCCAGCGCTGCTCGCGCGGCGCCTTGGGCTCGATATGCGTCATCACCCGGTCCATCGGCACGAACCATTGCGGGGTGCAGCGATAGATGACCTTGGCTTTCGAGCGCCAGCTGTGCGGATAGCTGTGCTTGTAATCTGCGCTGGCCGCGAGCAGCCCGCCGGCGTCGCGCAGGTCGGTGCAGATCGGGCCGTCGGGGGCGTTGAACTTCGGGTTGATGACGCTGCCCTGACCGCCGAGCCAGCCCCAGTCGTCGCGATATTTGCCGTCGCCCTCAACCGCGAACACGGGGTCGATGCCGTTCGCCTTGCACAGGTCGAAATCATCCTCGCCATGGTCGGGCGACATATGGACAAGCCCGGTGCCGCTGTCGGTGGTGACGAAATCGCCCGCAAGGAAGGGACGCGGGCGCGCGAAGAAGCCGCCGAGATGGTGCATCGGGTGGCGGGCGATGGTGCCGGCGAGGTCGGAGCCTCTGAAGATCTTCCGCTCTTCAAGTCCTAGCATGAAACGAGCGCCATCATCTGTGGTCCCGAGAGTCGCCTGAATTCTGTCCTCAACCTGCTTCAAGAGCGGTCGCGCGATCAGGATTCGGCCCCCCACAAGATGGCGTAGCGGGTGTGTTTGAACGGCAATATCGAGCCGTTGATCGCCAACTGTCGAACCACCCACCATCGGCTCAACCAGCACATACTCAACCTCTGGCCCGTAGGCGATCGCCTGATTGACCGGGATCGTCCAAGGCGTCGTCGTCCAGATCACCGCATGTGCGCCGACCAGCTCCGCGATCGGGCTCTCGACGATCTCGAACGCCACATCGATCTGCGTCGAGACGATATCCTCATATTCGATCTCGGCTTCGGCGAGCGCGGTCTTTTCGACCGGCGACCACATCACCGGCTTGGCGCCGCGATAGAGCATGTCGTTCGCCGCGAATTTGAGCAATTCGCGGACGATGGTGGCTTCGGCCTCATAATCCATCGTGAGGTACGGATGGTCCCAGTCGCCGCCGATACCGAGGCGCTTCAATTGCTCGCGCTGCGTGTCGACCCAATGCTGCGCATAGGCGCGGCATTCGGCGCGGAATTCTTCGACCGGAACCTCGTCCTTGTTGAGCTTTTTCTTGCGATACTGCTCCTCGACCTTCCACTCGATCGGCAGGCCGTGGCAATCCCAGCCGGGCACGTAAGGCGCGTCCTTGCCCTTCAGCGTCTGGGTGCGGACGACCATGTCCTTCAGGATATGGTTTAGCGCATGGCCGATGTGCATATCGCCATTGGCGTAGGGCGGGCCGTCGTGGAGGATAAACTGCTCGCGGCCCTTGCGGGCTTCGCGAATCTGGCCTTCGAGATTGCCCTCGAGCCATTTGGCGAGAATCGCCGGTTCCTTCTGCGGCAGGCCGGCCTTCATCGGAAAGTCGGTCTTGGGCAGGAAGACGGTGTCGCGGTAATCGCCAGTATCTTTGGCGCGCTGTTCGGCGGGTGCGGGCGTGTCGGTCATGGTGGCGGCGCTTAGCGCAGATTTGCGTGGGAGCAAAGGGAATGGGCGCGGAACGATGACCGCTTCGTCAACCCGGATCAAGTCCGGGATGACGAGGAGTGATAAGCTCGCCCTTACCTCTGCCGCGGCCGCAGCGCCGGGCCGACTTCGCGAATATCCTCGACCCAGATATGGCCATTGAAGCTCGCGGGAATTTTCGCGAGTTGCTGCGGGGTCGAAACGCCTTCGTTCGACTTGCCCTTTTCATAGGGGCCGAACACGATCACGCGCGCGCCGACGCTGTCCATGCGGGCGATCAGCCGGTCGGGCCAGCCCCAATAGGCCCATTGATAGTTGATCGGGATCGCGATCACGCCGTTCCGGCAGCTTTCGGGGACGACGCCGGTCCAGCCCCAGGCGACATAATCCTTTGTGCAGGCCTTCGCGCCGCCCTTGAGGTCGAAGGACCAATTGTCCGGCAACAATTCGCGCATCCGCTTCACCGGCGCTGCGCCGCCGTAGAAAGCGTCGCCGATCTTAACGCTGTCGCGGCCCGAGGCTTTCAGGATCGCGAACAGCTGGTCGGCCTCGCGCGCGTCTTTCGACTTGAAGTTGAACAGGATCGGATGGACGGGGAGCGCCGCGAGGCCTTCCTCGACCGTCGGCATCTTGCCGATGCCCTTGCCGCGCAGCGGAAAGGTCTTGCCGCCGTCGGCGGTGTAACCAAAGCCGATGTCGAGCGCCTTGAGCTGGGCGAGTGTCAGGTCGCGTGTTTCGCCCTTGCCATCGGTGCGGCAGTCGACGGACCAGTCGTGGAACAGCACCATGCGTCCATCCCTGGTCGGCGCGACATCGACCTCGACCATCGCGGCGCCGTTGCCGACCGCCCAGCGCATCGATTCGGGGGTGTTTTCGAACACCTCATGCTCGGGCGCGAAGATATGCCGCGCGGTGCAGGTGTCGCGCCCCGTCGCGGCGCGCTTGTCGTAGAGGTGATAGACGCCGCGATGCGCGATCAGCTTCGGCTTGCCCTTGGGATCGGGGGCGAGGAAGCTCGCGTTCGACAGGGTGAACCAGGCGACAAGGGCAGCGAAAAGCCAGAGCAGGATTTTTGTGCGCCGCTTCATCGGCTTTTTCTTCGGGCCTTCGAGCGCTGCGGCCCAATCTTCGCTGTCGGTCATCATTCCCCCAATCCGTCATGCCGGACTTGATCCGGCATCCGTTCCTGCCTCGCCTCATGGGTCCCCGATCAAGTCCGGGGTGATAAAAATCAAAGATGGGCGAGCAGCCTCTTGGCCTCGTCGCAGTCCTCGGCGATCTGCGCCATCAACGCGTCCATATCGTCGAACCTGGCTTCGGGCCGGATGAAGGCGTGGAAGGCGACGTCGATCTCCTGCCCGTAAAGATCCTCGGCGAAGTCGAAGAAATGCGGTTCGAGCAACTCCTTCGGCGGATCGAAGGTCGGGCGGATGCCAAGGTTTGCGGCGCCCTTCAGGATACGCCCGTCGGGCAGGCGGCCGGTGACGGCATAGATGCCGTAGCGCGGGCGGAGATACTGCCCCATTTCGATATTCGCGGTCGGAAAGCCGAGCAGGCGGCCATTCTTGTCGCCGTGCTGCACCCGCCCGCGCACCGTGAAGGGGCGGGTGAGCAGGCGCGTTGCGGCGGCGCAGTCGCCCGCCTGGAGCGCCTCGCGGATGCGGCTCGACGAGATGACCTCCTCGGCGTCGTCGACCGGCGCGACCATTTCGGTGAAGAAGCCGTGCGTGCGCGCATGTTCGGCGAGCGTGACGACATCGCCGCCGCGGCCCTTGCCGAAGACGAAGTCGCTGCCGGTGACGACGCCCGCGGCGCCGTAGCGATCGAGCAAGAGCGTGGAGATGAAATCCTGTGCCGTCGTGCCTGCGAGCGCGGCGTCGAAGGGCAGGACAAGCATCGCGTCGGCGCCCGCGGCGGCAAACAGCTCCTGCCTTTGGTCGAGCGTGGTGAGGCGGAAGGGCGGGACGTCGGGCTTGAAGAAGCGCACCGGATGCGGATCGAAGGTCGCGACGATCGCCGGGCGGCCATCGTCCTTTGCATGGTGGACCGCGCGGCCGACGACCGCCTGGTGCCCGGCGTGGAATCCGTCGAAATTGCCGAGCGCGATCACCCCGCCGCGCAAGGGCTCGTCGATACGGGCGTGGCCGTCGAGGCGGATCATGGGGCTGGCGGGGTCAGGGGCACCAGCCCCGCCTTGAGTATGCGGATCGCGTTGCCGCCCATCGCGGCGCGAATCTCGTCGTCGGAAAAGCCCGCGTCGATCAGCGCCTGCGTCACCTGCGCGAGCTTCGAGGTATCGAAGCGCACGGTGGTGGCGCCGTCATAATCGCTGCCGAGCGCGACATATTGAATGCCGACAAGGTCGCGGACATGCTTCATCGCCTTGGCGATGCTCGAGGGGGATGTGTCGCAGACGGCGGCGTCCCAATAGCCGATGCCGACGACCCCGCCGGTCGCGGCCACGCCCTTGATCTGTTCGTCGCTGAGGTTGCGGTTGACCTGGCACGTCGCCTGCACGCCGCCGTGGCTGGACACGACCGGGCGGCGCGCGATCTTGAGGATGTCCGCGACGCAGGCTTTCGAGCAATGCGCGATGTCGACGATCATGCCCTTCGCCTCCATCGTCTCGACGACCTGCCGTCCGAGCGGGGTGAGCCCGCCCTTCTTCAGCCCGTGCATCGATCCGGCGAGCTCATTGTCGAAGAAATGGGTGAGCCCCGCCATGCGGAAGCCCGCGGCATATAGTTTGTCGAGATTGGTGAGCTTGCCTTCGAGGACGTGGAGCCCCTCGATGCTGAGCATCGCGCCGACGGGCGGAACCTTGCCGCGACGCGCGGCGAGCAGGGTGCCGATATCGTCGGGCGTATCGACCGCGCGCAGCTTGCCCGCCGATACGGCGACCGCACGGTGCAGCTTTTCCGCGTGCCAGAGCGAGCGTTCGAGCAGCGAGTTCCACGTCCGCACCGGCTGGAGCTGCGCGATCACCAGTGCGGTGATATTGTCGGTGTCGCCGCTGTTGGCGTCGTAATTCTGGCCCTTGGGCGACTTGGTCGTGCTCGCGAGGATTTGCAGCGCGACATTTCCGTCCTCGAGCCGCGGCAGGTCCATATGGCCGCGTGTCGCGCGATCGAGGATGTCGCGTTTCCACAGCAAAGTATCGCTGTGGAGGTCGACGATCGTGAGCGTCGAGTGCAGCGCTTTCGCGCGTTCGCTGACCGTCGGCAGCGGCTTGCCGTCGATCTTGTTCGTGCCGCGCTCGATGATCCCGGGGGCGAGCGCGAAAAAAGCCAGCGCGGCGACCGCAACGACGAGCAACAGGCCGGCCAGCCAGCGGCGCATCGGTTATTTCCTCACCAGCGTGACGAAGCTGTACGCCGGGCGGCCGGCGTCGTCGGCGGGATGATCCTCGCGCGCGGCTTCGCGCCAGTCGGCGACGGCTGGATAGTCGATGACCGCGTCGCCCTTGGGCTCGATCGCGACTTCGGTCAGTTCGACGCGGTCGGCCAGCGGCAGGAAAAGGCGATAGATTTCCGCTCCGCCGATCACCATGACGTGCGGCGCGTTGGCGAGCTTCAGCGCTTCCTCGATCGTCGCCACGGGCTCGGCGCCCTCGTCCTGCCAGTCGGGGTCGCGGGTGAGGACGATGTGGCGGCGGCCCTCCAGAATGGCGGGCAGGCTGTCGAAGGTCTTGCGCCCCATGATCATCGGGCGGCCCATGGTGAGCTGCTTGAAGCGGCGGAGGTCGGCGGGCAGATGCCAGGGCATCTTGCCGCCAGCGCCGATCACGCCGTTGGCCGCGCGGGCGAGGATCAGCGTGATTTCGGGGCGGTTCATGCGGGCGAGGCTCCAACCCAGGTGGCGTGGCCGAGTTTGCGTCCCTCGCGCACCGCGGTCTTGCTGTAATGATGGACGTGGCAATTTTCGTCGGCGAGCAGCGCGGGCACGGTTTCGATCCCGCCGCCGATCAGATTGTGCATGGTGACGGGGAGCGTCGCGGTTTCGGTGCTGCCGAGCGGCAGGCCGGCGACGGCGCGGATATGATTCGCGAACTGGCTGGCGACCGCACCCTCGATCGTCCAATGGCCGCTATTGTGGACGCGCGGCGCCATCTCGTTGAATACCGGCCCGTCTTCGGTGGCGAAGAATTCGCCGGTGAGGACGCCGGCATAATCGAGCTCGGCGGCGATTTTCGCCATCAGCGCGCGGGCTTCGTCCTGCTGGTCCAGGATGATCTGCGGCGGGGGCAGGCTCGAGGTCGCGAGGATGCCGTCTTCATGAACATTGACGGGCGAGTCCCAGAAGCGGACCTCGCCATCGATGCCGCGGACGAGGATCACCGAAAATTCGTGCGCGAAGGTCACGAAACCTTCGAGCACCGCGGCGTGGCGGCCGATCGCTTCCCATGCGGCGTCGGCATCTGCGGGCGCCACGATACGCGCCTGTCCCTTGCCGTCGTAGCCCATGCGCACCGTCTTGAGGATCGCGGGCGCGCCAAGCTCGGCCAGCGCGGCATCGAGCGCGGCGCGGTCGGGCACCGCCGCGAAGGGGGCGGGACGGCCGCCGAGGCCCGCGACGAAGGTCTTTTCTTCCAGCCGGTCCTGCGCGATCTTCAGGCCCGCCATGCCGGGGCGCACCGTGACATGCCCCGACAGGAAGCGCACCGTGTCGACGGGCACATTTTCGAATTCATAGGTGACGACGTCGCACGCCGCGGCGAAGGCGGCGAGGCGCGGTTCGTCGTCCCACGCCGCCTGGCTGTGGTGCGCGGTCACCTCGGCCGCGACGCTTTCGGCGTCGGGGGCGTAAATGTGAACCTTGTAGCCGAGCTGCGCCGCGGCAAGACCAAGCATCCGGCCGAGCTGGCCGCCGCCAAGGATGCCGATCGTCGAACCGGGTGCGAGCAAAAGGTCAGCCCTCGCGAACGGGAACGGGGGCGACGCCGTTCGTCTGCGCATCGCGCCAGCCATTCAGCTTGTCGGCGAGACCCGCATCCTCGTTCGCGAGCAGCGCGGCGGCGAACAGCCCGGCGTTGGTCGCGCCCGCCTTGCCGATTGCGAAGGTCGCGACGGGGACGCCGCCAGGCATCTGGACGATCGAATAGAGGCTATCGACGCCGCTCAATGCCGCCGACTGGACGGGAACGCCGAGCACCGGGACGCGCGTCATCGAGGCGACCATGCCGGGCAGGTGCGCGGCGCCGCCTGCGCCCGCGATGATCGCCTTGAGGCCGCGCTCCGCCGCGCTCTTGGCATAGGCGACGAGGCGGTCGGGGGTGCGGTGCGCCGAGACGATCTGGACGTCGTGGGCGATGCCGAATTCCTCGAGAATCTGGACCGCGTGCGCCATCGTCGGCCAGTCCGACTGGCTGCCCATGATCACACCGACTTGCGGCGCCCTATCGCCCATCACCCGATCCCTCCTGTTGGCCGCGATGAATCGCCGCCGCCTTCCCCCTAGCGACTGCGCAGCGCGCGGGCAACGCCGCGCAATTGATGTCGGGCGCGTTTACCGATTGGTATCAAGTCGCAGCTAATGTTGCCGCCTCATATCCGTCGGCATCCGGCCGGCGGAGGATAGGGCGCGCCGGGGACAAGGCATGGATAGCGTAGGGGGGGCACGGATCGCGGTCGACCATTTCGGGACCGTCGCCGTTGACTCCATTGAGGACCAGTTGCGTGAGATACGCCGGGAACGCGACGCGCTGCGCCGCGAGAATCGCGTATTGAAGATCGCCGTCGCCGAGCTCGAACGCGTGTCCGAGCGCGATACGCTGACGCCGTTGTTCAATCGCCGCTATTTCCTGACCGCGATCCATCACCGCATGGCGCGGTTCGAGCGCCATGCCGAACGCGCCGCGGTCGTGTTCATCGACGTCAACCAGCTCAAATATATCAACGACAATTTCGGTCATGCCGCAGGCGACTTCGCGCTGATGGAAATCGCCAAGCGGCTCGCGGGGTCGATCCGCGCGACCGACGTCGCGGCGCGCATCGGCGGCGACGAATTCGGGCTGATCCTCGACCAGTCGAGCGAGGAAGGCGCGCGCGCGCAAGTCGACAGGCTGTGCGGCGTGCTCGCCGCCGCCCCCGCCGACTATGACGGGCACGAGATTCCGCTTTCGGCCTGCTTCGGGGTCGCGATGCTGCAGACCGGAATGACCGAATCCGACATATTGGCCGCGGCCGACCGCGACATGTATCGCAGCAAGCAGAGCCTCGGCGGCCTGCCGGGCCACCGCTAACCCTGCCTTAACCAAAAGGGCGCATCGTCCGGGTCGGAACAGGGGGTGGATGATGCGGAACCAGACCGACCCATATCTCGACATTCAGGACCGGATCACCGGGCAGATCGGCGCGCTTGCCGAAGCCCTGCCGCGCTGCGCGCTCGCGCAGATCGTACAGGGAATCGACGATATCCGCTGCCTCGCGCGCGACAATGGCTTTGCCGCGGTCGAAACGCTGGCGAGCCGGCTCGAATCGGCGGTCGCGGGCGGCGGCTACCGCGCCGCGATCCTGACCTATCTCGACGCGATGAGCGACGCGGCGCACGCGCCGCGCGGACCGATGCCCGCGGCCGCGCACGAGGCGTGGCTGGCGTCGGTGGCGACGCGGCTCGGGCATTGACCCCGAGCGCCTGAAAATCCAGACCTGACGTCATGGACGCAATCATGCTCGCGCTGGTGGCGGTGCTGCTCGCCAATGCCGACGGGCGCAGCGGGATCGCGCTGTCGCGGCTCGTTGGCGTGCGCGGCGACCGGCGCGTTACCGTCGGCATCGCCTTTGGCGCTTTCATCGTCAATGCGGCTGTCGCCGCGACCGCCGGGGCCCTCGCGAACCAGATGATCGGGCAGGGCATCGCAGCCTTGCTCGTCACGCTCGCGATGCTGTCGGCCGCGGTCGCATTGCTGTGGCCGCTGAAGCCCGTTGGCGATGCGCGCGCCGACGACGCGTCGACGATCATGTTCGCGGGCCGGATGCTCGCGAACCAGTTCGGCGACCGCAGCCATTTCCTGATCGCGGCGCTCGCCGCGACCAGCGGTGCCGGACAGTGGGCGGCGGCGGGCGGGCTGATCGGCTGGACCTTGTCGATGCTGCCCTTCCTTGCCTTCGGACCCGCGCTGGCCGAGCGGCGAGCGGCGCGGAACCTGCGCTGGGCCGCGGCGATGATCCTGGTGCTTTGGGGTTTGCGCACCGCGCTCGGCGCTTTCGGATTAATCGGCTGATCGGGCGCGCGGGGAGTGTTTCATCGCTTTTATCGATGAAACTTACCCAAAGCTTCAATGGGAAAGCGTCATCGGGTTTCGCTATATTGGCGGGACAACAGAAAGGATGCTCCCATGTCCGAGAAGAACGCCAACACCCCCGCCGTCGCCGATGCGCTGAACGCACTGCTAGCCGACAGCTTCGCGCTGTATCTGAAGACCAAAAATTATCACTGGCACGTCCAGGGACCGCGCTTTCGCGAACTGCACCTGCTGTTCGACGAACAGGCGGGGCAGATTTTCGCGACCACCGACCTGATCGCCGAACGCGTGCGCAAAAACGGTGCATCGACGCTGCGTTCCATCGGCGATATCGGCCGCCGCGCCTCGATCCGCGACGATGATAGCGCGAACGCCGATGCCGAGGCGATGATCCGGCGCCTTGCCGAGGATAACAAGCTGCTGCTCGGCCAGTTGCGTGACGTGAAGGCCGCCGCGGAAGCCGATGGCGACATCGCGACGAGCGGGCTGGTCGACGGCTGGGCCGACGAGACGCAGCAGCGCATCTGGTTCCTCGAGGCGACGCTGGGCTATTGAGCCGGTCACTCGCCGCAACCGCTCGCGCATAAAACCGGCGCAGCAAACAAAAAGGGCGGCTCGCGAGCCGCCCTTCTTTTTTGGCTTGTCCGGCCGATCAGTCCTGATGCGGCTGGATGTTCACCGCCGCGAACTTGCCGCGGTCGTCGACTTCGATGTCGAAGGCGACGCGGTCGCCCTCGTCGAGGCCCGCCATGCCGGCGCGCTGCACCGCGCTGATGTGGACGAAGGCGTCGGCCTGTCCGTCGTCGCGCGCGATGAAGCCGAAGCCCTTCGTCGTGTTGAAGAATTTGACGGTGCCCGACGTGCGTTCACCGGTCAGCTGGCGACGGCCGCGGGCGCCGCCCGGACGGTCACCGCCAGCGCGATCGTCGCGGCGCGGAGCGAATTCCTCGACCGGCATCGGTTCGCCCTCGATCTTGAGGTCGATCGCCGAAACCTTGCCGTTGCGCTCCACGAGCGTGAAGCCGAGCGGCTGGCCCGAAGCGAGGCCCTGAAGACCCGCCTGTTCGACCGCGCTGATGTGAACGAACACATCTTCGCCGCCATCGTCGCGGGCGACGAAGCCGAAGCCCTTTGATGCGTTGAAGAATTTGACGGTGCCCTGGCCTTCGCCGACGACCTGCGCCGGCATGCCGCCACCGCGTCCGCCGCCGAAACCGCCACCACCGCCGCCGCCGCCGAAGCCGCCGCTGCGCTCACCGCCGCCGAAACCGCCACCACGATCGCCGCCGCCGAAGCCGCCGCGATCACGGTCGCCGAAGCCGCCACGGCCGCCGCCATAGCTGTCGCCGCTGTAGGGAGCCGGCTCGAAGCTGTCGAAATTGCCGAAATCATCGCGCTTGCCGCGTCCCCGATGGCCACGGCGATCCTTGTTGAAACTCATTGCTTAGTAGTCGCTTTCGGTCGTCCATACCCCATTCAACCGGCTCCTTGCGCCGGACGGGGACGCAGTTCACCACGGGCACAGACTCGCCCCATGCCATCAAGGACGCAAGATATAGCCTAATTATCCACAGGCTGCGAACAGAAAATTTCAGAAAGATGCTGCGGAATATTGCACGGTTTGCCGCGGGCTTCGGTGGCTATGGGGCGGGCCTGCAAACCAGCCATTGAGCGGCAGGGCCGCTTGGCCTAAGGCGACCTGATGACAGTCTATTTCCACGAAGAAGATTTGCCCGAGGGCGTGATCGGCCCCGGCGCGGTCGCGATCGATACCGAGACGATGGGCCTCAATCCGCTGCGCGACCGGCTGTGCCTCGTCCAGATCAGCGACGGGTCGGGCGACGAGCATCTGGTCCGTTTCAACCCCGGCAGCGCCTATGATGCGCCCGTGCTGAAGGGGATATTGACCGATCCGGGCCGGTTGAAGCTCTTTCATTTTGCCCGCTTCGACATCGCCGCGCTGCAGCAGGCGCTCGGCGTCGTGACCGCGCCCGTCTATTGCACCAAGATCGCCTCGAAGCTGGTGCGCACCTATACCGACCGGCACGGCCTCAAGGAACTGGTGCGCGAATTGCTCGGCCAGGAAGTGTCGAAGCAGCAGCAGTCGAGCGACTGGGGCGCCGCCGAGCTCAGCGACGCGCAGCGCGACTATGCGGCGAGTGACGTGCGTTTCCTGCACGCGATGAAGGCGATTCTCGATACGCGGCTGGCGCGCGAGGGGCGGGCCGAACTCGCGCAGGCCTGTTTCGATTTCCTGCCGACGCGCGCCGCGCTTGACCTCGCCGGTTGGCCCGAGGCCGATATTTTTGCGCACAGCTGACGAGCGATTCGCACGAAGGTCCTGATGAATGTCCGAACGCGCCGACCTTGACCGCACGATGCGCCAGATGTGGGCGCGAAGCGGCTCGAGCCACGACCGGGTGGTGCGCATCCTGCGCTTCGGCCTGCCGCTCGTCATCGGCGTCGTCGCGGCGGTGCTCGTCTTCTCCCCCTTCACTCAGCGTGCCGAGATCAGCTTCCTGCTCGCCAAGGACAAGGTCGACATGGCGAGCGAGCGGATGAAGGTGACGCGCGCCGAATATCGCGGGCAAGATGCGAAGGGGCAGCCTTTTGCGCTGCTCGCGGGCAGCGCGGTGCAGAAAAGCTCGGCCGAGCCGATCGTGCGGATGACCGACCTGTCGGGGGCGATCAAGCTCGCCGACGGCCCCGCGACGATCGTTGCGCGCGACGGTGCCTATAATATGGAAACCGAAAAGGTCGCGGTGCCCGGAACGGTGCAGGTCAAGAGCGCGAACGGCTATCATATCGACGCGAGCAATGTCGCGGTCGATTTGAAGACGCGCACCCTCACCGGCACGGGCGGCGTCAACGGCGCGTTGAACATCGGCCCGTTTTCGGCCAACCAGATTTCGGCCGACCTCGACAAGCGGATCGTGCGGCTGGAAGGCAATGCGCGGCTCAGGATCAATCAGGGAGTGCTCAAATGAACCGGCTTTGGACCATGAAGAGCATGGCGCTTGCTGGCGCGAGCTTTGCCCTGACCAGTCTCGCCGTCCTTTCCGCCGGCACTGCGGACCGGGCCGAGGCGCAGGCGCTCGCCAATCACAACAGCAACGCGCCCGTCGATTTCGCGGCGGGCAGCATCGAGGTGCAGGATCGCGCAGACCGCGTCGTGCTGGCGGGCAATGTCCGTGTGACGCAGGCGGGGCTGACGGTCACCGCGCCGCGGATGACCGTCGCCTATACGCGCTCGGGCGGCACCGACGTCAACCGGCTCGATGCGACGGGCGGCGTGACGGTGGTGAAGGGCGACGAGACGGCGAAGGGCAATGTCGCCATCTATGACCTCGACCGCCGCCTGATCACGATGGTCGGCAATGTAGAGCTGCGCCAGCGCGGCAACAATCTGCGCGGCGGGCGGCTCGTGATCGATCTCAACAGCGGCCGCGCGACGGTCGACGGGCGCGGCGCGTCGCGCGGTCCCGATGGCAACGCCGTCCAGGGCGGCACCGGCGGGCGCGTCACCGGCACCTTCACGGTACCGGAAAGAAAGCAGTAACCACGCCGCTTTACCGGGCTGCAACCATGCGGCTGCACCATGGGTGCCGGGACCAGATCATAGCGGAGCCGGGGGGCGCGCCGCGTCAGATTGAAGGCAGCCCCCATGCGCTTTTCCCCCCTCGTCCCGCCCCGCCGTCCGCTGTTCGGTCGGCGCCAGGAACCGCCCGCCGCGATCGTGCCGACCCCGACATCCGAAGAGCGGCGGCTGATCGACCGGATCATCCGCCACGCGGTGCCGCGCCAGAAAATATAGCTCTGCCGTCCCGATAATCGTCATGCCGGCCCGCGCCGGGATGCGGGAGCAGGGAAGCGAGCCGCTTGGCGTTGAGCTCCCGCGCCCCTACATGGGGCGTTCATGCCTCCCGACACCGCAACCTCCGCCGACGCCAGCCGCGAACCGCCCGTCCTCGCGACGCTCCGCCGCTTCCTGCCCTATCTGTGGCCGGCGGGGCAGGCCGAGGCGAAGGCCCGTATCGTTCTTGCGGGCCTCATCGTGCTCGCGTCGAAGGGCGTGCAGCTGTCGATGGGCTTCCTGTATGGCGCCGCGATCGATCGCATGGCGCCGGGAATGGAGGAGGGCGCCCTGCTCGCGATCGGGCTGGTGCTCGCCTATGCCGGCGCGCGCTTTGCGGGGGTGCTGTTCGACAATCTTCGCAACGTGGTGTTCGAACGCGTCGGGCAGGATGCGACGCGCGAGCTCGCGATCGCGACCTTCAGCCACCTCCACGCGCTGAGCCTGCGCTTCCACCTCGCGCGGCGGACGGGCGAGGTCACGAAAGTGATCGAGCGCGGCACCAAGAGCATCGACACGATGCTCTATTTCCTGCTGTTCAACATCGCGCCGACGATCGTCGAGCTCGCCGCGGTGCTGATCATTTTCTGGACCAGGTTCAGCTTCGGCCTTGCCGGCGCGACCGCGCTGATGGTCGTCGTCTATATCATTTTCACGCGCAAAGTGACCGACTGGCGCAACGCGCTGCGCACGCGGATGAACGACCTCGACACGCTGACGATCGGGCGCAGCGTCGACAGCCTGCTCAATTACGAGACGGTCAAATATTTCGGCGCCGAGGACCGCGAGGAAGCGCGCTATCGCGACGTCGCCGACCAATATGCGCGCGCGGCGGTGAAGAGCGAGAACAGCCTCGCCTGGCTCAACATCGGGCAGAGCCTGATCACCAATGCGGCGCTCGCGGGCGCGATGGCCTATACCGTGTGGGGCTGGTCGACCGGCGAATATAAGGTCGGCGACGTGGTGCTGGTGAACACCTTGCTCGCGCAGCTTTTCCGCCCGCTCGACATGCTCGGCATGGTCTATCGCGTGATCCGCCAGGGGCTGATCGACATGGAGGCGATGTTCCGCCTGATCGACACCCCGCCCGAGATTTCGGATGCGCCGGACGCGCGGCCGCTGGTCGTGAACGGCGGCTCGGTGGCGTTCGAGAATGTCGTCTTCGGCTATGAACCCGACCGCACGATCCTGAACGGCGTGAGCTTCGCGGTCGGCGCGGGCGAGACGCTGGCGATCGTCGGGCCGTCGGGCGCGGGCAAGTCGACGATCGCGCGGCTGCTTTTCCGCTTTTATGACCCGCAAGGCGGGCGTGTGCTGATCGACGGTCAGGATATCAGCCAGGTTACGCAAAAGAGTTTGCGCGCCGAGATCGGGATCGTCCCGCAGGACACGGTGCTGTTCAACGACAGCATCGGCTATAACATCGCCTATGGCCGCGAGGGTGCGAGCGTCGACGAGATTGCGGCGGCCGCCGAGGGCGCGGCGATCGACGGCTTCGTCGCGCTGCTGCCGCAGGGTTACGAGACCGAGGTCGGCGAGCGCGGGCTGAAGCTGTCGGGCGGCGAGAAACAGCGCGTCGCGATCGCGCGCACCCTGCTCAAGAACCCGCCCGTCCTAATCCTCGACGAAGCAACCAGCGCGCTCGACAGCCGCACCGAGGCGGCGATCCAGGACACGCTCGAACGCATCGCGGCGCGGCGCACGACGCTGGTGATCGCGCACCGCCTGTCGACGGTGACGAACGCCGACCGCATCATCGTGCTCGAGAAGGGCCGCGTCGCCGAAACGGGCACGCACGACCAGCTGCTTGGCATGCGCGGGCTCTATGCCGACATGTGGGCGCGGCAACAGGCGGAGCGTGACGAAGGAACGGTGGAGGCGTAATTCGCGACCCCGTTGTTTACAATTTTGTAAGTGATTTCCGCTCATTGAGCCTCTTCGAACCTATCCGTCACGTCGGCGGACATCGACGCGAAAGGTGGGCTCTTGATCAGGCTGGCGATGTGTATCGCGATCGACCACGATCCGTGGCTCGTCGCGCTGGCGGTCGCGATTTGCGGCGTCGGCGCTTTTGCGATCGTCCAGATGTTCGAGCGCGCGCGCGATGGATCGCGCGCGCACGGGGTCGCCTGGGCCTTCCTCGTCGCGGTCGCCGCGAGCGCGACGATCTGGTGCACGCATTTCGTCGCCATGCTGGCGTTCGAGGCGAAAGCGCCGGTGACGCTCGACCCGGTGCTGACCATCGCGTCGCTGATGGTCGCGATGATCGGTAGCTTCATCGGATTCGCGGTCGCGGCCTGGGGGAAGGACGAGGTCTTCGGCGCGATCGGCGGGGCGCTGTTCGGCGCCGCGATCGCCGCGATGCACTTCACCGGCATGACGGCGTACCGCGTCGATGGCATCGTCACCTGGGACGGCCATTATATCGCCGCGGCGGTGATCTGCGGGATGGCCTTTGCCGCCGCGGCGCTGACCGTGCTGCGCACGACCCGCACGGTACGATATCGCGTCCCCCTCGCAACGCTGCTCATCGTGCTGGCGATCGCTTCGCTCCACTTTCTCGCGATGACCGCGATGCGGATCATCCCGATGGCGCTCGACACCACGCCGCTGCGTCCGGCGGAATTCAACGCGCTGGCGCTCGCGACGGTCATCGTCGGCGGCATCGTGATCGCGGCGGGAGTCTTCGCCGCGATGCTCGACCGCCAGACGCGGTCGGAGGCGCTGCGCGAGATGACGCGTATGGCGATGAACGACGCACTGACGGGCCTGCCCAATCGCGTCGCCTTTCGCGGCGAACTGGCGCGGCAGATAGGGGCAGCGATGGTGAGCGGCGAGCGCGTCGGCCTCTGCGCGATCGATCTCGACCGCTTCAAGGAAATCAATGATGTCCACGGCCACAAGGCGGGCGACGAGGTGCTCGCGCGGCTCGCGCAGCGGATGCGCGATATGCTCGGCCACAATGAATTCGTCGCGCGGCTGGGCGGCGACGAATTCGTCGCGCTGACGCGCTTTACCGATCGCGCGCAGCTGACCGCCTTCGCGGCACGGCTCGATTCCGAGCTGAAAGCGCCGCTGGCTTTTCCCGATTTCGAGGCGCGGCTCGGCGCGAGCATCGGCGTCGCGGTCTTCCCCGACGATGCCGCCACTGCCGAGATGCTGGCGAACAACGCCGACCTTGCGATGTATCGCGCGAAAGCCGATGCCGCGACCGCGCCGTGCCATTATGACGGGCAGCTCGACGAGGCGATCCGCGAGCAGCGCGAGCTCGCGGCCGACCTGCGCGGCGCGATCGATCGTCACGAGCTCGACGTCCATTATCAGGTTCAGACCTCGGTCACGACGGGCGAGGTCACCGGATATGAAGCCCTGCTGCGCTGGACGCATCCGGTCCGCGGTTCGATCCCGCCCGCGGTGTTCATCCCGCTCGCCGAGGCGAACGGCTTTATCCTGGCGCTCGGCGAATGGGTGATGCGGCGCGCCTGCGCCGACGCGGCCGCCTGGCCGCACGCGTCGAAGGTGGCGGTCAATGTGTCGCCGCTGCAACTCGCGCATGTCGACCTGCCGCGCCTGTTCCACCAGATATTGCTCGACACCGGCCTGCCGCCGCGACGGCTGGAGATCGAGCTCACCGAGACGGCGATCATCGCCGACCGCGAACGCGCGCTGCATGTGCTGCGTCAGATCAAGGCGCTTGGTGTCGGGGTGGCGCTCGACGATTTCGGAACCGGCTATTCATCGCTCGAAACGCTGCGCGTATTTCCGTTCGACAAGATCAAGCTCGACCGCTTCTTCCTTGCCGAACTCGCCGGCAACGCCCAGTCGACCGCGATCTTGCGGGCGGTGCTCGCGCTCGGCAAGAGCCTGTCGATCCCGATCCTCGCCGAAGGGATCGAGACGCCGGAGCAGCTCGACGTGCTGCGGCGCGAGGGCTGCGACGAAGCGCAGGGCTTCCTGATCGGGCGGCCCGGGCGCGGCGTGGCGATCGCGGCGACGGCGAACGGATCTGCGTCGCCCGACGGTCCAGTCGTAACGAAAATAATGGGCTTGGGTTGACCCTGCGCGCGCGGGCCCTTTACGCAGGGTCCATGCCGCATGATACCACGCTGATCGGAACCATCGTCGCGGGCCTTGGTGTCGCCTTTCTGATGGGCGCGCTCGCGCATCGCCTGAAAATATCGCCGATCGCGGGCTATCTGCTCGCAGGTATATTGGTTGGTCCCTTCACGCCGGGGTTCGTCGCCGATACGGGGCTCGCGATGCAACTCGCCGAGATCGGCGTCATTCTTCTGATGTTCGGGGTCGGCCTCCACTTTTCGCTGAAGGACCTGCTCTCGGTGCGCAAGATCGCGGTGCCGGGGGCGATCTTGCAGATCGCGGTCGCGACCGCGCTCGGCATGATGCTCGGGCTTTACCTCGGCTGGCCCGTCGAGGGGAGCGCGGTGTTCGGCCTCGCACTGTCGGTTGCATCGACCGTCGTCCTGCTGCGCGCGCTGCAGGCACGCGACATGGTCGAGACCGAGAAGGGACGCATCGCGGTCGGCTGGCTGATCGTCGAGGATCTGGTGATGGTGCTCGCGCTCGTGCTGTTGCCCGCGATGTTCGGCGACCGCGCCGAAGACGCGAACGGCGCGGGATTGCTGCAATCGGCAGGCGTCGTACTGCTCAAGGTCGTCGGCTTCGCGGCCTTCATGTTCCTGATCGCGCGGCGCGTGCTGCCGTGGGTGCTGCATTGGGTCGCGCATTCGGGGTCGCGCGAGCTGTTCCGTCTCGCGGTGCTCGCGATCGCGCTGGGGGTCGCCTTCGGCGCGGCGGTGATCTTCGATGTGTCCTTCGCGCTCGGGGCCTTCTTCGCGGGGATGATCCTCGGCGAGACGCAATTGTCGCGGCGCGCGGCCGAAGAAACGCTGCCGCTGCGCGATGCTTTCGCGGTACTCTTCTTCGTGTCGGTCGGGATGTTGTTCAATCCCGAGGTGCTGACCGAACAGCCGGGGCCGGTGCTGGCGACGGTCGCGATCATCGTCGTCGGCAAGTCGCTCGCCGCCTTCGCGCTGGTCCGCGCCTTTGGCTACAAGTCGCAGACCGCGCTGACGATTTCGGTCAGCCTCGCGCAGATCGGCGAATTTTCCTTCATCCTCGCGGGGCTGGGCGTGGGCCTCGAGGTCCTGCCCGAAACCGGGCGGGACCTGATCCTCGCGGGGTCGATGCTGTCGATCCTGCTCAACCCGATCCTCTTTACGCTGGCGGTGAAGCGCATCCGCGCCGACGAGCCGATCGAGAAACTGCCGGGCGATGTCGCCGAGGAGGCACCCGAGCCGTGCAACGCCGGCGTCGTGCTGATCGGTTATGGCCGCGTCGGCAGCCATATCGGCGGCATGATCTGCGGGCGGGGCGAGGGGCTGACGGTGATCGAGGACCAGAAGGATATGGCGGCGGCGGCGCACGAGGCGGGCGCGACGGTGATCGTCGGCGACGCGACCAAGGAAAGCATCCTGCGGCAGGCGGGGCTGGAGGATGCGTCGACGCTGCTGATCGCGATTCCAGAGGGGATAGAAGCGGGCGCGATCGTACGGCGCGCGCGCGCGATCAACCCCAGGCTCGTGATCGTTGCGCGGGCGCATTCGGACGAGGAAGTAAATGATCTCGTACGCCGCGGCGCCGACCATGTGGTGATGGCCGAGCGCGAGACAGCGTCACGGATGGCCGAGCGGGCAATGTTGGCTAGAGCGTAAACCGCTCTGGATTGCTTCGCTCCGCTCGCAATGACGATATTGGAGACGTGTGGGGCTTCCCCCTTGCTCCTAAACTTCCTATCGCCCTCTCCAATGTCCGCAGACGCACTTCTCCCTCTCCTGAAATCGACCTTCGGCTTCGACCATTTTCGTGGCCGTCAGGGCGACGTCGTCAGCCGCGTGATGGCGAGCGCGCATACGCTCGCGGTGATGCCGACGGGCGCGGGCAAATCGCTGACCTATCAGCTTCCCGCCGTTGCCTTGGACGGATGCGTCGTCGTGGTGTCGCCGCTGATCGCGCTGATGCACGACCAGCTGCGCGGCGCGCGCGCGGCGGGGATAAGAGCGGCATCGCTGACCAGCGTCGACGCCGATTTCGCCGATACGCGGCAGGCCTATCGCGACGGCCAGCTCGACCTGCTCTACATCGCGCCCGAGCGTGCGACGGGCGAGGGCTTCCGCTCGCTGATGGCGGCGCGGACGCCGGTGCTGTTCGCGATCGACGAGGCGCATTGCGTCAGCGAATGGGGGCATGACTTCCGGCCCGATTACCGGCTGCTGCGCCCCTTGCTCGATGCCTTTCCCGCGGTGCCGAGGCTTGCACTGACGGCGACGGCGGACAGGCACACGCGCGAGGATATCCTCGTCCAGCTCGGCATTCCGGCCGACGGGCTGGTGCTTGCGGGGTTCGACCGGCCGAACATCCGCTATCGCGTGACCCCGCGCGTCAGCCCCGCGAAGCAGCTCACCGATTTTATCGCCGCCAATCCGGGGCCGGGGATCGTCTATTGCCCGACGCGCGACGGAACCGAACGCATGGCGGCGAAGCTCGCCGCCGCGACCGGGCGCAGCGTCGCGGCCTATCACGCCGGGCTCGACCCCGAACGGCGCGCGCAGGTCCAGCATGACTTCGTCGCGTCGGAGGACGGGATCGTCACCGCGACGGTCGCATTCGGCATGGGGATCGACAAACCCGACGTGCGCTTCGTCGCCCACGCGGGACTGCCGAAGTCGATCGAGAGCTATTATCAGGAAACGGGGCGCGCGGGGCGCGACGGCGACCCCGCCGAGGCGATGATGCTGTGGGGCGCCGAGGATTTCGCGCGCGCGCGGATGCGGCTCGGCGAACTGCCCGAGGCGCGCATCGCGGGCGAGCGGGTCCGGCTCAATGCACTGGCGGCGCTGGTCGAAACGGTCGAGTGCCGGCGCGCGCTGTTGTTGCGGCATTTCGGTGAAAATCCGCCCGAGCGCTGCGGCAATTGCGACAATTGCCTCGAACCGCCGCGGCAGATCGATGCGACGGTCCTCGCGCAGAAATTGCTCTCGGCGGTCTATCGCACCGGGCAGAGCTTTGGCGCGGGGCATGTCGAAGCGGTGCTGACGGGCCGGAGCGACGAGCGGATCGAAAGCCGCGGTCACGACAAGCTGTCGGTCTTCGGCATCGTCGCGGGCGAGGAAGCGCGGCTGATCAAGCCGCTTGTCCGCACGCTCGTCGCGCGCGAGGCGCTCGAGACGACCGAGCACGGCGGGCTGATGTTCGGGCCTTCGGGGCGCGCGGTGATGAAGGGCGAGGTCTCGGTGCTGATGGCCGAGCCGCCGGTGAAGCGCAGCCATCGGGAGGGTGGGCGCGCCTCGCGCGCCGATCGCGCGGCAGCGAACCCGGTGGGCGATCCGCTGTTCGACGCGCTGCGCGCGATGCGGCGCGAACTGGCGGCCGAAGCCGGGGTGCCTCCCTATGTGATCTTTCACGACGCGGTGCTGCGCGCGATGGCGAGCGAGCGGCCGGCGACGCGGAGCGCGCTGGCGGACATCCCCGGCGTCGGCGGCAAGAAGCTCGAGGCGTGGGGCGACGCATTCCTGAATGTGATCAGTCAGCACTGACGTTCACCTTCACGCTTGTCAGCAACCAGCCGCCGGGAGTAGATCGCTGGCATGAGCGATTTTAGACCCCTGTCCGCCCATTTCAGCGTCGCGCCGCAGCTCGGCATCGAGGATGTCGCCGAGGCGAAGTCGCAAGGCTTTGCCATGGTGATCAACAACCGTCCCGACGGCGAGGAGCCCGCAGCGCCGCAGGGCGAGCATATCTCCACTGCCTGCGCCGCCGAAGGGCTGGCCTATGCCGCGATTCCGATCGGCCACGCGGGGTTCAGCCATGCGCAGATCGACGCGCTCGACAAATTGCTGGCGAGCGCGACGGGGCCGATCCTTGCCTATTGTCGCTCCGGAACGCGTTCGACGCATCTCTGGGCGCTGACCCGCGCGCGCGCGGGTGACAATGTCGATGGCATCGTCGAGGCGGCCGCGAAGGCGGGTTATGATCTTTCCGGGCTCAGGCCGATGCTGGACGCGCTCGCGGGGGAAAAATGACGGCGGTGCTCGTCCAGACGGGCGCGTCGCTCGCCGCGGTGCTGTTCGTTGCCTGGCTGGTCGGCAAGATGGGGCTCGGCGACGATCCCCGGATCGCGGATGCCGATCATGCGATCCGGCTCGCCGAAGAGGCCGAAGCGGGGTTTCGCGGCACCGAGGTCGCGCGCGACCGCGCGGGCTTCGCCGCGATAGTGCAAAATGCCGAGGGGCGGATGATGCTGGTGCGCGCGCATGGCAATCATTTCGCAGCGCGGCCGGTCGATGCGAGCGTCATCGGGCGGCTCGACAAGGATTTCCTGACGCTCACGATGCCGGAGAAGACATTCGGCGCGGTGACGCTGCAACTGGGGAAGGATGCGGGGATGTGGGCGAGCAGAATGCGGTCGCTTTCCGCGGCCTCTTCGTCAGAAGAGGCTGTTGATCGTGCCTGAGCTGCCCGATCCCGTCGTCTACGCGGTCCCGGCCTTCATCCTGTTGCTGATCGCCGAGATGATCGTCTCGCTGCGCAAGGACAGGAGCCGGTACGAGGCGCGCGATACGCTGACGTCGCTGATGCTCGGGACAGTGAGCCAGATTGCGGGTGCGCTCGTCGGCGCGGCGGTGATCGGCATGTCGGTGTGGGTGTACCAGTTCCATCTGTTCGACATCGGGATCGAGTTCAGCCGCTGGTGGTGGGCGTGGATCCTCTGCTTTTTCCTCGACGACCTCGCCTATTACGCCTTCCACCGCAGCGCGCACCGCGTGCGCTGGTTCTGGGCGAGCCATGTCATCCACCACAGCAGCCAGCATTATAATCTCTCGACCGCGCTCAGGCAGACGTGGACGGGCTTTTTCAGCCTGACCTTCCTGTTTCGCATGCCGCTGTTCCTGATCGGCTTTCCGCCCGCGATGGTTTTTTTCTGCGCGGGGCTGAACCTGATCTACCAGTTCTGGATCCATACCGAGGCGATCAAGCGGCTGCCCCGATGGTTCGAGGCGGTGATGAACACGCCGTCGCACCACCGCGTCCACCATGGCGTCAATCCGCGCTATCTCGACGCCAATTATGCCGGGGTCTTCATCATCTGGGACAAGATGTTCGGCAGCTTCGTCCCCGAGCGCGACGACGAGCCGGTGCGATACGGCATCGTCAAGCAACTCGGCAGCTTCAACATATTGTGGGCCGCGGTGCATGAGTGGGTCGGGATCGCGAAGGATGTGTGGAGCGCGCCGTGGAAGCACAAGCTATCCTATATGTGGCGCGAACCCGGCTGGAGCCACGACGGCAGCCGCGCGACCAGCGCGATGATCAAGGAACGCTGGGCGGCGGGACGGCCGATGGAAGAGCCGGCGGAATAATTTTCGCCGTCATTGCGAGGAGCCGAAGGCGACGCGGCAATCCAGAGTCGGCGCAATCCGCTCTGGCTTCGCTCCGCTCCCAATGACAAGCTTTTGGCAGCTTGCTTCGCCGCCTAATGACATTCATGTAAGCATCCGGGCGACCGCCGGCAGGCGGCGCGAGGGAGAGTCGCGAAACATGGATCAGTTCGACATCATCGTCATCGGCGGCGGCAGCGCGGGGAGCGCGGCTGCGGGGCGGCTGGCCGAGGACGGCAAGCGCACCGTCTGCCTCGTCGAAGCGGGCGGGCACAACGACACGGTGCGCGTCAAGACGCCGGGCTTCATGCCCTTCATCCCCAAATCGTCGAACTATCGCTATGACACCGTGCCGCAGTCGGGGTTGAACGGCCGGATCGGTTATCAGCCGCGCGGGCGCGGGCTCGGCGGGTCGAGCGCGATCAATGCGATGGTCTATATCCGCGGCCATGCCTTCGATTACGACCAGTGGGCCGCGCTCGGCGCGAGCGGCTGGAGCTACGCCGACGTGCTGCCCTTCTTCAAGCGCAGCGAGGGCAATGAACGGGGGGGCGACGAATTTCACGGCGCCGACGGGCCGCTCAATGTCATGGACCAGCGCTGGCCGAATGTGACGAGCCGGCGTTTCGTCGAGAGCGCAGCGGCGCTGCAACTGCCGCGCACCGCCGATTTCAATCAACCCAACAACGAAGGCTTCGGTCTCTATCAGGTGACGCAAAAGGGCGGCGAACGCTGGTCGGCGGCGCGCGCCTATGTCGAGCCCCTGCGCGGGCGTGGCAATTTCGCGGTGCGCACCGGCGCGCTGGTCGAGAAGATCCTGATCGAGGACGGGCGCGCGACCGGGGTGGTGATCCGCCGCGGTTCAAAGCGTGAGACGCTGCGCGCGCGCGGCGGCGTGGTGCTGTCGGCGGGGGCCTTCAACAGCCCGCAGATTTTGATGCTGTCGGGGATCGGCCCCGCGGCCCAGCTCAAGGACAAGGGCGTCGAGGTGGTCGCCGACCGCAAAGGTGTCGGCGCGAACCTGCAGGACCATATCGACTATGTGTCGAGCTGGGAGACGCGATCGACCGACCCGTTCGGCGACAGCGCGGGCGGCACATGGCGGATGGTCAAGGCGATTTTCGAGCATCGCCGGCAGCGTAGCGGGATCATGACCACCTGCTTCGCCGAGGCGGGCGGTTTCTGGAAGTCGCACCCCGACCTCCCCGCGCCCGACATCCAATATCATTTCGTCCCCGCGATGCTCGAGGATCATGGGCGCACCAAGGTAAAGGGGCACGGCTTTTCGTGCCATGCCTGCGTGCTGCGCCCCGAGAGCCGCGGGTCGGTGACGCTGGCGTCGGGCGATGCCGCCGCGGCGCCGCTGATCGACCCTGGCTTCCTGACCGACGAGCGCGACATGGCGACGTTGCGCGCCGGCGTGCGGATGATGCACCGCATCGCTGCAGCGCCGCCGCTGTCGGACTATGCCGGGGTCGACCGGCATCCGGTGAATCTCGACGACGATGCGGCGCTGGACGCGTTGATTCGGTCGCGGGCCGACACCGTCTACCATCCCGTCGGGACGTGCCGGATGGGGAGCGATGCCGAGGCGGTGGTTGATCCGGCGCTCAAGCTCAACGGTGTCGAAGGGCTGTGGGTCGCCGATGCGAGCATCATGCCGCGGCTGGTGTCGGGCAATACGAACGCGCCGAGTATCATGATCGGCGAGCGGGCGGCGGATTTCGTGAAGGCGGCTTTGGCATAGTGACACCCGGCGAAAGCCGGGGGCCCCTGCGATGTAGCGCCAGCCTTCTGGCCCCGGCTTTCGCCGGATGTCACCAGGTGCAAGCCTCCGCCAGCACCCTTCCAGTCCGCGTCAGTTCATAGCGACTCGCCGGCGGGCGCAGGTCGAGCACTTCGCGCGACACCAGCCCATGCTTGCCCAGCGCCGTCAGCCCCTGAGACAAGGCGCGGGGCGTTGCCGGGGCGAGCAGGCGCGACAGCGCGTTGAAGCGGTCGTGCCCGGCGCCGATTCCGGCGACGAGCGGCAGGCCCCAGCGCGTCGCGGCGCCGCGAGGCAGGCCGATTTCCCGCTGCGCTACGGCGATCGCGGCGGCGCGCGCGGCTGCGGCCCGCCCTTTTTCGGTGAGGATATATTCGGGCCGCAGCGGGTGGCCGTGGCCGGGGTTGCGCTGCACCCAGCCGATCCTTGCCGCAGCATCGAGCGTGCGTGCGCAGCTGTCGCGCGACAGCCCGAGCCGGTGGATCAGCTCGACGAAGCGTGCGCCCTTGTGCGCCGCGAGGTCGGCGAGCAGCGGCACCAGCCAGCGGTGGCTGCCAAGCTCGACAAGCAGGGGATCGGGTGTGCTTGACTGCATTTGCAACTAACTATACAAACCAGATCATCGAGGCAAGCGATTTGGGGTGCGGCATGGCTTGCCGTGCCGGTCGGCTGGCGGTCAGGGAGGAAGCTATGGCGCTTGAGATCGGGTCGGAACTCACCTGTTCGATGGGGGTCAGGGACATGACCGCATCGATCGCATGGTATGAGCGGGTGATGTTGTGCGAGCTGCTCTACCGCGCCGACGAGATCGGCTGGTGCGAGCTGAAGACCCCGATGACGGGGGTCAATATCGGGCTCAGCCAAATCGAAAATGTGGTGCAGGGCGGCGGCGCGACCAATGTGTTCGAGGTCGCCGATATCGAGGCAGCGAAAGCGCATCTCGACGCCGAGGGCGTAAAGCAGGACGGCGATATCCAGCATATACCGGGGTTGGTGAAGCTGCTCACCTTTTACGACCCCGACGGCAACGCCTTCATGTTCTCACAATCCGAGATCGCGCCATGATGCGGCTTGGGTGGGCCGCGGCGGCGCTGCTCGCGCCCGCCGGGCCCGCCGTCGAGGCGCCTTCGCTCGCTGCCTGGCATGGCAGCTGGGTCGGAGAGGGCGAGGCGTTCGGCAAGCCCGCGACCGCGACGCTCGAAATCGCACCGGACGCGGGCGGCGCGACGGTGCTGGCCTATCGTCTGAGCATCGCCGGGACGCCGTCCGTCATCTATGCGGCCAACGCGACCTATGCCTTTGATGCCGAGGGGCGGTTGTACGGGAAATGGACCGACGACACGGGCCGAACGCGCGCGATCGCGGGCGGAGTGAATGCGGCGAAATGGTGGACACATTGGGGCAGCGCCGATGTCGAGATCGGCCGGTCGGCCTATGTCCTTGAAGAGGACGGAAGACTCGTTGTCAGCGATTCGATTCTGCAGGACGACGGCAATTGGCGCGTCTTCGCCATGCTGCGCTACACGCGCAAAACCCCGTGAAACTGCCATTTTCAGGCAATATTCCTGTCGCGCACAAAAAAAAGAGGGCCGGGACTTGCGTCCCGGCCCAGCCTTTCAGGCTCTCCCCTCCTGAAACTGTTGACCCAATGAATGCCATATTAATGTCATGTTGGAAAGGCTAAAATTGCGGCAATGCTGCACAAAATTTGTGCAGCATTTCAGCGCGAAAAAGGGGCCGCGTTGCGGTCGCGCCCGACCCCCTTTCCACTCTTAAAAGCCCTTTCGTACCGTGACGCCGAAGGTGCGCGGCTGGTTCGTCGCAAAGCCGAGCCGCGCCCGCCCGCCGCGTTCGCGGTCGAAGGCGAGCAGCGCATTTTCGTCGAACAGATTGTTCACATAGACCGAGATTTCGAGTTCGTCCGGAAACTCGATCCCCGCGCCGAGATTGACCAGCTGATAGTCGGGCAGCTTGAGGTCCAGCGTCGTCGCCGACCCGATCGGCGCGCCGCCGAAGGTGAAGCCGTGCACGAAAGTCCGCGGGTTGTTCTCCTGGTCGCCCGGCTGGGTATAGCGGCTGCCGACATGCTGGAAGGAGGCGGTGACGAAGGCGTTGGTGTCCGACGAGGGATCGATCGGGAAGCTGTAGGTCGCGTTCGCCGACATCTGGAACTTCGGTACCGAGGGCAGGCGGTTGCCGTCACGGATACCCTCGATCACCGTGCCGTTCGGGCGCGTCAGCGTCGAGTCGAACTCAGCCTCGACATAGCTGCCCGACAATCCGAGATCGAGCCCGGTGACGGGGCTCGCCGACAGCTCGAATTCGAGCCCCATCGTATGCGCGTCGGCGTTGAACACGATGCGCGACGAGCAACTGCCGGCGTCGGCGGTGACCTGCAGATTGTTGATCTTCGTATAGAAGCCGGCGGCGTTGAACGTGATGCCGCCGAACTGCGCCTTCACCCCGCCTTCGTAGTTCCACAGCGTTTCGTCGTCGTAGCGCGGCCGGCCGCCAAACGTCTCCGCGTCGGGGCCGTTCGGCACGCCGCCGTCGCAGAGCGGCAGGTTCAGCGGGTCGTTGACGCCGCCGAGGCGGAAACCCTTCGACGCCTGCGCGTTCAGCGTGATGCCGTCGGCGACGTCGTAGCTCAAGAGAAGGCGCGGCGAAAAGCCGGTCGACGAGGTCTTGTCGCGGTCGTTGTCGCCGTTCGTGAACAGTCCTCCCGATACGAAGCGGCGCGTTTCGTCGAAGGCATAATAGCGCCCGCCCACCGTCGCGGTGAGGCGCTCGGTGAAATCATAGCTGACCTCGCCGAAGATCGCTATTTGCGACAGGTCATAGGGGATGTCGGCATTGTACGGTGAATTGGGGCCGAACCCGTTCGCCACCGCCGCAGAGGTTCCGTCGCCAAGCGTCGCATCGGTGACGGCATCGTAGCCCGGTGTCGGCAGGCGCTGCGTATAGTCGCGTTTGACGTTGGCATAATAGCCGCCGATCAGCCACTGGAAGGGACCGGTGCCGGCGGAGTTCACGCGCACTTCCTGCGTGAACTGCTTGACGCCGGTCGTGTCGACGAGGTTCGACGGGAGCAGGATGCCCGCGTCGGGGAAGCCGAGGTCGGCCGACACGCTGCCGGTGAGCGCGCTCGCATCGCGGCTGACGAGGATGTCGCGATCGGTATAGCTCGTGACCGAGGTCAGGCCGATCGTATCGCCGGCATAGTTCATCGTGAGGTCGAAAAGCTTGACCTCGTCCTCGAACGCTTCGTCGAGGAGCAGATATTGCTGGCGCTCGTCGAAGGTCACCTGCGGCCGCGTCGTCGTGAACGGGTTGGCGAAAAGGTTATAGACCTCCTGCCGGTTGAAACCGTCGGTGGTCACCTTCTGATAGACGAAGCGCGGGGTGATCGAGAGATTCTCGGCGGGTTCCCAGCGGAGCGACACGCGCCCGCCATAGCGTTCGCCGTCGTTGACATCCTCGGTCACGCCGCCGCCCTCGCGCAGCGCGTCGATGAAGCCGCCGTATCGCGTGTAATAGCCGACCGCGCGCATCGCGAGATTGGAACTGAGCGGCAGGTTGATCGCGCCCTTGAGGTGTCCGCCGAAATCGTCGCCGTCGACGAGATTCACATTGCCCTCGACCTTGCCCTCGACGCGGTCCGTGGTCGGCTGGTTGGTGATGTAGCGCAGCGTGCCGCCGACCGAACCCGAGCCGAAGAGCGTGCCCTGCGGCCCGCGCAGTGTCTCGACGCGGTTCAAATCGAACAGGTCGAGGTCGGGGGTGAAGAGTGAGAGCGAGACGACAGATTCGTCGAGATAGACGCCGACCTGTTCCTTGACGCCTGGCTGGTCGCGCGCGATCTGGCCCGCCGAAACGCCGCGCACCGACACCTGGCTCTGCCCGGGGCCGAGGTTTTGAACGGTCAGGCCCGCGACATTGCGCGACAGATCCTCGATCGTGCTGGCGTTGGCGCGTTCGATCGCCTGCTCGGTCTGGGCGTTGATCGAAAAGGGAACGTCCTGAAGGCTCGCGTCGCGTTTGGTGGCGGTGACGATGATCTCATTGCCGTCGTAGCCGCCCGAAGTCGCGTCCTGCGCCGCTGCCGGGGTGCCTGCGAGCGCAAGGCACGACAAGCCCGCGAGCAAAGATGCTCGGTTGTTCATGATAATCCTCCTCCTGGTGGCCAATCTTCGCTGGTCCGTCCGGGAGGGTGCGCCTCTTGCGGGTGATCTGCAATGGGGGACGATTCGCACGTAATAAAATTACTCTGACCTGTTGCGTCGTAGCCACAGTCAAAAAAACGGCCGGAACGTCGGTTCAGGGCCCGTGGCCCTTCCGGCCACAACCAAAAAAAAGGCCGGGACATCGGTCCCGGCCAGTGGTTCGCAGGAGGAACCCGGTGAGGATCCCGCCGCCGTTTGAAAGGAGAGAGACGTGCGGCGACGGGTATCCTGTCTCGTCAATAATTGTAGGCGCGCTCTCCATGCTCGCCGAGGTCGAGGCCTTCGCGCTCCACCTCTTCGGAGACGCGCCCGCCGGTAACCGCCTTGGCGATATAGAAGGCAATGGCCGAACCGACCGCCGACCAGAGGACGGCGACGCCGACCGACTTGATCTGGATCCAGAGCTGGCTGCCGAGGACATAGTCGTCGCCGGCCGGACCGCCGAGCGCGGGCAGCATCGTGACCGCGGTCAGGATCGAGCCGATCAGGCCGCCGATGCCGTGGATGCCGAACACGTCGAGCGAGTCGTCGAAACCGAGCTTGGCTTTCAGCTTCATCACGAACCAGCAGCAGACAATACCCGCAACGGCGCCGAGCAGGATCGCGCCGAACGGACCCGAGTTGCCCGCGGCCGGGGTGACCGCGACAAGGCCGGCGATCGCACCCGAACAGGCGCCGAGCAGCGAGCCCTTGTGGCCGAGGACGCGCTCGGTGAGCATCCAGAACAGGACGCCGGCGGCGGTGGCGGTGAAGGTGTTGATCAGCGCGAGGCCGGCCGAACCATTGGCTTCGAGCGCCGAGCCGGCGTTGAAGCCGAACCAGCCCACCCAGAGCAGCCCGGTGCCGATCAGCGTCATGGTCAGCGAGTGCGGCGCCATGATGTCCTTCTGATAGCCGCTCCGCTTGCCGATGATCAGGCAGCCGACGAGCGCCGCGACACCGGCGTTGATGTGGACCACCGTACCGCCCGCGAAGTCGAGCGCGCCCCAGCCGAAGATCAGGCCCGTCGCTTCATCGGTGCCGCCGAGATACCAGACCATGTGCGCGATCGGGTAATAGACGATGGTCAGCCAGACGATCGCGAAGACCATGACCGCGGAGAATTTCATGCGCTCGACGAGCCCGCCGAGGACCAGCGCGACGGTGATCGCCGAGAAGGTCATCTGGAAGGCGATGAAGACGAATTCGGGGATCACGACGCCGTCGCTGAAGGTCGCGACGGTCGAATCCGCGGTGACTCCGGCGAGGAACAGTTTGCCTGACGAAATATACTCATTGCCGTCGCCGCCAAAGGCGAGGCTGTAGCCGAACATCACCCACATGATCATCGCGAGCGCCGCGACCGCGAGGATCTGCGTCAGAACCGACGCCATATTCTTGGTGCGGACGAGGCCGCCGTAGAACAACGCGAGGCCGGGGACGATCATCGCCATGACGAGCACGGTGGAAATCATCATCCAGGCGGTGTCACCCTTGTCGGGTGTCGGCGCGGCCGCCTCTGCGACGGCGGGCGCCGCTTCTTGCGCCCAGGCGGGCAGCGCGGCGAACAGCGAGAGGCCGGCGGCCCCGGCGCTCGCCGCAATCTTGTTTGCGAACGTCATAGTTTCCCCCTTCGTCATTACAGTGCCGCCTCGCCGGTCTCGCCCGTGCGGATACGCACGGCCTGACCGACGTCGAGGACGAAAATCTTGCCGTCGCCGATCGAACCGGTGCCGGCGCTTTGCTGCAAGGTTTCGACGACCCGCGGTGCGAGCGCGTCGTCGCAGACGAGCTCGATCTTCACCTTCGGCACCATGTTGGTGGCATATTCGGCGCCGCGATAGATTTCGGTCTGCCCCTTCTGCCGGCCGAAGCCCTTGACCTCGGTCACGGTCATGCCGGCGATGCCGAGTCCGGTGAGCGCCTCGCGCACCTCGTCGAGCTTGAATGGTTTGATGATGGCCAGGATCAGCTTCATGACGCCCCCTTTTGCTAATGGCACCATGTTGCACTGCAACGGGCGTGCCAGATTGCGCGCACGGGGCGAAAGTTAACATTTTGTGACGGTTTTGGACTCGCCGACGCGCCAGATCGTGCGTTTGATGGGCAGGAAAGGCAGGGCTATGCCTAAATTTTAGGCAAAGATTGCTATTTTGTTGCTCTGAACCGGGCCCAGATCGGCAGATGGTCGGACGCGCGCGCGGCGAGCGCGCTGCGGTGCACGCCCGCCTCGATCGCTTCGAGATCGGGCGAAGCGAAGATGCGGTCGAGCCGCGCGACGGGGCGGCGGCTGTGGAAGCTGTGGCCGGTGTCGACGGGGCGGTGATGCGCGCCGAAATCGGCGAGGCAGCCGCCGCTCGCGCGCCATTCGTTGCAGTCGCCCATCAGGATCGTCGGCAGGTCTTCGCCTTCGGCGACATGGTGCAGGATCGCGCGGGCCTGCTGGCGCCGCCGCAGCCCCGAAATGTCGAGGTGCATGCCGACGACGCGCAGCCGCGTGTCGCCGATGCGGATCGTCGCCGCGACCGCGCCGCGCGGCTCGAGGGTCGGCAGGTGAAGCGCGTGGCTTTCCTCGACCTCGGCGCCCTTGCGCACGAGGAGCGCATTGCCGTGCCAGCCGATCGCATAGGGGCGGCCGCTCAGGAGGTCGACGGGGACATAGTCGCTATGGTCCTCGAACATGTGCGGCGGGATCGCGCTCGCGCGCGTGCCGAACCGGCGGTCGGCCTCCTGCAATGCGACGATATCGGCGTCGAGTTCGCCGAGCACCGATAGCACCCGGCCGGGGTCGCGGCGGCGATCGAGCCCGATGCCCTTGCGCATATTGTAACTGGCGACCTTGATCATGTTCGGCGTTTTCACAGGATTAGGGACGAACGGATGCGGGGTTGGTTGCGTTTTACAGGCTCGTCATTGCGAGCGGAGCGAAGCAATCCAGGGCGGCTTACGTCCCGCTGGATTGCCGCGTCGCTTCGCTCCTCGCAATGACGAAGTGAGGAAACCACGACTCTAGGGTGTGGTAAACTCGGCCATCAGCGCCTGCGCTTCGCTCAGATCCTCGTCGAGCACCATCACGCGCACGGGGATGAGCAGCCCGACGCTTTCGGCGATGTTCATGCCCGCATCGAAGCACACAGCGTGGACGCCGGCGCTTTCGAGCCGGCCGCGCAGCAGCTCGGCCTCCGCACCGTTGGGAAGACGCACCAGCTCGACCAGCGGCATCAGGCGTCGCCCGCGATGAAGCGGTCGGTCGGGCGCGTGGGCAGCCCGTCGATGCTTTGCGTGCGTCCCTTGAATTTTTCGACCCAGAGGTCGCGGTCGGCCTGGCGGTGGTATTTCTGCAGCGTGTCGCGCTCATGCTGCAATTCCATCATCGGCACGCCCCAGCCGCAGCTCGTCTGCACGCTGTCGATATCGATCACGAAAATCTGGCGCGTGCCCGGAATCAGCGTGAAATGCGCCGCAAGCGCCTCCCACTCGGCATCCTGCGGCAGCACGGCGCGGCCGCGACCATAGATGCGCAGGATCAGCGCGCTGCGATCGAAGGCGCAGAACATGATCGTGATGCGGCCGTCGGCGGCGAGATGCGCGTGGGTCTCGTTCCCCGATCCGCCGAGGTCGAGATAGGCGACCCGCGTATCCGACAGGACGCGGAAGCTGTCGGCATAGCCCTTGGGCGACAGGTTGATGCGCGCATCGGCGGCGGCGGTCGCGGTGAAATAGACCGGCTGCC
Source organism: Sphingopyxis chilensis (assembly GCF_035930445.1). Classification (NCBI taxonomy): domain Bacteria; kingdom Pseudomonadati; phylum Pseudomonadota; class Alphaproteobacteria; order Sphingomonadales; family Sphingopyxidaceae; genus Sphingopyxis; species Sphingopyxis chilensis. The sequence continues at coordinate 3,430,912 of NZ_CP142394.1, read as the reverse complement.
TTTCGATGAAGGCGATATGCTTGTCGGTCAGCGTATCGGTGAATTCGGCCATGGCTGCTCTCCGTTTGCAGCTCGCCCTATCACCAATTCTTGCCCTCTTCTATCGCCGCTTCTTCCTCGGGACGCGTCGCGCGGCCGAGCGCTTCGTTGCGGTGGGGGAAGCGGCCGAAGCGGTCGACGATGTCGAAATGCTTCTTCGCATAATCCTGGAACATCGGATCGTCGAAGCGCGCGAACAGGCGCAGCGATTCGCGCTGGTCGCCGATGTCCTCGCTGTGCTGGAAGGGCAGGCAGGCGAACTGGCGGCGTTCCTCGGGCCAGTTTTCTTGCCAGCCGCGTTCGACGATCCCGCGCGCGATGGCGCGCGCGAGGCTGTCGGTCGCAAAGGCATCGGCGTGGCCGCGATAGATGTTTCGCGGCACCTGGTCGAAGAGGATCGTCGCGGCGAGCGCCGTGTCGGGGTCGGTCAGGAAGCTCTCCGCCGGCTGCGAGCGGAGCGCTTCGTGCCAGCCCTCGGCCAGGTCGCGGACCGCCGCGTCGAAATCGGCGCCGCCGCCGTACCAGTCGTCCATGCCGTGCGCTTCGAACCAGAAGGCGAGGAGCTGCCGGGCCCAGTCGGCGGGTGGCGGGGCGGGCGATATGTCCAAGTCATTTGTCATTGCGAGCGGAGCGAAGCAATCCAGAGCGGTTTACGCAAGCTCTGGATTGCCGCGTTTCGTTCGGCTCCTCGCCATGAGGGAACGGATGATCCTTATTCGCCCTTCGCGCGGCGATAGGGGACGAACTCCCCGAGCGACACGAAGCCGCTGTACATGCGGCTCGTCCGATCGCGCAGTTCGAGCGTGTCGATGCTGCACAGCTGGCTACCCGTCGTCCTGAGGACGAGGATATCGTCGTCGTCGAGCGATTCGGCGCCGCCCTTCGGCCGGTTGACCCAATAGGTGCTGCCGACCTTGTAGACGATCGCGGTCTTGTCGATGATCTGCGAGCTGCGCGCGGTCGAGAGCGGGATGCAATCCCGCGGTTCGCCAGCGACGCGGCCTTCGAGCAGCTTGGCAAGCTGTGCTTCGGGTTCGAGCTTCTCGCGCGCCATGGCGGCGGGGGCGGCGGTTACAGCCGCGGCGGCAATGAGCGCCGGGATGAGGTGACGCATGGTTCGACTCCTGTCTTCATCATACCCTACCCGGCGCCCTCTTACGCGATCACGCGTGAACAGGGGCTGACTCGCCGCCGTTTCAGCACGCCCCGTCGGGGAGCGGGATGCCGAACGGACCCTTGCACTTTTTCTTTTTTGCAGGCTCTGCCGGGGCGCTGCCGCCTGTCGACGATCCGCCCATGCCGCCGAAATCGGCGCCGATCATCAGCATGGTGTGCGAACGGAAGCGGACTTTCGCGGTCCAGTCGATATTCCACACGGCGTTGCCCGCGGGCTTGGGCGGATAGGAGAAATTGGCTTCGGGGCCAAAGGCGTTGAGGTTTCCGAACATCATTTCGCCCGACGCCTTTTTGACCTCGGCCGGAATCTGGCAGCTCGTCTGCGCGGGCGGCATCACGATCTTTCTGGTCACGAGGTTGGCGACGGTCGCGGGCGGCAGCCAGTCCCACAGCCCGCCGCCGAACTGCTGCGATGCGCTGCTGGTCCACCATATCATGTCGCCGTTCCCACCGCCGCGGTCCATGCCGCCGAACGCCCAGGCGACGTAGCCGGTCGCTGGCTGGAGCGCGTTCCAGCGGATCATCACCGACCCGTCGCCCTGCATCGCGGTCGACGCAGTCAGCGCAGGCATATAATCCTGCGCGAGGGTGAAATTGATATCCGGCCCGACATTGCCCGCGATGCGGTGCGCGCCGAGCAGCGAGCTGTCCTTCGGCACCGCCTTCGACGATTTGCGGTTCGGCCAGTCGGCATAGGAGGCGCTGTTCGACGCCATCACCTCGCGTATGCGCGGGACGGTCGAGGTAAAGAGGTTCGGCGGCACTTGCCCCGCCGCGACCTTGGCAAAGTCGATCACGACGGGCTGCCCCGGCCCGGCCTTGGCGCCGCAGCCCCAATAAAGCAGCAGGCGGCCCTTGGGCCGCTCGAAATTATCGGGCATTTCATTGCCGTCCTCGCGCGGACGCGGCTGGCTGGGCTCTGGCCCCCACAGCGGCAAGGACGCGCCAAGCTTCGCCTGCGGCTGGAAGAAATGATCGGCGCGCACGGGCGGCTTGGTCGGCGGCTGGTTTGCCCCCAGGCGAAGTTCGATCGTGCGCGCGACCTGATTGTCGGGGCCGCCCCCGAACATCATCCCCATCATCCCGCCCACGCCGGGCTTGCGCCCGCCCGCGGTCATCGCGGCGAACCCCGACGCGGTCGCGACGTCCATCTCGTAACGCTCTTTGGGACCGGTGGTCTTTTGCGCCGAGCCGGGAACGGCGGCGAGCATCGCGGCGATAGCGGCGACGGAAACGAAACGCAGACTCGAACGCATATTATCCTCCCTGTTGCGAGGGATCCCCCCACGGATGATGCGACCGAAACCTGTTCTTGTTTGACGCTGTTATATGCGCTGATCGGGCGAACGCCAAGTGAGGGCGATCACAGGCGCAAATCACCATCGTCGCCCCGGACTTGATCCGGGGTCCATTGCGGCGATGGCGTCATGGATGCCGGACCAGGCCCGGCATGACGATATGGGGGTCAGGCCGTCCCGCCCACGGTCAGCCCGCTGACCAGCAAGGTCGGCTGGCCAACCCCGGCGGGGACGCTCTGGCCGCCCTTGCCGCAGATGCCGATGCCTTCGTCGATCGCCATGTCGTTGCCGATGCCCGTGACCTTGGTCAGCACGCTCGGACCATCACCGATCAGCGTCGCGCCCTTGATCGAGTCGCCCAGCTTGCCGTTCTCGATCTTGTACGCTTCGGTGCAGGAAAAGACGAACTTGCCCGACACGATATCGACCTGTCCGCCGCCGAAGCTCTTGGCGAAGATACCGTTCTTGACGCGGCTCAGAAGCTCGGCGGGATCGTCGTTCCCGCCGCGCATGAAAGTGTTGGTCATCCGCGGCATCGGCGCGTGCGCGAAGCTTTCGCGGCGGCCGTTGCCTGTGGGTTCGACGCCCATCAGCCGTGCGTTGAGGCGGTCCTGCATATAGCCCTTCAAAATACCGTCCTCGATCAGGATCGTCTCGCCGGTCGGGGTGCCTTCGTCGTCGATCGAAAGCGACCCGCGGCGGCCGCCGCCGACCGGGCTTTCCATCGCGCCATCGTCGACGACGGTGACGCCGGGCGCGGCGACGCGCTCGCCGATCCGGCCCGAAAAAGCACTGGTGCCCTTGCGGTTGAAATCGCCCTCGAGCCCGTGACCGACCGCTTCGTGCAGAAGCACGCCGGGCCAGCCGGGACCGAGCAACACGGTGAACTCGCCCGCGGGGGCGTCGACTGCGCGGAGGTTGACGAGCGCCTGCGACAGCGCCTCGTCGATCGCGCGGTTCCACTGCGCTTCCTCGAACAGATGGTCGTACATGTAACGGCCGCCGAGGCCGAAATAGCCCGATTCCCGACGCCCGTTCTCCTCGACGACGATCGAGACGTTGAGGCGGACGAGCGGGCGGATGTCGGTCGCGACGAAGCCGTCGGCGCGGACGATTTCGACCACCGACCAGCTGCCCGCCAGCGCAACCGACACCTGCACGACGCGCGGGTCGCGCGCGCGCGCTGCGGCATCTACCTTTTGGCAGAGCTCGACCTTTTTTGCGAAGGGGATGAGGTCGAGCGGGTTCGCTTCGTCATAAAGATGGCGGTTGGTGCGCGGCGGCGGGCCGGCGGGCGCCTGCCCGGCGGGGTCGAGCAACGCGAGCGTCTCGGCCGCGCGGCGGATCGCACCGGCGCTGACATCGCTCGCGTGCGCAAAGCCCGTCATCTCGCCCGATACGGCGCGCAGGCCGAAACCCGCGTCGGTCGAATAGTCGGCGGTCTTCAATCGCCCGTCGTCGAAGCCGAAGCTCTCGGTCGCGCGATATTGCAGGTAGAGTTCGCCGTCATCGGCCTTGGCGAGCGCTTCGCGCGCGAGCTTCTGCGCCAGATCGGGGTCGAGCGCGTCGGCACGATAAAGGAAGCGGCGGGGATCGGTCGGGCTTGTCATCGGCCCGATATAGGCACGCGCAAGCGTCGGCGCCAGCGCTCAGAGATAATTGACGGTGAGCGTGAATGTCCCGCTGTAACTCCCCGCGGGCTGGTTCGCTGGGACGTTGAGCGTGCCGCCGATATAATAGGTCTGCACCCCGCTCGGCAGCAATGTGCCGCCCAGCAGCGCGATGCCGCCGCCGCTGGTGCTCGCGGCGCGGACGAGGGTCGCGGTCATCGCCGGAGCGCCGCCGCCCGCGCGCGTGAGCGTGGCCGAGGTGCTGCCCGATACGGTGATCAGGAAGATACCGCCGGTGCCCTGGAACACCGCGCGGCGGCCGTCGTTGCCGACGAGTGTCGCGCCGCCGGTCGCGCCGCGCCCGTTGGTGAGGGGGTTGATCGTCACCGTGCCGCCCGTCGGGCCGCTGATCAGCGTGCCAAAGTCGAGATCGTCGGTCTTGATCAGCGTGTTCGGACGAACGACCGCGGCATTGGCGGTGCCGCCCAGGTCGGCGGCGTGCGCTGGTCCGCATAGCGCCGCGATCGCCGTTGCCACGGCGATGGCCAGGACGCGAGCCGCGCCCCGACAGTTTCTGGTCCCTCGAATCCCCACAGATTCTGCTCCTGTCTGGCACATACTATGCCAGCGGGACCTTCATCACTGATGCATGGGGTTGGTAAATCGGCCGTTTACTTCCGGCCGGCGGCCTAAGCTTTATCGGCGATCCCGCCGATGAGGACGAACCGCCGGTCGCAATAGCCGCAATCGGCGAAGCCTTCGTCGGGGTCGATTTCGAGCCACACGCGCGGATGGCCGAGCGCCGCATCGGCGAGGCCGTCGCCGGTGCCGTCGCAGGCGATGCGGGTCTTGGGCGTGCGGATGGTTTCGGGTGCGGGCTGGGTCATCGATCGCGCCCATAGCAAGGCCGCGAAGGCTCGGCAATCGGGTCTGCGCGATGACGGCAGGGCCGTGACGGCACCGGTGCAAACGCCGCATGGGCGCAAGTGGTCCCCCGGTGCCGTCTTCCCCCCACAGGAAGGCCTAAAGATAGTTGAGCGTGATCGTGAACGTGCCGCTGTAATCGCCCGGCGCCTGGTTCGCTCCGACCTCGAGCGTTCCGCCGACAGGGAAGTTGTAATTGCCAAGCGGCGAGGTGATTCGAAATCGCGTTGGCGCGGTCGACAGGATCGCGGTCGGCGTGCTGCCGATTTCGAAATTGCGGACGCGCATCCTTGTACCCGGTCCGGTGATCCAGATCATATTCGATCCCAGGGATATATTGACCTGACGGTTGAAACTGCCGAGCCCGGCGAAGCGCGCAGGTTCGCCGCCGTTACCCGCGAGCGTGACGCCCCCGGTGCGGCTTCGCGACCCGTCGGGCTCGATCGTCACCGTTCCCGCGCTCGCCGACGGGATGATGTCGCCGAAATGAAGGTCGTTCACCTTGAAGAAGGAAAGCGGACGAAGCACGATGGCTTCGGCCTCGCCCTGCGCGCCGCCCTGTGCCAGCGCCGGCGCGGCGAGGGCGGGCGCGATCAAGAGCGCAGCGATGGCTAGCCCGCGCTGCATAGGCAGCGGGCAAAAGATGTGACTGGTCCCCACAGGCCTCGTCCTAGCGGCAAGTTTCCAATTTAGCGTTAACGCCCCCGGTCAGCAGAAAATCTATCGGCGATGATGCCTTTCGCGTGGGCCGACGCGCGGCTATGGAGGCGGCCATGAGTGAAGCCGCCATCCGCATCGACGCCGTCTCCAAAATCTATGCCGGCGGCAAGCAGGCGCTCGACAATGTCAGTTTCGACGTACCGCGAGGGGCAATCTTCGGGCTGCTCGGGCCGAACGGCGCGGGCAAGTCGACGCTGATCAACATCCTCGCCGGCCTCGTCAACAAGACCGGCGGCCATGCGAGCATCTGGGGCTTCGACATCGACGCCGACCCGCGCAACGCCAAATATTCGATCGGCATCGTGCCGCAGGAGATCGTCTTCGATCCCTTTTTCACGCCGTTCGAGACGCTGGAGAATCAGGCGGGGCTATACGGCGTGCCCAAGGACAAGCGTATTTCCGACGAGCTGCTCGCCGCGGTGCATCTCAGCGACAAGCGCGACGCCTATGCGCGCACGCTGTCGGGCGGCATGAAGCGCCGGCTTCTCGTCGCGAAGGCGATGGTGCATTCGCCGCCGATCATCGTGCTCGACGAACCGACCGCGGGGGTCGATATCGAGCTTCGTCAGCAACTCTGGGAATATGTGCAGAGCCTCAACGATCGCGGCGTGACCGTGGTGCTCACGACGCACTATCTGGAGGAAGCCGAGGAGCTCTGCGACCGCATCGCGATCATCAACCATGGCAAGCTGATCGCGAACAAGCCGACGCGCGAGCTGGTCGACATGGCGCGCGAAAAGATCGTCGTCGTGACGCTCGACGCCGATGTCACGGTGCTGCCGACGCATCCGGCGTTCGAAAAGGTCGAGCGCGACGGGACGCGCGGGCTCGCGATCAGCTATAACAAGGACCGGATGAACGCGGGCGAAGTGCTCGCGGCGGTGAACGCGATGGGGCACGGCATCGTCGATGTTTCGACGCGCGAGGCCGACCTTGAGGACGTCTTCCTCAACCTGACGCGCAGCGCGGCCTGAGGCTCAGCGCCGGTAGCGCGCGAAAAAGGCCCACATCGCCTCATTATCGGCGACCCATTCGTGGCCGCGACCCTGGACGATACGCCCTGCGACGCGCGCGTTGCCGAGGCAGTTCGAATAGATTTTCTCTTCGGCGGTCTCGGACACGGGGACGGTTTCGGGGCCGGTGCTGCAGCGATCGAGCTCGGCCCAGCGCGCGAGCGCGGTCGCCATCGAATATTGCCAATAGCCGGCACCGCCGCCCGCGACGGGGTTGGTCGTGTCGTCGCTGCCCGCAAAGGCATAGACCGGAACCGCCTTCTCCGGCCGACAGGTTGCGGGGTCGGGGCGCTGCGGATCGCCGGGTGAAGGATTGCCGGCGCGAAGCCCGACGACGGGTGCGATCGCCGCGAAGCGATCCGACGCGACGCAGCCGAGCCACGAGGTCATGCGCCCGCCGCCCGACAGGCCCGTCGCGTAGACACGCTCGGCATCGATGCACCTCTGCCCGGCAAGCCAGTCGATCGCGGCGGTCAGATAGGCGACGTCGTCGGGATCGTCGGCGGTCGGCAACGCGCCGGTGACGGTCGGCACGCCGGGGATGTTCCAGACGAAGCCCTTGCCAGCGGGAATGCCGGCATCGGGCGCCGCGAGCAGGAAGCCGTGATGGTCGGAGGTCGCGGCGAGCCCCGAATGGCGGAGCATTTCCTGCCCATTTCCGGTGCTGCCGTGGAGAAGGAAGACGAGCGGCCGATCGCGGATGCGGCGCACCCCGACGGGAATATGAATCAGCATCGAACGCCCGGTGTCGCCGACCGCGACGCGCTGCGTCGTTCCCGGTGCGCCGAGGGTGCAGCCGGGTGCGGCCAGTGCGGGCGTGCCGAAACCGAGAACCGCGATCAGGGCGACGGCTAGGATGCGAAACAGGGACAGGGGGCTTCTCCTTCGCGGCTTTGCTAGGCGGCGAGGGCGGTTGCGGCAAGGGCGCGCATCGAATTGAACCGCCGCCGCTTTCGCGTATAGGTGCGCGCACCGACGGCCGAGAGGAGCCTGCCTTGTCCACCGAAATGCAGCATGACGTCATCATCATCGGCTCGGGCGCCGCGGGGCTGACCGCCGCGATCGCGCTCGCCGATCATTGCCGCGTGCTGGTGCTCGCGAAGGGCGAGCTGACCGGCGGGTCGACCGCCTGGGCGCAGGGCGGCATCGCGGCGGTGCTCGATGCGGGCGATACGTTCGAGAATCACATCGAGGACACGATGGTCGCCGGAGCGGGCCTGAACCGCCGCGACACGGTCGAGTTCGTGATCGAGAACGCCCCGCATGCGATCGAGCGGCTCGTCGAAATGGGCGTGCCGTTCAACAAGGACGCCGAGGCGCTGCACTTGACGCGCGAGGGCGGGCATTCGCACCGCCGCATCGTCCATGTCGACGACGCGACCGGCTGGGCGGTGCAGGCGGCACTGCTCAAGACTGCGGAGGCGCATCCGAACATCACCCTGCTGCCCGGACAGGCGTGCATCGACCTGATCACCGGGCGGCATGAGCTACGCTATTCGGGTTCGGGGCGCGTCTGGGGCGTCTATGCGCTCGACGAGAAGAGCGGCGAAGTCCACGCGTATATCGGCCGCGCGACGATCCTCGCCAGCGGCGGGGCAGGGCGCGTGTATCAATTCTCCACCGCCCCGCGCGGCGCGACCGGCGACGGCATCGCGATGGCATGGCGCGCGGGCGCGCGCGTGTCGAACATGGAGATGATGCAGTTCCACCCGACCTGCCTCTATAATCTCGACGTCAAGAATTTCCTGATCACCGAAGCGGTGCGCGGCGAGGGCGGGATATTGAGGCACCCCGTCACGGGGCACCGTTACATGCCGGATTATGACGCGCGCGCCGAACTTGCGCCGCGCGACGTCGTCGCGCGCGCGAACGACGATCAGATCAAGCGCTTCGGGCTCGATTATGTCCATCTCGACATCAGCCATCAGGACCCCGATTTCGTCGCGGGGCATTTCCCGAACATCTATGAAAAGCTGTTGACGCTGGGCATCGACATGACGAAGCAGCCGATCCCGGTGGTGCCCGCGCAGCATTATACGTGCGGCGGGGTGCTGATCGACCTCGAAGGGCGCACCGACCTGCCCGGGCTTTATGCGGCAGGCGAATGCACCGAAAGCGGGTTGCACGGCGCGAACCGCCTCGCGTCGAACTCGCTGCTCGAATGCTTCGTCTTCGGCGAGGCGGCGGCAAGGGACATCGTCGCGCGCTGGGATGAGCTCGACGCCCCGCCGCCGATCCGGCCGTGGGACGAAAGCCGCGTGACCGATTCGGACGAAGAGGTCGTGATCAAGCAAAACTGGACCGAGATCCGCCGTTTCATGTGGAACTATGTCGGCATCGTCCGCACCACGAAGCGGCTCGAACGCGCGCGGCACCGCATCGACATGATGACGCACGAGGTCGAGGATTATTACGGCCACTTTCGCGTCACCACCGACCTCATCGAACTGCGCAACCTGCTGCAATGCGCCGAGCTGATCGTCAGGAGCGCGCTCCACCGCAAGGAAAGCCGCGGGCTGCATTATACGCTCGACTATCCCGACCTGCTGCCGCAGGCGGTCGATACGGTTTTGGTGCCCTAACCGCCTACACCGACCAGCCGCCCAACCAAAATCAACACGATCGCGCCGATCACCGAGGCGAGGCAGCCGGCGCGGTGGAAATCGCCGCGGCCGCGCGAGGTGGCGAGGCCGGCGAGCAGCGAGCCACCGATGCCGAGCAGGATCGTCGCGACCCATCCCATCTCTACCGCGCCGGGGTAGAAGAAGCGCGCCAGTGCGCCGATGATCAGGCCCGACAGGATCGCGCCGATGATGTTGATCATGCGTTGAATCCTTCGTTGAGAAAGCGTTCGGCGAGCGCGGCGTGCAAGGCGGCGCCGCGCGCCATCACGCTCTCGTCGAGCACCATATGGTTGCTGTGGAGCCCGCAACATTGGCGCCAGTCGCTGCCCGCCTCGCTCGCGCCAAGCCAGAACATCGCGCCGGGGACTTTCTCGAGGACGTAGGAGAAATCCTCGGCGCCCATCACCGGATTGTCCATCGTCAGCCAGGCCTGCTCGCCAAAGGTCGCCTCGACGACCGACTGGCCGAAGCTCACCGCGCGGCTGTCGCAGATGGTGACGGGGAAGCCCTCCTCGATCTGCACCGCGGCGGTACAGCCGTGCGCTTCGGCGATCGCGGGGGCGAGGCGCTTCAGTTCGCGCGCGACCATCGCGCGGCGTTCGGGCGACAGCGTGCGGATCGTGCCGAGCATTTCGGCACTTTCGGGGATGATATTGTTCGTCGTTCCTGCGGCGATCTTTGCGATGGTGACGACGGCGGGGTCGAAAACCGAGATGCGGCGCGTCACCATCGTCTGGATCGCGGTGACGATCGCACAGGCAACGGGGATCGGGTCGATGCTGTCGTGCGGCATCGAGGCATGCCCGCCCGCGCCCTTCACGGTGATCGACAGGACATCGGACGAGGCGAGCAGCGGCCCGGCGCGCCCGGCGAAGATGCCGTGCGGCGCGTTGGGCATGATGTGGAGCGCAAAGGCGGCATCGGGCAGCGGGTCGATGATCCCGTCATCGAGCATGAAGCGCGCGCCATGATGGCCCTCCTCGCCCGGCTGGAACATGAACATCACGGTGCCAGGGAGCCGATCGCGCGCCGCGCAGAGCAGCTTCGCCGCGCCGACGAGCATCGCGACATGCGTGTCGTGCCCGCAGGCGTGCATCGCGCCGCTGATCTCCGAAGAGAAATCGAGCCCGGTATCTTCGAGCAAGGGCAACGCATCCATGTCGCCGCGCAGCAACACGGTGCGGCCGTTGGCGGGCCCGCGCAGGATCGCGACGAGGCCGGTGGTCGAAGGCCCCTCGCGAAACTCGAGCGGCAGCCCGGCGAGCGCCTGCTTGATCTTCGCGAGCGTCTTGGGGTTCTGAAGCCCGAGCTCGGGTTCGCGGTGGATCGCGCGGCGAAGGTCGACGAGGTCGGATAGGAGAGTTTCGGCCTCCGCGGGCCAGCTTCGAGCAATCTCGTTCATTTCTTTCCTCCTCCGAAGAGTTGCCGTCCCGCCAAATCGAGCATGATTTCCTCGCTGCCGCCCCCGATCGCATTGACGCGGACCTCGCGGTAGATGCGTTCGACCTTGCTGCCGGTGATATAGCTCGCGCCGCCGAGGATCTGTGCCGCCTCGCGCGCTACGCTTTCGAGCATCCGCGTCGCCTGAACCTTCAGCATCGCGAAGTCCGCTGGGCGGTCCTTGCCCTCTTTCACCTGCCACGCGCAGAGGTCGACCCACGCCTGCGTCGCTTCGATCTGGCGTTCCATGTCGGCGAGCTTGATGCGGATCGACTGGTGGCCGACGAGCGGTTTGCCGAAGGTTTCGCGGCTCTGCGCCCATTCGGCGGCCTCCGCCATCGCGACGCGGGCATAGGCGCAGCAGCCCATTGCCATGCCGAGCCGCTCGCTGTTGAAATTGCGCATGATGCCAATGAAGCCGCCATTCTCGGGACCGATCAGATTCTCGGCGGGGACGCGGACATCGCCGAAGTGGATCGCGGCGGTGTCGCTGCAGCGCCAGCCCATCTTGTCGAGCCGCGTGCGCTCGACCCCGGGCGCGTCCATCTCGATCAGCAGCAGCGAGATGCCCGCGGCGCCCGGGCCGCCGGTTCTCACCGCGCAGGTGAGCCAGTCGGCGCGCATCCCGCTGGTGATGAACATCTTCCCGCCGTTGACGATGTAGCTGCCACCGTCGCGAACCGCCGTCGTTTTGAGGTTCGCGACGTCGCTGCCTCCGCCCGCTTCGGTGATGCCGAGCGCGATGATCTTGTCGCCCGCGAGTACCGGCGGCGCGACGCGCTGTTTCAGTTCGTCCGACCCCAATGCGAGGATCGGCGGCAGGCCGATGCCGTGCGTCATCAACGACGCGCCGAGCCCGCCCGCGCCGACCGCCGCGAGTTCCTCGGTCAGCACCAAGCCATGGAAATTGTCGAAGCCTTCCGAATGGCCGCCATATTGTTCGGGATAGCGCAGGCCAAGGATGCCCGCGTCGGACGCCTTCTTGTGGAGTTCGCGCGGCAGCTCGCCTTCGGCCTCCCAGCGGTCGATGTGCGGCGCGATCTCGCGCGACACGAACCGGCGGACGCTTTGCGCCAGCGCTTCGTGGGTTTCGTCATAATAGGGCGACCTTGCGCGCCAGTCGTCGAAGGCTGTCATGCGCCGATGCTGCGCGGCGTTGACGTCCCCGTCAAGCAAGGCTTGCGCCGCCGGGCCAAGGACTTAAGGTCGCGCGCCATGAACATGTCGCACCTGCTCGCCGGCCTTGCCGCTTTCGCCCTGATCTCTACCCCCGCCCTGGCGCAAAAATCACCCGAAGCGACCGCCGAAGCCGCGCTGAAGAAGGCGCCGGTATTTGACGGGCATAATGACGTGCCCTGGGCGCTGCGCGGGCGCGTCGACAATATGATCAACGGCTTCGATTTCCAGGACACGACCGACACCGCCAGGCCCGACGCAACCCCGCCCGAGATCGCGATGCACACCGATCTGATGCGGCTGCGCAAGGGCCATGTCGGCGCGCAATTCTGGTCGGTCTATGTGCCGAGCAATCCGAACGAGGCGCAGGCGGTGCAGCAGACGCTCGAGCAGATCGACGTGATGAAGCGGCTCGTCGCGCGCTATCCGGACGACCTCGCGCTCGCATCGACCTCGGCCGAGCTCGAAAAGGCGATGAAGGCGGGCAAGGTCGCGGGGATGCTCGGCATGGAGGGCGGTCATTCGATCGGCTCGTCGCTCGCGGTGTTGCGCCAGATGTACGACCTCGGCGCGCGCTACATGACGCTGACGCATTCGAAGAATCTGAGCTGGGCCGACGCCGCGACCGATGCGCCTGCGCATGACGGACTCACCGATTTCGGACGACAGGTCGTTCGCGAAATGAACCGCATCGGCATGATCGTCGATTTGAGCCACGTCAGCGAGGCGACGATGAAGGACGCGCTCGAAACCTCGCAGGCGCCGGTGATGTTCAGCCATTCGGGGGTGCGCGCCATCAACCCGCATCCGCGCAACGTCCCCGACAGCGTGCTGCCCGCGGTGAAGGCGAATGGCGGGATCGTGATGATCGTGCTGTTACCGAGCTTCCTCGATGCCGACGTCCGCGCGCAAGGCCTCGCGCGTACCGCCGAGGCGGCGCGACTGAAGTCGCTCTATCCGGGCGACCCGGCGGCGGAGGCGGCCGCGCTCAAGACGTGGGACGCCGCCAACCCCGCGCCGACGACCAGTGTCGCGAAGGTCGCCGATCATATCGATCATCTCAAAAAGACGATCGGCGTCGATCATATCGGGCTCGGCGGCGATTATGACGGGATGGATTCGGCGCCCGTCGGCATGGAAGATGTGTCGGGCTATCCGGCGCTGTTCACCGAACTGGCGAAGCGCGGCTATTCGCAGGCCGACCTCGAAAAGATCGCGAGTGGCAACATGCTGCGCGTGCTGAAGGCGGTCGAGGCCTATGCCAAAGCGCATGCCGGCGACCCGCCGGGTGAAACGCCCGTCGCCAAATAGCGCCTTCCGCTTTCAGGGCGAACGGCGTTGGGGTACTTCTGTCTTCCCGAACGGCCAGTCGACCGCCTCGCTTGCCCAGAGCGCCCACCAGATGATCAGCGGCTGCGCGGCGAGGCGTGGGCCGTGGTACCACCAGCCGAGTGTCTCGCCGCCGATCGCGATGTTGGCCAACGCGTGGTGGAAATTTGCGGGCCAGACACACAGGGCATAAAGCGCGAGGCCCCAGCCCGCGGCCTTGCGCGCTCGCGGAATCATCAGCCCGATCGCGCCGGCAATCTCGGCGATGCCGGTCGCCGCCACGACGATCTCGGGCGCGGGCACCCATGGCGGGGTGATCGCGAGAAAGGGGGCGGGGCGCACGACATGGAGATAGCCCGCATAGCCATAGGCGAGCGCGAGCAACCAGCGCAGCGCGGTGCGACCGCGCTCCTTCACCGCCCGATGGCGCCGAGCATTGCCTCGATGCTGGTGAATTTCTCGCGCGGGTGGCCGTCGAGTGCAGCGGCAACCTCGGCTTCCTCGATCCGGCGCCAGTCGCGGAAGGTGACGGGGGCGATGCCCCGGCTCGCGAGCAGCGCATCGAGCCCCGGGCGCCCCGCCTTGCCCGCGCCGCGCCCGATATCTGCAAGCACCATCTCGCCGATGCGCGCGCCGTCCGGCTTGTTCGTGCCGATCGTTCCCGACGGGCCGCGCCGCGCCCAGCCGACGGCGTAGAGGCCGGGCAGGATGCGGCCTTCGTCGCTCGCGAAGCGCCCGCGCCCATGCTCATAGGGGACGCCCGGGATCGGCGGCGTCTGATAGCCGATGCAACTGACCACGAGTCCGGCATCGACGGCGTAGGTCTCGCCCGTGCCGTGGCTGCGCAGGTCGGCGTCGAGCGTTGTGCGTTCGACGATCACGCGTTGGACGCGGCCGTCCCCCTCGATCGCCACGGGCATCGCGAAGAAATCGAAATCGATCGTCACCGGCTTGGCGACGGGGTTGGCGGCGAATTGTCGGAGGTGCGTCACCGACTTGCGCATCCCGGGCTCGAGCAGCGCATCGTCGCCTTCGGGCGGCAGGTCGGCGGGATCGACGCGCGGGCTCGCGCGCTTGAGATGGCCGAGTTCGCCGAGCTCCTTCGGCGTCATCGCGATCTGGTGCGGGCCGCGGCGGCCGAGGATATGGATATGGCGTACCGCGCTTTCGGCGAGTGCGGCGCGGGCATGGGTGACGATATCGCTGCCAGCGAATTCGGCCGGCGTCTTCGCCAGGATGCGAGCAACGTCCAAGGCGACATTGCCATTGCCGATCACGGCAACGCCGGGCGCGCCGAGCGGCGGATCGAGGTCGGCGAAGTCGGGATGGCCGTTGTACCAGCCGACGAAGGCGGCGCTGCCGATCACGCCGTCGAGGTCGGCGCCGGGGATGTCGAGCGGGCGGTCGTTCGGCGCGCCGGTCGCGAGCACGACCGCGTCGTAGAGGCCGACAAGTTCGTCGATCGTTACGTCGCTGCCGACCGAGACGTGGCCGACGAAGCGGACATTGTCGGTGAGCGCGACGCCTTCGTAGCGGCGCGACACCGCCTTGATCGACTGGTGATCGGGCGCGACGCCGGTGCGGATCAGGCCGTAGGGCACGGGCAGCCTGTCGATGACATCGACCGCGACATCGTCGGCCTTCTGCAATGTTTCGGCGGTGTAATAGCCCGCGGGGCCCGATCCGACGATCGCGACATGACGCATCAACCCACTCCTTCGGGCATCCGCGCGGGCGCGCGGCCCCTCTTTTGTTATGGGATGATGCTAGCGGCGAAATGCGTCAGGGCAAGCGGGCTTGTACGGGCCGCCGCTCCGGCCTTGACAGGCGGCCCTCGCAATCATATTGCGCGCCCCTCTTTGCCCCGTCGTCTAATGGTAAGACTACGGATTCTGATTCCGTCTATTGAGGTTCGAATCCTCACGGGGCATCCATCCGCCGCCTGACGCCGTGATCGCAAGGGCGTGCGGAAAACTTCCAACCCGACCTCACCGTCCCGACCGCCGCTGCGCGTCGAGGCGCAATCCGGTGCTCGTTCACCCTGCGTGACATGACGTTCGCCCTTGCCGGCGTGCGTTGGACAGCATGCGCGCGACGATCGGCGGCCAATCGCTCCAACCGGTGAGCCGCCCGCGCTAGCGACCCCTTCACGGAAAAAGGGGACGAAGATGACCGAGGCTACCCATTTCATCGCGGCTGCGGCGGGTCCAGGGGCGCCTGCTCGGGCGATCCTGATCGGCGGACTCGCGGGCGGAGTTCTCGATCTGGGTTTCGCCTTTACCGCCTGGGCGCTGAAGGGTGTCGGACCCGCCGATATTTTGCGGGGCATTGCGTCGGGCATACTGGGCCCTGCGGCGCGGGCCGGGTTCGTCCCGGTGCCCTTGGGACTGGTGTGCCATTTCCTGCTCTCGTTCCTGTTCGCGGCGGCCTTCGTCCTCGTTGCCGCGCGGGTCGCGCCCGTGGGGCGGCAATCCCCTTGGCTTGCCGGGCCGCTCTACGGCGTCGCCGTCTATTTCGTGATGAACCGCGTCGTGCTGCCGCTTTCCAACTTTGCGGTTCCGGCTGGGGGCACGTCGCTCAGTTTCGCGGACCTTGCATCGCACATGTTCCTCTTCGGCCTGCCGATCGCGCTCGCGGCGCATCGGTGGGCACGGGTCGCTTCATAAAAACGGATAAATACAGGGAGTATCAATATGTTGGGTAAGTTTCGACCGCGTCACTATCTGCTTTCGACAACATTGCTCGGAAGCGCCGCTTGTATATCGCCGGCCTATGCGCAGGACGCGCCTGGCGAGGAGACGACAATCGAAGATTCGTCGCCGATCGTCGTCACCGGTTCGCGCATCCAGAACCCCAATCTCGACCAGTCGAGCCCCGTCCAGGTCGTGGGCGAGACCGAAATCGGGTTGCGCCAGGCAACCAACGCCGAAGAGCTGATCGGCGATCTGCCGGGCGTGTCCCCCGGTGCCAACAGCGCGGTCAACAATGGCGGCGCGGGCTTCGCTTCGCTTAACCTGCGCGGCGTCGGCACCAACCGCAACCTCGTGCTGCTCGACGGGACGCGGCTCGTGCCATCGTCGCTGCTCAGCGAAACCGACCTCAATATCATTCCCGTCGCGCTGATCGAACGCGCCGAGATTGTGACCGGTGGCGCCTCGTCGGTCTATGGCGCCGACGCGATCGCCGGCGTTGCGAACTTCATCACCAAGCGCGATTTCGCCGGCGTCGAGCTCGCCAGCACGGTCGGTATCACCGAGCGCGGCGACGGCGCGCGCTATCGCTTCGACGTGACGGTCGGGGCCAATTTCGACGACGGCCGTGGCAACGCGGTGCTGAGCGTGGGCTACCAGAAGGTCGAGCCGGTGCTGCAAGGGGGCCGCGCCGTTTCGCGCGACACCTATTTCCTCGACGGCAGCCTGGTCGGTTCGGGGACGACGACGCCGACGCGCATCAACAACCGTATCTACAATCCCGCCGACGGCGCGCTGCGCGATTATGTGGGGTCGCGCGATGCCTATAATTTCGCGCCCGCCAATTATTTCCAGACCCCGCTCGAGCGCTATAATCTGTTCGGGGCCGCGCAATATGAAGTCGCCGACGGCATCGAAGTCTATGCCAAGGGCATGTTCACCCGATCGAAGGTGCAGCTCAGCCTCGCCTCGTCGGGAATGTTCGGCGACACGTGGCAGTTGCCGCTGAACAACCCGTTCCTGCCCGACGCGGTGCGGTCGGAGGTTTGCGCGTCGAACGCGATCTCGGCCGCCGACTGCGCCGCCGCCGGCGCCGCGACCAGCCCGAACGATCCCGCCTATCGCGAGGTCGCGACGGTGATCAACCGCCGCTTCATCGAGGCCGGGCCCCGCATTCGCAACCTGACGACCAACCAGTTCCAGCTATGGGCCGGGGTTCGCGGGTCGATCACCGATTCGATCAAGTTCGACGTCTATGGCCTCCATGGCGAATCGGATCGCAAGAACAGCAATATCAACTGGGGTCTGAAATCGCGCGTGCAGCAGGCGCTGCGCGCGAACAGTACGACGGAGTGCGCCGATCCGTCGAACGGGTGCGTGCCGATCAATCTCTTCGGCGACGGCACCGACATTTCGGACGAGGCGATCGCCTTCTTCAACCAGCCGGCGGGATCGACGGTGAGCACGCGCCTGTCGGTCGTCAGCGGCAGCATCTCGGGCGAGCTGGGCAATTTCCTTGCCGGGGAAACGCCGATCGGTTTTGCGCTGGGCGCCGAATATCGCAAATATGGCGCCGAGCAGGTTTCGGACGTCGCCTTCGGGACGCAGGACGAGGTGCTCGGCACGGGCGCGCCGTCGCCCTCCTTTTCGGGCGCCTATGACGTGAAGGAAATCTTCGGCGAACTCATCGTGCCGATCGTCGAGGATGTGCCCGGCATCTACAGCCTGACCGCCGAAGCGGGCATTCGCCTGTCGGATTATTCGAACACGGGCACGAGCACGACGTGGAAGGCCGGCGGTACGTGGGAACCGTTCCGCGGCTACAAAATCCGCGGCATTTATCAGCATTCGGTGCGGTCGCCGAATATTTCGGAACTCTTCACGCCGATCACCACCGGCTTGGCGAACCTTGCCGAGGATCCGTGCCAGGGTTCCAATCCGGTCGGCAACGCCGCGCTCACCGCGATCTGCATCGCGCAGGGCGCGCCGGCGGGCACGATCGGCAATATTCCGGCGCCTTCGTCGGGCCAGATCAACCAGACGGCCGGCGGCAACCCGGACCTCGACGTCGAAACCGCCGATTCCTATACGCTGGGGCTGGTCGTGACGCCGCCGCAGCTGCCCGGGCTCGCGATCACCGCAGACTATTATCATATCAAGATCACCGACGCGATCACGCTGCCGACGCCCAGCGACGTCTTCGGCCCCTGTTTCGAAGAGGGCGATGCGGCGGCCTGCGCGCTCATCCGCCGCAATCCGCTCAACGGCTCGCTGAACGGGGGGGGCGATACGCCGGGACAGATCGCACTGCTGACCAATCAGGGAACGATCACGACATCGGGCGTCGACCTGCGGATCAACTACGGCTTGCCCACCGGGTTCGGGCGGCTGAATTTCGACCTTTCGGGCAATTGGACCGAGCAGTCGAAATTCCAGGCCTCGCCGACCAGCATCAATCGTGAATGCGTCGGGCAATACAGCACGAACTGCGGTTTCTTCGCCGGCGAAATCACACCGAAATACAGCTTCAACCTGCGGGCGACGGCGCAGATCGACGATTTCGGCGACATTTCGCTGCTGTGGCGCTGGCTCGACGGTTCCGATTATGAGCGGATTCTGGACGCCGACGGGATCGAACCCGACTATCTGCATATCCCGAGCTACAGCTATTTCGACCTTACGTACCGCGCCAAGGTCGCCGATATTTTCACGCTCACGCTGTCGGTCCAGAACCTGCTCGACAAGGACCCGCCGCTCGTCAGCAACTATGTCGGAACGACGGCGCTCAACTCGGGGAACACCTATCCGACGACCTATGACGTCCTTGGACGGCGTTACAGCCTGACCGCGAGCATGCGTTTTTAGGCCCGCGCTTCGGGCGCCGGGGATCAGTCCCCCTCGGCGCCGGTCCGGTGTGCGGACGAAGGGTGGTGCCTTCGTCCGCACATCACATTGCTCCCCTTTTGCGCCCTCGCGGCGGGGGTGAACGCGCGATATCTGCGGCCGAACGTCGGTCGACAGCTCATCGCCTTCCTGCGATAATCGCGCGATGAACCAGGTTGCGGCCTTTCCATCAACCGGCGTCTACGAACTGGCCCTTGCCAGTCGATCAGGCCGCCTCGAACGCCAGCGTCGGCAAGCGATCCTCTGGCTGACCGGCGTCTTCTGGGGCCTGCACACGCTGGCGCTGTGGACCGCCGACCTGCTCGACCAGCATCCGCACCTGCTGCGGGCGACCGCCGTGCGCCTCCTGCTTATGGCGGTCGGTCTCGCCCTGTGCTTCGGCATTCACGTGATTTTGCAGGAGCTGGGGCGGCGGTCTTGGCGCCAAAAGGCGCCGATCGTCTTCGTCGCCTCGCTCGTCGCGGCTGAATTGTTCGCCTGGTGCACCTATTTCGGCCTGGTTTATGCAAAGGGAGAGCCGATCCACGTCGCGATCGAAGGCGGCGTGGTGATCCGCACCCTCGTCCCATGGACCTGGTTTTTCCTGGCGTGGGTCGGGCTTTATCTCGCCGTGCAATATAGTTTCGAGGCGCGCGCGGAGGAGCGACGCTCGGCGCAGCTTCGCACGATGGCGCAATCGGCCAAGCTCCAGGCGCTCCACTACCAGATCAATCCGCATTTTCTGTTCAACAGCTTCAACTCGGTATCGGCGTTAATCCTCGACGGCCGGGCCGAGGATGCCAATGCGATGGTCGAGCGGTTGGCGAGTTTCTTTCGCGTCAACCTCGCCACCAATCCCGACGTTGATATTTCGCTGGCGGAGGAGATCGCGCTTCAGGCGACCTATCTGGAAATCGAGCAGACGCGATATCCCGACCTGAGCATCCGGATCGATTTGCCGCCGGCGCTCGGCCGCGCGGCAGTCCCGGCCTTCATTTTGCAGCCGCTGGTCGAGAATGCTGTCAAGCACGGCGCGGGAACAACCAGCGCCGGAGACGCCTGGATTGCGATCTCGGCGCGGCAAGACGAGGACCGGCTCGAGATCATGGTCGAAAACAGCTGCTCGCCATCCGCGCTTCGTCCGGGCGTTTGCGGCACGCATACCGGACTCCGCAACGTCCGCGACCGGCTGTCCAACCGCTTTGGTGTCGACGCGAAATTATCGACCAAGCGGCTGCCCGCTCCCTGCTTTCGCGCCACGATTGAACTGCCGCTGGGATATGTCGGATGACGATATCGGTGCTGACCGTGGACGATGAGCCGCTCGCGCTCCGGCGGCTCGAGTTGATTCTCGCGAAGCTTGCCGACGTTGAGCATGTGGGTTCGGCGAGCGGTTGTCGCGACGCGATCGAGAAGATTGCCGACCTCAGGCCCGAAATTGTGCTGCTCGACATCAAGATGCGCGACGGAACGGGTTTCGACGTCCTGAACCGGCTACCCGAAGATTGCGCGCCGGGCGTCATTTTCACGACGGCATTCGATCATTTCGCCGTTCGCGCGTTCGAGGCCCATGCCATCGATTATATCTTGAAGCCGATCGAACCGTCCCGGTTGCGTGCGGCGCTCGACCGGTCGCGCGACCGGCTCGCCGCGGTCGACGCAAGCGAGCAGATTGCCCAGATGCGCGCCGTGATCGACGATTTGCGCGCGGGCTATCACGAGCAGGGGGTGCAACAAGGCGACGACGAATTGTGGTTGCGCGGAACCGCGGGCGTGCTGACATGCATCCGGCGCGGCGATATCGACATGATTACCGCCGAGGATGATTATGTCCGGCTGCACACGGCGTCCGCATCCTATCTGCTCCGCGGGTCGATCAAGGCGGCTCAGGCCGATCTCGACCTTGCCGAAGAAGAGTTCGTCCGCGTGCATCGCCGCGCGCTGTTGCGGCGGAGTTCGATTGCAAGCGTGCGGCGGTCGACCGAAAAAGGCGTGCGCGTGATCCTGCGAAATGGCACCGATGTCGGAGCAGGCCGGGTCTACGCCAAGAAATTGCTGCGCTCGCTCGCGGCGGTAGGCTGACTTTTCGCCGAAGGAACGTTTCGGTCGGTTCGGGGGCGGCAGTCAAAAAAATCACGGGACCTGCATCCATTGGCGCGCGCCGCGCCGTCCAGTCGATGACCGGCGGCTGCGCCGGTCCGGGCGGCGGCTTTGCAGCGCGGTTGATCTGGCTCCCCGGTTCAGATCATCCCCGCCTTGCCGGAGGCCGCCGCCTGTGGTTTCACCATGCCGAGCGGCATGAAGGAGAGAGATGTTGGATCAGCTGATAACCGCCGCGGCCGTCGCGGTCCCCGCCGTGCCCACTGCGGCTCCTCCTCCCGCGGTCACCGTGCCCGTTTCCGGCACGCAGTCGATCAGCCCCGCCGACGTCGCGGCCTATATCGATCCGCGTGACGTCGCCTCTTTCCTGCCTCCGCCGCCGCCGACCACCGAGCTGGTCGCGGTCAGCGAGGGCTTTTTTCGCCTGCTCGAAAACGTCACGATGGTCGCGCTGTTCGTCGTCGGCCTTTTCCTGCTCGCGCGGCTGCTCCACGCCTGGATGCTGCACCGTTCGATCCGCCGCGCGCTCGACGCAAAATCGGATGCGGTCAGCCCGCTGATCGACAAGCTCAACAAACCCTATGAGCATCTCGGCGGCCAGAGCCCCGATACGCCCGGCGACGATCGCAACGCGCTGGTGCTGCTGGCGATGGGCCTCGCGATGGCCGGCTTCGGCCTGATCCAGGGGCATGAGCAACTGATCCGCACGTCGGCTGGGGCCGCACTCTTTCCCGTCTTTGTCGGCATCGCACTCCTCGTCCGCCGCCGCCTCGCGCGTGCCGCGGCTGCCGAGGAACGCCCCGCTGCGTGATGAGGCAAGCGCCGATGAGGATTGGGCTCTCAGCCAACGTGTCGCAGGGGGCGACCGCGCCGCTTTCCAGCTCCTCGTGCTGCGGCACGAAGGGCGATTGCGCGCCTTTCTGTCCCGCGCCGCCGGCTGCGACGCCGACGATCTGGCGCAGGAAACCTTCGTCCGCGCGTGGCAGCGCGCGGGCGAATATCGGGGGCAGGGGAGTTATGCGGCCTGGGTCATGGGGATCGGCTGGCGGCTGTTCCTCGACCAGCGGCGCACCGCGCGGCGGCGCGAGGGGCTGGCGGCGGGTGAGGAGGTGACGACCGCGACCGATCCGCGCCCCGCAAGCGACGCCGCGATCGACGCCGACCGGCTGCTCGCTGCGCTCGCACCGCAGGAACGCGCCGCGCTCACCTTATGCTTCGGCCATGGCTGGTCGCACGGCGAGGCGGCCGCGATCATGGGGGTGCCGCTCGGCACGCTCAAATCGCTCGTCTTGCGCGCGCGCGCCAAGGCGCAGAAGATGATCGGCGAAGGAGCGGATCGATGATGGCGCCCGACGATCGGAACATGGACGCGACGCTCGCCGCGTTGTTGGCGCCACCCGAAGGACCGGGCGATCGCGGATTTGCGGCGGGCGTCGAGCGCGCGATCGCCGCGCAGGCGGCCTATGCGCGGGCCCGGCGGCGTTTCTGGCGCAGCTTCGCGTTCGAAGCGCTTGCCGTCGCTGCGCTGCTTGCCGCGCTGTGGCTCCTGTCATCGACGCCGCTGTTAGCACCGCTGGCGGGAACGGCGCATTGGGGGCTGGCACCGCCGTTGCTGCTCATCCTGCTGCTTTGGTTCGGAACGCAGCGCTGGCGCCAGACCTGACTGGCGCCAGCCCCCCCCCGATCAGGCGTCTTCCTCGCTGTCTTCGCCTTCCGACGCGGCGGGCGCGCTCGGGCGCGGCTTGCGGCCGCGCGTCGTCGCGGCAATCGCGGGCGGCGTCGCCGGCTCTGCCGCGGTGGCGCCCTTGACCAGCGCGTCGAGCGAACCGCCGTCGAAGCCGAGTTCCTTCATCAGGCTGTCGATCACCGGCGCCTGCGCGCGATAGGCGAGCGCGGCCGATACCGCGTTGCTCGCGAGGTTGCCATTGTCGCCGTTCGCTCCCCCCGCAGCAGTCGGGCCGCCGCTCTGGTTGATTCCATCGACCTGGATGATCTTGATCGAATCGATCGCCTCCATCGGCTTCGCGGCCTCGCGCACGACCTCGGGAAGAACCTTGAGCAGCGCCATCTTGGTTTGCAACGAAATTTGGTCCGACGAGAGGAGGTTCGCGGCTTCGTTGATCGCGCGCTGGCCGGCAGCCTCGACCTCGAAGCGGATGCGCGCAGCTTCGGCGCGCAGCTTTTCGGCCTCGGCCTCCCCCTCGGCTTCGAGCCGGAGGGCGGCAGCGCGGTTCGCCGCGGCCTCCTTTTCGGCTTCGGCTTCGACTTTTACCGAGATGGCCTGCCGCTCGGCTTCCTTGGCGGCCTCGATCAGCTCGATGCGCTTCGAACGCTCCGCGACCTCGGTTTCGCGTGCGGTCGCGACCTGCTCCTCGGCGGCGACGGCGATCGCGCGCGCGGCGTCGGCTTCCCCGCGCGCCTGGCTTTCTTCGCGGCTCTTGTTCTGGATCAGGATCTGCTGTTCCTGCCGCGCGAGTTCGATCGCCTGTTCCTGCGCGATGCGCGCTTCCTCGATCGCGCGATCGGCCTCGATCTGCTTGGCGTCGACCAGCTGCTTGGCCTGGATACGTGCGCCTTCGGCTTCCTGATTGCGCTGTGCCTGCTCGCGGGCAATCTCCGCCGCTTGCCCGGCGCGGCGCATCTCGACTTCGCGTTCCTGTTCCAGCCGCGCGAATTCATTGTCGCGCGAAATCTCGAAGCTGCGCTTGTCGGCCTCGAGATTCTTGGTCTCGATCTGGACGCGCGTGTCCTGCTCGATGTCGTTGCGCGCCTTCTTGCGCAGCTCGATCTGCTCGGTCAGCTTGGTCAGCCCCTCGGCGTCGAAGGCGTTGTTGGCGTTGAAATGCTCGATCGACGTCTGATCGAGCCCGGTGAGCGACACCGATTCGAGTTCGAGCCCGTTCATCGACAAATCGTTCGAACTGACCTGCTGCACCTTCTGCACGAAGTCGGCACGCTGTTCGTGCAGCTGGTTCATCGTCATGCCCGCCGCGACCGAGCGCAGCGCGTCGACGAACTTGCCCTCGACAAGATCCTTTAGCGCCTCGGGGTTCATCGTGCGCAGTCCGAGCGTCTGTGCGGCCATCCCGATCGCGCCCGCATCGGGGCGGACGCGGACGTAGAATTCCGCCTTTACGTCGATGCGCAGGCGATCGAGCGTGATCAGCGCGTCGACATTCTTGCGTTCGACCGCGAGCCGGACGGTGTTCATGTTCACCGGCATCGTTTCGTGTAGCACCGGCAGGACCAGCGCGCCGCCGTTCATGATGACGCGTTCACCGCGAAACCCCGTGCGGACGAAGGCAATTTCCTTGGTCGCGCGATGATAAAGCCGCGTGACAATCAATCCCAATATCAGGAGCGCGGCAAGCCCGATGCCGGCGTAAATCGCAATTTCAATCATGAACCCACCCGTTGCTGTCGATTCGCGCTTCCGTGATTGGAAGCACCGCCACGGATATTAGGGTCAGTCGAGGCGCGGTAAATAAAAATCGCCTCGTGTGAAGGCTTTGAAGATCTCACCTTCACGTTTTACGAGCAGCACGCTCTCTCCGGTCTGGAAAACCTGGTCGGCGCTGTCGGGTTCGACCATGATCTGGTGTGGCTGGCCGTGGGGGTCGGTGACGCACGCGCGGGCGGGATGGCCGACGCGCGCTGTGCCAATGCTGATCTCGGCATAGAGACCGACGAGGTCGTTGCGTTCGATTGCGGTGGTTTCGAGGCCGGGGAGAATGTGCGCGACAAGGCGCGCCGCGCCGCCGGCAACGGGAAGCGCGGCGACGGCGGTGACCGGAACCATCAGCAGATTGCTGCCGGGGCCGCCGGTCAGCGCGGTCATCAAATGCTGCAGCCCAAGTCCCAGCGCCCCGAACAACGCAAGAAAGAGTACCAGCCACATCAGGAAAGGCACGCGGCCGATGCCGGCCCAGGCGAGCAGCGTGTCGGCGACGCCGATGTCGCCATCGGTATCGCCGTGCAGGTCGGCGTCGATATCGCCCGCGAGCCCGATCGCCTGCACGGCGCCGATCAGCAGCATCAGCAACAGCGCGGAGCTGAAGACGATATTTTCGGGCGCGAGGAACTGGTCGAGCATCAGCGCCTATGTGACCGCGCGGACGCGGCTTGGCAAGCGATGCCGCGGATCGGCGCTATGCCGCGTCTTCGCCCTCAAGCCCCTGATATTTGAGCTGCAGATAGCGTTCGCGCGTCGCGAGCTTGTCGAGCTCGCCCGCCGCGAGGTTGCGCGCGGCATTGCCGATTTCGCTTTCGAGCATCTTCAATCCGCCGACGAGCGTCTCGTCGGGGGTCCGGCCGGCGTGCGCTTCGGTGCGCAGCCCTGCGGGGATGCGCTGATAGCCCGCCACCAGCTCGGGAAGATCCTCGCCGACGAGCTTGCGGATATTCGCCGCCGCCGGGCTCGACGCGTCGAGCGTCTGGAGCTGCGGCGCGAGCAGGTCGAGCTGGACGCCGATGCCGTCGACAAGTTGGCGCGCCGGTGCCGGCAGCGCCGGGCGCTGCGCCTCGAGCCATATTTCGGTGCGGCCGGCAAGCTGCTTCAGATCGGTCTTCGGCAGGTCGGCCTGACGCGGCTCGGGGAAGGGCGAGCGGCCGAAGAGCACCGCGACGCCGATCAGGAGGATGAACAAGGCGAGCAGCCCGGTGAAACCGAGCGGCTGGATCAGCGCGCCGAAGACCGCGGCGCCGATCAGCACGATACCGCCCGCGATCAGCATCCGGCCCAGCTTCTTGTAAAGATGCTGGCGGCGCAGCGCGACGCTCTTGGTGCCGATCGGCCGCCGCCGCTCGCGCGATCGTTCGATCGCCGATGCGGCCGAGAGGCGGATCTTGTCGACTTCGCTCATGCTCATCGCGCGCCTTAGCCTTCGAGCGATGCGAGCGGGCTGTCGGCACCACCGACGCTCGCCTGCGCCTGCGCGGCGCCTTCGGCGCGCGCGATATAACCTTTCGACTTCGCGACTTCGCCCTCAAGCGCGTTGACCGTTGTCTTCATGCTGTCGAGCGCCTTCAGCTTGAAGGTGTCGATCGCGTCCATCGTGTCATAGATATTCTGGAACGCGCGCTGGAGCGTTTCCATCGGGATCGTGCTCGACGCCGCCTGTTCGTGGATGCGCGCGGTGTTGTCCTTCAACATCTTCGACGTGCCGTCGATGATGTTCGCGGTGGTGGTGTTGAGCGCGGTGATCTGCTCGAGCACCAGTTTCTGGTTGGTCATTGCTTGCGCGACGGTGATCGCAGTCTTGAGCGCGCCGACCGTGGTGGTCGAGGCGCGGTCGACCCCCTTCACCAGCTCGACATTATTCTTCTTGACGAGGTCGAGCGCGAGATAGCCCTGCACCGTCACCGCCATCTGGGTCAGCAGATCCTGCGTGCGCTGACGGGCATAGAAGAGCGCATTCTCGCGTAGCACCTTGGCCTTAGCCGGATCGACGCCGTCGAGTTCGTTCGCCTTGGCTTCGAGTTTTTCGTCGAGCGTCTGGGCGATATGAACCATCTGTTCGAGCTTGCCCATCGATTCCCACATCTTGCGACGCTCGACGTCGATCGCCGCATTGTCCATCAGCAGCTCGTCCTTGCCGTTGGAGAGCGCGGTCAGGATGCCGCCGATATGCGTCTGCGCGCTGCGGTACTGCGCGAAATAATTGTTGATCTTGCCGCCGAAGATCTTGTCGAGAAAGCCGCGCTTCGAGATAAGCTTGCCGTTCGCCGACGGGTCGAGCCGCTCGACGGTGGTGCGCAGCTCGATCAGATTCTGGCCGATGTCGGTATCGCGGTCCATCGCGCGGATCGGGCGATCCAGGAAGCGGTTCGAATGGCTCGCCGCCTCCAGCATTTCCTTGCGACCCATGTTGGTGATCTGGTCGACCTTTTGCCCGAAAGCGGGCGAATTGACGTCCTGCGCGACAAGGTCGTCGATGAAGCCGTCGACGCGTTCGCCAAGCTTTGACTTTTGTTCGGTCGACAGCGGCACGAGGCCGGCGGCCTTTTCGGGCGAAACCGACTGTACGGGGTCGGGCGGGGTCAGCTTCAGCTCGTCGGTTGCGGTTGCCGTCGCGGTCACTTCGCTCATTCGTCTTCCTTCCAGCCACCCAAAGAGAGAATTTGGGCCGCAAGCCTATATGGCATGCGGTCCTGTGTTATTCAAGCACTACACCTCTTCCGCCCTGAGCGCCGGTGCGATCCAGGCGGAGAGGATCAGTTGCGCCATATGATAGACGAGGATCGGAACGAGCACCATGCCGGCGATGGCGGGCGGGAAAAGCGTCGCTGCGAGCGGCGCGCCGACCGCGATGCTCTTTTGCGCGCCCGAGAAGAGCAAAGTGATGCGGTCGGGGCGGGTGAGCCCCAGCATCCCGCCAAGCGCCCAGGCGCCGCCGAAGGACAGCGCGAGCAGGACCGCAACCGCGCCGAGTAGGACGACCATTTCGCGCGCGTCGAGCAGGCTCCAGATACCCGCGACCACCGCCGCCGAAAAGGCGACATAGACCGCGATCGCGATCGCGGTGCGGTCCATGAGGGTCGCAAGGCCGCGGTGCGCAAGCACCCACGGCCGCAGCCAGCGCTGGGCAAGCTGCCCGGCTACGAACGGCACGAGCAGGATCGAGACGATGCGCAGCACGGCCTCCCCGTGGATCTCGCCTTCGGCGCCCGCGAGCAGCGCAAACAGTATGGGCGAGAGGGCGACCCCGCTGAGGTTGAGCAGTGCCGCCGCAACGACGCTCGCCGCGACATTGCCGCCCGCGAGGCTCGACGCGGCGGTCGCCGACTGGACCGTCGACGGCAATATGCCGAGGAACAGGAAACCGAGCGCCAGCGTCGCGGGAAGCAGCGGCGCGATCGCCGCTTGCGCCGCGAGCCCGAGCAGCGCCATGCCGCCGAAACAGAAAGCGAATGCGCTTCCCTGCAGCTTCCAGTTGCGGATGCCGTGGAGCACTTCGTCGCGGGGCAGGCGCACGCCGTTGAGGAAAAAGAGGAAGATGATCGCCGCGGTCGACAGGCCCTGCGCGATCGGCACCGTGCTCCCGCGCACCGGGAGCAGGCTGGCGAGCAGGATCGTCGCGAACAGGACGGGGACGAAGCGGTCGGGGAAGATGCGGGACAGCATTGGTGCGAGCGATGGCGGGATGCGGCGGGGTTGGCAAGCCGGCAAGAGGCGATAGAGAGACGCGATGGCCCATATCCTGATCCTTGCCGCTTTGCCCGAAGAAGCCGACGCGCTGTTTCCCGGCACCGGCGAACGCGTCGGGGGGCTGTTTGCCGGGCGGCGGCTGGTCGTTGGCAACCATAGCCTCTCCATCGTCACCACCGGCCTCGGCAAGGTCAACGCCGCGCTATGCGCCGGCGCGCTCGCCGGCGATGCCGACATACTTCTGATGACCGGCACCTGCGGTTCGCTCGGCGCGGCGCCGGGTGCCTATTGGATCGCCGAGGCGCTGCAGCACGATTATGGCGCCAACCAGCCGGGCCTCTTTCGCCGTTACCGCGCCGGCGAATGGCCGATCGGCGAGGCGGGCGACGCGCATTTTTCGGCGATGGCCGATCCGGGGCTTGGGCTGCCGCACGCGCGGATCGCGAGCGGCGACAGCTTCGTCGCCTGCCCCGATGCGGCCGCCGATCTTGCCGCGCTCGGCGCGACGCTCGTCGACATGGAGGTGGGCGCAGTCGCGCAGGCCGCGGCGCGGTTTGCGCTACCGTGGGCCGCGATCAAGGCGGTCACCGACGAAGCGAACGACGACAGCGCCGGGGACTTCCACGCCAATCTCGTTCGCGCCGCGTGCGCTGCGGCGCACGAGGTCGAGCGGCTGATTGCGATGATCTGAGGCGTTCCGCCCGGGTCCCGCCTGTGATAGTCTGGCGCATAACGACCGAGGGAGAGACTCGCCATGCGGTACCGGTCTTCACTAGCCACGCTTGCCGCCTGTGCGGCTTTCGCCGCGTCGATTGCGTTTGCGGCTGGCAGCGGCGGGAGCGGCAGCAGCGCCCCGCCTAGCCAAAGCGCCTACGACCCGACGATCGATTATCAGAAGGGCGCCGACGCCTTCGCCTCCGGCAAATATGACGAGGCGGCAAAAGCGTTCAAAAAGGTCGTGTCGGCGGTGCCGAAGAACCCGCAGGCCAATTATCTCCTCGGCGCGAGCTATATGGCGCAGGGCGACTTTTCGCGCGCGGTGAAGCCGCTCGAGGCCGCGGTGCGCTATGACGAGAAGATGGTCGACGCGCGCCGTGACCTTGGCATTGCGCAGGCGAAGCTCGGCAAGGCGGACAAGGCGGACGAACAGCTTGGTGCGCTGAAGGCGATGCAGGAGGGATGCGCCGGGACTTGCGCCGATTCGGCAAAGCTCGCCGACGCGGTCGCCAAGCTGGAGGCGGCGGTTGCCGCCGGTCCGCAGGCCCGAAGTGCGGTCGAGCCCGAGGTGCGGCTGGCCTCGGCCGCGACGCTCGATGCCACCTATGTCGCCGCGGTGGGCCTGATCAACGAGCATCGCTACGAAGCCGCGATCGCGAAGCTCGACGCGGCCTTGTGGGCGGCGGGGCCGCATCCCGACGTGCTCACCTATCTCGGCTTTGCGAACCGCAAGCTGAAACGTTACGACGCGGCGGAAAGCTACTATCGCGAGGCGCTTGCCATCGCGCCGGCGCATCGCGGCGCGCTCGAATATTATGGCGAACTCAAGCTTGAACGCGGCGATGTTGCGGGGGCGAAGGCGCATCTTGCGAGGCTCGAGGCGATCTGCGGTTTCGGCTGTCACGAGGTCGACGAGCTCAGGCGTTGGATCGCGGCGGGGCGTTCATCGGCAAGCTGATCGCGATCGCGGCGCTGCTTTTCGCGACCGCGGCGCCGCGCGGCGATGCGCCGCCGGCGTTCGAGCAGTTGCGCTGGACGGCGCCCGGCGCCGCGCGGACGCTATTGTCGGAACAGCCCGCGACCTGCCTCGCCGCGAACAATGATATGGTCCGGAGCGGCCGTGCGCTGTTCGGGACGCCGACCCTGCTCGGCGGGCAGGCCGCCAAGGCTGGCCTCAGTTGCGCGAGCTGCCACATCAACGGGCGCGACAATCCGCATTTCCTGCTCGCGGGGGTTTCGGCGGCGCCGGGAACGGCGGATGTGACCAACAGCTTCTTCAGCGCGGCGCGCGGGAACGGCCTTTTCGATCCGGTGCTCATTCCCGACCTGGCCAGGCCGGGCAAGGTCGCCCGTGATCCCGAGGCGCGAGCGCTCGAGGCCTTCATTCGCAATCTGATCGTCGAGGAATTCGGCGGGCAGGAGCCGACGCCCGCGATGCTCGCCGCGCTCGCCGCCTATGTTCGCGCGGTCCGGTCCTGTCCGGGCGAGCCGACGGTCGCGCGGCGGCTGGGCGACCAACTCGCGGCGATTGCCGATGGCGCCGCAGGGGCGCAGCTGATGATCGGCCGTGGCGATCGGCAAGGCGCGCGGCTGTCGATCGCGGCGATGCGTCATCAGCTGGGATTGGTCGCCGAGCGTTATGCGGGGCCGGGCTTCGCGCGCGACCGGGCGGCGCTGCTCGCGGGATCGCGTCAATTGCAGGCCATCGGCGATATCGCCGACGTCGGGCAGATGCGGCTCGCCATCGACCGCTGGACGCTCGGTTTCGAAACCGGGCTGGCGCAGAGGTTGCGCCGTGCCGAGGCGCGGTCGCTTTATGATCCGACGCATCTCGACCGCGCGCTGCGCTAGTTCGGGCGCGATCGGCAATCATGTTGCGCCGCAGCACCCATTCTGTTAGGGGCGCGGCGTTTCGCGGCGCTTTGGGCGCTGCCCCCTTCCATCAAGGCCCGTTTCCGCATGTCTCTGCGCAATATCGCCATTATCGCCCACGTCGATCATGGAAAAACCACCCTCGTCGACCAGCTGTTCCGCCAGTCGGGCACCTTTCGCGACAACCAGCGTGTCGAGGAAAGGGCGATGGATTCCAATGACTTGGAGAAAGAGCGCGGGATCACCATCCTCGCGAAATGCACCAGCGTCGAGTGGGGCGAAGGCGCCGATACGACGCGGATCAACATCGTCGACACGCCGGGTCACGCCGACTTCGGCGGCGAGGTCGAGCGGATCCTGAGCATGGTCGACGGCGTCATCCTGCTCGTCGACGCGGCCGAAGGGCCGATGCCGCAGACCAAATTCGTCACCGGCAAGGCGCTCGCGCTCGGCTTGAAACCGATCGTCGTCGTCAACAAGATCGACCGCAGCGACGCGCGCGCCGCCGAGGTGCTCGACGAGGTGTTCGAGCTGTTCCTGACGCTCGAGGCCAATGACGAACAGCTCGACTTCCCGATCCTCTATGCCTCGGGCCGCGGCGGCTATGCCTCGCCCGACCCCGAAGCGCGCGAGGGCACGCTCGAGCCGCTGTTCCAGACGATCGTCAGCCATGTGCCGACGCCGGGCCTCGACGAAGATGCGCCCTTCACCTTCCTCGCGACGCTGCTCGACCGCGACAATTTCATCGGCCGCATCCTGACCGGCCGCGTCCAGTCGGGATCGGTCAAGGTCAACCAGCCGATCCACGCGCTCGACATGGACGGCAAGGTGATCGAGACCGGCCGCGCGTCGAAGCTGCTC
The DNA here is from genome assembly GCF_035930445.1 of Sphingopyxis chilensis. Taxonomy (NCBI): domain Bacteria; kingdom Pseudomonadati; phylum Pseudomonadota; class Alphaproteobacteria; order Sphingomonadales; family Sphingopyxidaceae; genus Sphingopyxis; species Sphingopyxis chilensis. Next base: position 3,399,293 of record NZ_CP142394.1, on the reverse strand, counting down.
GCCTTCCGCGGGCTCGACCGCGTCCCCGTCGACGAAGCGCGCGCGGGCGACATCGTCGCGATCGCGGGCCTGGCGCAGGCGACCGTCGCGAACACCATCGCCGACACGAGCGTCAGCGAACCGATCGCCGCGCAGCCGATCGACCCGCCGACGCTGTCGATGCGCTTTGCCGTCAATGATTCGCCGATGGCGGGACGCGAGGGCAGCAAGGTCACGAGCCGCATGATCCGCGACCGCCTGTACCGCGAAGCCGAAACCAATGTCGCGATCCGCATCACCGAAAGCGCCGACAAGGACAGTTTCGAAGTCGCGGGCCGCGGCGAGCTTCAGCTTGGCGTGCTCATCGAAACGATGCGCCGCGAAGGCTTCGAACTCGGCATCAGCCGCCCGCGCGTGCTGTACCAGACCGACGAAAGCGGCCAGCGCACCGAACCCTATGAAACCGTCGTCATCGACGTCGACGACGAGCATAGCGGCACGGTGGTCGAGAAGATGCAGATCCGCAAAGCCGACCTGACCGACATGCGCCCCTCGGGCGGTGGCAAGACGCGCATCACCTTCAGCGGCCCGAGCCGCGGCCTGATCGGCTATCACGGCGAATTCCTGTCCGACACGCGCGGCACCGGGATCATGAACCGATTGTTCGAGAAATACGGCCCGTACAAGGGCCAGATCGAGGGCCGCAAGAATGGCGTCCTGATCTCGAACGGCAATGGCGAAGCGGTTGCCTACGCCCTGGGCCCGCTCGAAGAGCGCGGCATCCTGTTCGTCTCGCCCGGCGAGGCGCTGTACGAGGGGATGATCATCGGCGAGAATGCCAAGCCCGACGACCTTGAGGTCAACCCGATGAAGTCGAAGCAGCTCACCAACTTCCGTTCGACGGGCAAGGACGACGCGATCCGCCTGACCCCGCCGCGCCGCATGACGCTGGAACAGGCGATCGCCTATATCGACGATGACGAGATGGTCGAGGTGACCCCGAAGAATATCCGCATCCGCAAGGCGCTGCTCGACCCGCACGAGCGCAAGAAGGCGAGCCGCAAGAAGGAAGCGGCGTAACAGGTCAAGCCCTCCCCTTCAGGGGAGGGCAGCGAGACTTGGCAACTTGCTGCCTAGTCGCAGCGGGTGGGGCCTATCGGCCTCGCGCAAGGCCGATAAGCCCCACCCCAACCCCTCCCCTGAAGGGGAGGGGCTTTATTTGAGAGGACATGCGTTGGCCCGCCTGATCCTGTTCAACAAGCCGTATGGCGTGCTGTCGCAATTCACCGACCGCGGCAGCGAAACTGCGCGCGCGACGCTGTCCGACTATATCGACGTGCCGGGCGTCTATCCCGCCGGGCGGCTGGACCGCGACAGCGAGGGCCTGCTGATCCTGACCGACGACGGCGCGTTGCAGGCGCGGATTTCGTCGCCGAAGCACAAGATGCCCAAAACCTATCTGGCGCAGGTCGAGGGCGAGCCCGACGACGCCGCGCTGGCGGCGCTCGCCCGCGGCGTCACGCTGAACGACGGCCCGACGCGCCCCGCGACCGTCCGCCGCATCGAGGCGCCAAAGCTGTGGGACCGCGACCCGCCGGTGCGATACCGCAAGAGCGTGCCCGACAGCTGGATCGAACTCACCATCACCGAAGGCCGCAACCGCCAGGTGCGGCGGATGACGGCGGCGGTGGGGTTTCCGACGCTGCGGCTGGTGCGGTGGCGGATCGGGGGGTGGGAGATTGAGGATTTGGGAGTGGGGGCTTGGCAGGAGGTAGGGTGAATCCAACGCCAAAATATCCTTTATCCGCGTGCAACCCTTCTCGAGCAATGGTAGGCGCGAATGGACAGTATTTCGTGCGAGGAATCTTCTATCAATGCCTCTTAAAGACGGGACACAGGAGAACTATCAGCAGTCCGCTGTCCGCCATTTTAATGACGCCACCGAACTGCGGCGAACTGGACGATTTGACAACGCAGGCCACCTCATCGGTTTCGCCGCGGAGTGTGCGATCAAACACAAAATCGATTCTTTAGGCACGGGGAACGCTTCGCCCGCTCAGCATCTTCCAGAGATCCTTGCCGCAGCTCGGAAGAGGTTGGGAGCGCGCGCAAACTACGTAGCAATGTTTGATCTGCTAAAGGGCGATATTTTCTCGGATTGGGCCGTCGATCACCGGTATGGCGAAACCGGAAAGGTCTCAGAGGCTCAAATCGCAAACTGGGTATCAATCACGCAGCGACTCTTAGCTGCAGCCAACATTCGCGTACGGAGTGCATAATGTCACTTACATACGATTTTAGTCTCAGCCAAATGGTTGATATCGTTATGGATAAATGGGGTGAAACTGCTATCGCGGAGAACCTCTTCTTGCGTGACGCGTCCGGTCGACTGACATTTGTAGTCCTCGATGCATCTAGATCAGGAGTTCAGCGCGAGGCGCTGTCGGCAATCATCAATAATGAGTTAGGCGCGTACGCTGACCCGAGCGGAATTTCGGTAGCGACACCTGATGAACTATTTGATGAAACGCTCAACGATCTATCATTGGGCACTAAATTTCCGATCAAAGGTGCTCTGTATGAAGGTCACGTCAGGCTTCTCGATCGGAGAGTAGTTGGAGCAGATTGGCTTAGGGCGCCAGCAAAGGAAAGTCCTACAATTCCTCGACTCTTCTTTGTAAGTTTAAAAGGTGGCGTCGGCCGATCGACGGCGCTTTGTGTTCTTGCTGCCCACCTTGCTACAATTGGTTTAAGAGTTCTGGCAGTTGACCTCGACTTGGAGGCGCCTGGACTAGGTACCATGCTTTTAGACCCCGACACGACGCCAAAGTTTGGCGTGCTAGACTACCTAGTCGAGACCAACGTCGGAGAGGTCGATGATAAATTTGTCGCAGATATGCTAGGGCCGTCGCAATTAGCATCCGGTCGTGGCGCGGTGACAGTGATCCCCGCCCTCGGTTCCGTCGCAACCGAATATCCAGAGAATGTGTTGAGTAAGATTGCGAGGGCCTATTTGCCATCGGATAACGATTCAGGTTTGGCGAGTTTTACAGCAAAAATAGAGAAGCTACTTGATGTCGTTGTAAGCTCAAATAACTATGATGTTGTATTGGTTGATGCTCGAGCAGGACTTCATGAGTCTACGGCTGCTGCGGCTGTTTCTTTGCGTGGAGAGACACTTCTTTTCGGCATGAATCAGCCGCAAACCTACGCAGGCTATCGAGCACTTTTCTCTCAGCTATCTGTCACCTTGGGAACCGAATGGGTGAATCATCTGCACCTCGTTGAAGCTCGCGTAGGTGCGAATGGTCCGACATCTGATTTCCTTTCGAACATGGTTGGGATTATGCCATCGCCGAGGGGGCCATCAGAACCGCTGGGCATCCCCTTCGACCAACTGCGTGAGAATTTTGCAGTGGAATGGGATGAAACAATACCTGACTCGGAATCCGATGCCCTGTTGGACCCGGAGATCGATTCAACTTTTATATATGAAAGTGAAATGTTTCATGGATTTGATCCATTAAAACATCCTGATCGATTAGACCGAGGCGTTTACTCAATTGTCTTCGAGAGCTTCCTTGCGCGATGTGAAGAGATTTTGGAATCGGAAGACTTGGCGCTAGCGGAATCAAATTATGCAGAACGTTGATTTTAATGATATTCGTCGGTTACTGATTAACCTTCCGACCGACCATGACGCTGATGGCGATCACAGGCCGCGCATAGGTGATGTTTTTGCTCCAGAGCAACATGCCTCAGCGTTGGCCCCCTCAACGCTCATCGTTGTCGGAGCTCGTGGTGCGGGAAAGAGCTTCTGGGCTGGCGTTCTCGGACAACCTGACACACGAGAACTCGCAGCGGAAGTCTATCCCCGACTTGGGCTCGATCGGGTTCTCGTGACCTTTGGGTATAATGGATTTGATACCGGCTCGGCAGTGACAAAGAGAACTGTCGAGGCGAGGACCCGGTCCGGGGGGCACGATGTCGCCGTTAGTTTTTGGCAATCGGTACTTTTGCGTGCCGCTTTAGAGGCAATTGAAGATCCTGAAGCAGAAGAGCCAATCTCGAGTTTCATGACCAAATATGCTGACCCTGAGGACTATGAGGCGCGTCTAAGGCAGGTCGATAGACAGTTGGACGCCGCTGATAAAACGTCCTTGATCCTGTTCGACGCGTTGGACACGCTATCGCGTGAGTGGGGACGGCTTACGCTACTGACGGATGCGCTTTTTGAGGCATGTTGGATGCTCCGGGCCAGACGTAGAATCAAAGCAAAAGTTTTCATTCGACCAGATCAGCTGAACGATGAAGGGCTTAAGTTTGTTGAATTGCCCAAACTAAGAAGTGGAAGGATTGAGCTCGATTGGTCGCGTGCCGATCTTTACGGCCTCCTGTTTACTCGTATGGCGGAAGCCGAGGTCGCCGTTCAAGGCAAGAGTTTTGCAGCGCTTTGTAAGAGGGCAGGGTATCCGGTCCCCGCTACTAATGCTGAGCGAATCAGAAGATGGGAACTTGCCTCAAGTGAAAATGCGCAAAAGATCCTGATCGATCGAATTGCCGGTCCTTACATGGGTAGAAGTGCCACGAAGGGAGCAACGTACCCGTGGACATATAAGCATCTAGCCGATGGACGAGATGTCGTGACGCCAAGGAGCTTCCTAAAACTTTTTGTGGAGGCGGCCCGCCATGCACCGGCACTTCAAAACCAAGCGATCACAGCGGAAGGAATTCGACATGGGCTACGAGAGGCTTCTAAAACCCGCGTGGAGCAATTGGCGCTAGAATATCCATGGATTAAGCGGGCCCTCGCTCCGCTTGCCGGGTTGAAAGTGCCATGCCCCAGCTGGGAAATACATGACGCTTGGATCGCGAGTGACACGGCAAATGTGATAACAAAAGCGGCCAAAGATGAGGGCTTTTTGCCCCCATATCACCATGCTTCGTCCGACGAGGCTGAGGAATCGTTGGAAGCAGCGATGGCTCGAATAGGAGTGTTAGCTTATCGAACGGATGGCCGTGCTGATATGCCAGACCTTTTTAGAATAGCTTCACGGATGTTGAAGCTTGGTGGTGTGGCTTTAAAAAGCCGGAAATAGACATTTGAGCATTCTGCGCAGCTTTCAGATATGCAAGGTTCTTTAGAACAAACCATAAACAAACTCCTTTCCTACATTCCTCCACCACGTCATACCCTGTCCGGTTTGACAGACAGGAGGACTCATCATGCAGAACCGCACCCCGATCGCGGCCGAAGCCCGGCCGCCGCTTCCCGATTTTACGCCGGTACCGCGCAAATACCGGCACGACGGGTGGACGCCCGAGCGGCAGCGGGCCTTTATCGCGGCGCTCGCCGATACGGGGTCGGTCAGCCGCGCCGCCGCGATGGTCAATATGGCGCAGACGAATTGCTATACGCTGCGGCGCGCGCCGGGGGCGGAGAGCTTTCGGCGGGCGTGGGAGGCGGCGCTCGATTTCGGGATCGCGCGGCTGAAGGATGTCGCGTTCGAACGCGCGATCGACGGCTATCTGGAGCCCGTCTTTGTCGCGGGCAAGCTGATGGGGTTCCGGCGGCGGCACAATGACGCGCTGCTGATGTTCTGCCTGCGGCACTATGGGCAGGACGCGGGGGGCAGGCGCACGACGATCAACTATTTCTCGACGCGCGCCAGTGCAGGGGCGGGCGCCGCGGTTGCGGGGAGCGGTGAGGGCGGCGCGGCTGCGGAGGCGTCGACGACGACGGTGCGGACGGTGATCCACGGCGACGGTTCGGGAGCGCCGGGCGCGGCGGGAACGCAGGATGCGGCGGCGGGGCTGATCGAGGGGTTCGAAGGGGTGGCGCTCGACGAACAGGCGAAGGCCGAGATCGACGCGGCGTTGCTCGCGCTCGCCGAGCGGCAGCGCGCGCTGATCGCCGCCGCCGACACGGGCGGGCCCGACGCGATCGACGCGCAGCTCGACGATCCGGGGATCGGGCTGGTGACGGTGCATGGCAAGGGGGTTCCCTTTCGCGGGCCGCTGCAGGCCTTTGAGGGGCCGGCCGATGCCGAGCCGGCGCGGCGTTTCGCGGGCGAGGCCGACTGGGTGGAGGCGGGGGGCGATATTCCCGAGGGTTACCGCGACTGGATCGAGGCGGCCGAGGCGCGCGGCGAGCGGACGTCCGCGGTGCCGCTGACTGCGGCGGCGCAGGACGGCGTGGCGACGGTGAGGAAGCGGCCTTCGTGGCGGCAGGCGCGCAAGGCGAAGGCGGCGGGGGGCGAGACGGGTTGATCCTCCCCACGGCTTTGCCGCGGGGAGGACCGGGCGCGCGTCAGAACTTCAGGCGCGCGCCGACATAGAAGATGCGGCCATTGTCATAGATGGCGCGCGGGCGGTCGCGGGTGCCCGAATATTGCTCGATCTTCTCGTTCGTCAGGTTCACCGCGTCGGCGGTGAGCGCGATATTGTCGGTGACATTGACGCTGACCGAGGCGTCGAGCGACGCGAGCGACGCCTGGTTGAGCGGCGCCGCGCGGTCGATGTCGATGAAGAATTTCGAGCGGTAATTGTACGAGAGGCGCGCGCTGACGAGGTCGTTCTCATAATAGCCCGTGAGGTTCAGCGAATGTTTCGAATTGCCGGGGATGGGGTCGCCATTGTTCGCCTTGGCGTCCGAGTAGGTATAGTTGACCACCGCGCCGAAGCCGCCCCAGATCGGGCGCGACACCTGAAATTCAAAGCCCTGGTTGCGCCCGCCGTCGCCGTTGCTGCGGCGGTTGATCTGATAGGGGCAGTCGAAGAGGTTGGGATTGGTTCCGGGTGCCGCGACGCAGCCCGCGGGCTCCGACCCCGGCACGAAGACGCTCGGCAGGATTTCGGTCGAGGTCGTGTTGACGATATACGACTGGATATCCTTGTAGAAGGCGGCGAGCGCGACGATCGTCTCGCGGTCGGGATAGAATTCGATCGAGAGATCATATTGGTTGGCGCGATAGGGATCGAGGTTCGGATCGCCGCCGCGCCCCGTCAGCAAGGTGCCGTTGAGGTCGACGCCGGGGGTGATGTCGACGAAGTCGGGGCGCGTCACCGTCTTGCCCGCGGCGAAACGCAGCACGACCTGGTCGGAGAGGTCGACCGACAGGTTCGCGCTCGGCAATATGTCGGTGTAGGAGCGTTTCGCGCGCGACGGGGTGAAGCCGCCGAAGGGGTTGGTGAATTCGGGGTTCGCGCCGCCGATGATGAAGCCGTCGGAGGTCTGCTTCGTCTCGATCACGCGCACGCCGACATTGCCGCGCCAGCCCTCGCCGCCGAATTTGGCGAGGCCGTAGCCGCCCCACGCCTTTTCGTTGATCGAATAGGCGTTGCCGGGGACGAGGAAGCGGTCGTTTGCGGGCGAGGTCGATGCGCCATAGATGGCGCGCAGCTTGGCGGAATCGACGCGCCAGTAATCCGTGAGCGTGCCCGGCGCCGCGATATTGTCGAGGAAATCGCCGGGCATCCCGCCGCCGGTCGCGAAATCGGCCGAGGTGCAGGGGGCGCCGTCGCAGGTGAGGCCGGGGGTGAAGACGCCGCCGTTGGTCGCGAAGCGTTCGGCGACGCGGTCGTGATCGGTATATTTCAGCCCGAATTTGAGCGCGGTGAGCGGCCCCCATTCGACCTGTTTTTCGAGGTCGAGATAGACATATTTCTCTTCGTCATCGTTGGTGACCGACTGGATGCGCCCGAAATCGGGGCGGATCCCGGCGGGATTGAGCGGATCGGGGTTCGCAAAGCTGACCTCGGGCCGGCCGCTGGTGAGGTCGTAGCTGAAGGCGCCGGGGCCGGCGAATTCGATGAAATTCTCGTTGCTCGTGTCGCCGTTCGCCTTGGTCCAGCCCGCCTTGAAATGGACCGAGAGGCTGTCGGTGGGGCGGTAGGTGAGGTCGAAATCGGCCGAGACCGTCTTGGCGACCGCCTGCCGGTCGATCGCGTCATAGACGACGCCGAAGCCCGTCGTGCCGCCGTTCGCCGAGGCGATGTCGCCCGAGACCGCGACGCCGTCGCGCACCACCGCATTGCTGATCGTGCCGCCGCCGCCGAGCGCCTGTTCGCCCCACGCGATATAATTCTGGTTGAAATTGTCGGCGTTGAAGCGCGAGTAAAGCCCGGTGATGTTGATCTCGAGCGCGTCCGACGGGCGGAACTGGATGCCGATATTGGCGCCGTAGCGTTCGCGGTCCTGCTCGAACAAGGTCGAGCCGATCAAGGTCGGGACGAGCGCGCTCTGCCCGCCGCCAACGGGGAAGGAGCGGTAGCCGAAGATTTCGAGCCCGTCGCGGCGCGTGCGGCGCTTCTGGTAGATGGCGCCGACGAGGAGGCCGAAGGTCTCGTCGTCATTCTTCCAGCTGACGAGCCCCGACACCTGCGGATCGACCTTGCCCGACAGGTCCGAATAGGCCGCCTGCACCGACGCCGAGAGGGTGAGCGGGTCGAGGTCGAGCGGATTGCGCGTGATGACGTTGATCGTGCCGCCGACCCCGCCTTCCTCGACGTCGGCCTGCGGGCTCTTGTAGACTTCGAGGCGGCCGATGATCTCGGCGGGCAGGGTGAGGTAGTTGAAGCTGCGCGTCGAGGCGACCTGGTCGAGGATGAACCAGTCGGCGGTCGCGACGCTGTGGCCGTTGAGGAGGGTCTTGGTGAGGTTCGGCGCGGTGCCGCGCAGCGAGACGCGCTCGCCCTCGCCGAACTCGCGGTTGACGACGATGCCGGGGACGCGCTGGAGCGCCTCGGCGACATTCTTGTCGGGGAATTTGCCGACATCCTCGGCGGTGACGACGTCGGCGATCACCGACAGGTCGCGCTTCGCGTCGATCGCCTCGCGCAGCGAGCCGCGGATGCCGGTGACGACGATTTCGCTTTCGGCGGCGGCGTCGGCGGCGGGCGCGGCGGTCTGGGCCTGCGCGGCCGAAGCGGCGAAAAGCAGCGTACCAATGCTCACCGAGGCAAGCCAATATCTTGCATTGGTCATATCTAAATCCCTCCTTTTGGATGCCAATCGATTATATCTGTCGATTTGCAGGGGAATTTATACAGACCAATTTATCCGTCAACCTCATTTCATCGCGGTTTCACACCCGTTCACTGGCATATGTGCGGTAAAATGGTATTTTATTGGTATTATTAGAAATCTAACCAAAACCGGCTGTCGGCCCGGCCGGCTCGCGGGACGAAGGGGTCAGAAATCGGGGAGCGACTGGTGCGCGAAGCCCCAGCCCTTGAGGTCGGCGCCGGCCGCGCGTTCGAGCAGTTTGCTGGCGTCCTTGATCGTCCATTGCCCCGCCGTTCGGGCGTCGGCGAGCGCGTCCCAGCCGATCGGGACCGCGACGGGGGCGTTTTCGCGCGCGCGGACAGAGTAAGGCATCACCGCGGTGCTGCCGCGCTGGTTGCGCAGATAATCGATGAAAATCTTGCCCTTGCGTTTCGCCTTGCTCATCGTCGCGACATAGCGGTTGGGCTCGGCGAGGCTCAGCGCCTCGGCGAAGCGTTTGGAGAAATCCTTGTGCGCGTCCCAGCTGTGTCCCGGATCGAGCGGGACGACGACATGCACACCCTTGCCGCCCGACAGCATCGCGAAGCTGACGAGCCCGATGTCGGCAAGCTGGCGGCGGATATCGAGGGCGGCTTTCTTGACGTCGGCGAAGTCGAGCCCCTCGTCGGGGTCGAGGTCGAAGACCATGCGGTCGGGTTTTTCGAGCGTTTCGACATGGCTGCCCCAGCCGTGGAATTCGATCGTTCCCATCTGGACGCAGGCGAGGATGCCGCCCGAGTCCTCGACATACAGATAATCCTCATGGCCGCCGTCCTTCTCCCTGATCGGGACGTGGTGGACATGGTCGCCGAACGAACCCGAATCATGTTTCTGGAAAAAGCATTTCTTGCCGCGCCCCTGCGGACAACGGACGAGGCTGATCGGGCGCCGCGCCATGTGCGGGAGCATCAGCGGGGCGATGGCCTCATAATAGTCGGCCAGGTCGCCCTTGGTCGCCTTGGCTTCGGGGAAGATGACGCGCTCGCGGCTGCTGATCTTGACGTCGCTGGCCGGTTCGGGGGCGGGTTGCTTGACTTCCGGTGCCACGTCCTTTGCCTCCTTGTCTTGGCGCAGGCCGAGAAAGCTCGCGTGGCGCACCGATCCGCTGGCGGTGAATTCGGCGAAGGCGATTTCGGCGACGAGATCGGGCTTCAGCCAATGGACCTTGCGCGCGGAGGCGGCATCGACGTCGAGCGGTGCCGTCTTGCGTTCGAGCCGCGCGAACCGCTTCGCGAGATCGGCCATCGTGTCGGCGTCGAAGCCGGTGCCGACATTGCCCTTATAGACGAGTTCGCCCTTCTCGCGCTGCGCGAGGAGGAGCGAGGCAAAGGGGCGGCCCTTCGCCGATGACGGGTTCCAGCCGACGAGGATGAATTCCTGCCGCCGGGTGCATTTGACCTTCAGCCAATTCTTCGAGCGGCGACCTGAATAGGAGGCGTCGACGCGTTTCGAGATGATGCCTTCCTGCCCCGCGCCGCACATCGCGGCATAGAGCGTCTCGCCCGCCCCGATGACATGGTCGGCGACCGCGATCGGGGGCGCCGCGTCGCGGAGCAAGGCTTCGAGGCGCTCCTTGCGTTCGAGATTGCCGAGCTTCGCCAGCGATTTTCCGTCCAGTTCGATAAGGTCGAAGGCGAAGAAGTGGAGGTCCGTCGCCTCGTCCTGCGCGCCGTGGCCGCGCTTGAGCACGGCCTGGAGCGAAGAGAAGTCGGGATTGCCGTGCTTGCCATAAGCGACGATCTCGCCGTCGATCAGGCAGGGCGGAAGCGCCAGTGCGGCGACGTGGCGGACGAGCGGGGCGAATTTGTCGGTCCAGTCGAGGCCATTGCGGGTGTAGACGCGCACGTCGCTGCCCGTCGCGGCGATCTGGGCGCGGTAGCCGTCGTACTTGATCTCGTGGAACCAGCCGTTGCCCGACGGGACGGCGTCGACGAGCGTCGCGAGCTGGAGCGGGCGGAATGCGGGTGGCTTGCGCTTCGGCCTTGCTTTCGCAACCTTGCGATTATGTTCGGCGGCATCGGCCATCTTCTTCGAGAAGGCCGCGCTCTTGGCGCCCTTCAGCGATTGTTCGCCGCCCGCGTCGCCCGCGATTTCGGCCATCGTGCGGCCGGTGAGCACGCTCGTCAGCTGCCGCCCGACAAGGTCGTCGGTGCCGCCGGCATAGGCATCGTCGACTTTCCGCAGCAGCCAGTTTTCGCGTTTCTCGCCGGGGCGCGGCTTCATGCGGACGAGCAGCCATTCCCCCTTCATCCGCTCGCCGTCGAGGATGAAGTGGAGATGGCCTTCGTCGATGTCCTTCGCGCTCTTGCCCTCGATCGGCGCCCATGTGCCCTTGTCCCACAGCATCACGCTGCCGCCGCCATATTCGCCCTTGGGGATCACGCCCTCGAAATCGGCATAGCTCATCGGATGGTCTTCGGTGCGCACCGCGAGGCGCTTGTCGGCGGGGTCGGCGCTCGGCCCCTTGGTTACCGCCCAGCTTTTGAGCACGCCGTCCGCTTCGAGGCGAAAGTCGTAATGGAGCCGCGTCGCATCGTGTTTCTGGACGATGAAGCGGTTGCCTCCCTTGTCTTTTTTGGCGCCTTTTTCGACCTTGCCCGCGGGCTCGGGGGTCAGTTTGAAGTCGCGCTTGGCGTTATACTGGGCGAGGGGGTCAGTCCGGGCCATCCTGCTTCTCCACGGGCCCGCTCTCGACCTCGGGCAGGCGGCGCTCGACGACGCGGAGCAGGACGAGCAGCACGAGCGCAAGGCCCGCCGCGATGATCACGACGGCGAAATAGCCGGCGCCGCTGGCGATACCGATGGCGGCGGTCAGCCATATATGCGCCGCGGTGGTGAGGTTGCGCACCTCGCCGCCTTTGACGATGATGAGGCCCGCCGCGATGATGCCGATCGCCGCCGCCATGCCCTCGATGACGCGGAGCGGGTCGATCGACGATTCGGCGCCGCCGAGCTGGTGGAACAGTGCAATCGAAACGACGGTCATCAAGGACGAGCTGAGCGCGACGAGGCCATGCGTGCGCAGCCCCGCGTCATAGCCCTTGAGCTCGCGGTCGAGCCCGAGGAGGAGGCCGACGAGGGTCGCGATACCGAGCCGCAGCAGCACCTCGGTATCGATCGTTTCCCACCAGAGGGCGTCATTGAGTTCCATCAGGCGCGCTTGCGTTGGGCGGTCTTTTTGGCCGGCGTCTTTTTCGTCGCGCTTGCCTTCGTTCCGGTGGTCGCGGCCTTCTTCTTGCCCTCGACCGATGCTTTCAAGGCCGCCATCAGGTCGATGACGTTCGAGCCGCCGCCGACCGGACCAGGTTCCTCGACATCCTCGAGTAAGCGCTTGCCCTTGGTTTTCGCCTTCTTCGCGATCACGCGTTTCAAGGCGTCGACATAATGATTGTGATAGTCGCTCGCGTCGAACGCGCCGCTTTTCTTGTCGATCAGCGTTTCGGCAAGGTCGAGCAGGTCGGCGTCGGGTTTCGAATTGCCCACGTCGCGGAAATAATTCGCCGCCTTGTTCACCTCGTCGGCATAGCGCAGCACTTCGAGGACGAGGCCCTTGCCGCAGGGGCGCAGGGCCACGAGCTGTTCCTGCCCGCGCAGCGACAATTGGCCGAGCCCGACCTTCTTCGTGCGCTTCAGCGCCTCGCGCAGGACGATATAGGCTTCCTCGGCCAGCTCGTCGGCGGGCACGACATAATAGGGCTTGGTGTAATAGAGGACGTCGATCGCGTCGGTGTCGACGAACTGGACCAGTTCCAATGTGCGCTTGCTTTCGAGCTTGACCGCTTCGATCTCTTCCTCGTCGAGCAGGACATAATTGCCCTTCGACAGCTCGAAGCCCTTGACGATGTCGTCATGGTCGATCGCGCCGATGCCCGGAACGACCTTCTCATATTTGACCGGCTTGCCGCTTGGTTCGTGAATCTGGCGGAAGGTCACGGCGGCGCCCGATTTGGTTGCCGAATAGATTTCGACCGGGATCGACACCAGCGCGAGCCGGATCTGCCCCTTCCAATATGCGCGCGCGGCCATCGGTTTTTCCCTTCGCTGTTCCGACTCCAAATGATCGGGATGGCGAGCGGTTCCGTCCGGTTAGAGCATATGATCCTCCCTGCGGAGCAGCCGTGGGGAGGGGGAGCAGCGACGTCGCGCTATAGCCCCTCTGTCAGCGCTGCGCGCTGCCACCTCCCCATGGCTGCGCCACGGGGAGGATCGCGAGCATCAGAATTCGATCGAAGCCGATGCCTTGAACGTGCGCGGTCCGCCCTGGAGCAGCCGCGAGCCGAAGGCGCTGAACGCATTATAGGCCGTGGCCCAATAGCGCTTGTCGGCGACATTATCGACATTGAAGCGCAGCGTGAGCGGTGTGTCGCGGACCAGCGCGACATAGCGCGCGCCGAGGTCGAAGCGCGTCCAGCTGTCCAGTTCGAGCGTGTTGGCGGCGTCGACCGCCTGCTTGCCGGTGTAGACGACGCGGCCGACCAGCGTCAGCGCGGGCAGGAAGGGCAGATCCCATTCGAGGTTCGCGTTCGCGAGCACGTCGGGCACGCCGACGGCGTCATTGCCTTCGTTCACGCCGCCTTCGGTGCGGCGCAGCTTGGCGTCGTTGAAGGTCAGGCCCGAAATGATGCGGAGACCATCGACCGGCTCGCCGTCGAGCGTGATCTCGACGCCGCGGTTCCGCTGGGTGCCGTAATTGCCATAGACGAGCGTGAGCGGATCGACGAAGCTGTTGGGCTTGTCGATCTGGAACAGGGCGAGACCGGCGTTGAAGCGGTCGAAGTTCAGCTTGCCGCCGACTTCATATTGCGTCGACTTGACCGGCGGCAGCACCGCGCCGCGATTGACGACGGGGATATCGTTGCCGTTGCCGTCATCGATCGTCAACGGCGCGGTGGAGCCTGCCACCAGACCTTCGATGCGGTTGCCATAGAGCGACAGGCCGGACGCCGGCTTGATGACGAGGCCGAGAACCGGGGTCGCCGCCGATTCCTTGTAGCCGCCGGTGCGCGCGCCGTCGGTATAGGAATAAGAGGTCGTCTTGATCTCCTGCAGGCGCAGGCCGCCGGTGATCAGGATGCGGTCGCCCCACAGCCCGAGCGTGTCCGAGAAAAAGACGCTCGACACGCGGTTGCGGCCGATCGGGAACACATTGTCGAGGTCGCCGCCGACGAAGCCGCCCGGCGCCGGCGCGGGCACGACGATGGGGTCGTAGAGGTTGGCGGGATAGGCGGCCCCGAAGTCATAGGCGTTGCGATTGACCTGCCAGCTCACCGCGGCGCCGGCGTTGATCTCGTGGCTCATGCCGCCGCCTTCCAGCTTGATGCGGATGCCGGCGGTGGCCGATTCATTATTGTCTTCGCGCGGGACGTAGGAGCCGCTGCCCGTCGCGGCGCCGGTGACGGGATCGTTGACGGTTATGCCAGCAGTCGTCTGGTCCTCGCGGCCGTCGCGCGCGCCGACCCTGGCGTAGAGCATGGCCGCTTCGGACACATCATACTCAAGGCTGAAGGTGCCGAAATAATCCTTGGTCAGGATCTGGCTCCACGGCTGCGAATAATTGGTGTCGGCTTCGGGCACGCGCGGAATAACCCCGCCGATGCCGACCTGGCCGCGCCAGTATTTCTGGTTCAGGCGCTGGTAGTTGAGGTTGAGCGCGACTCGCAGCGGGCCATCGTTGTAATCTAGCGTGGCGCCGAGGACGTAACTCGAATGGAACTCGTCATCGATCGCGATGTCGCCGCGGCGGGCCGATCCGTTGATGCGAAGACCCCATTCGTCATTGGCGCCGAAACGGCGTGCCACATCGACCGCGCCCGAGATATGCGAAGCGGAGGTATAGCCCAGCGTCGCGCGGATCATGTCGCGCTCGGCCTTTTTGGGGAGGATGTTGACGCTGCCGCCGATGCCGCTGCCCCCGGGCGCCGCGCCGTTCAGGAAGGCGCTCGCGCCATTGATGACCTGAACCGAGGACACGAGTTCGGGCGCGACAATCTGGCGCGGGGTGATGCCGTAGAGGCCGTCGAAGCCGACGTCGTCCGACGACAGGTCGAAGCCGCGAATGACGAAGACTTCACCGGCGATGCCGAAGCCTAGCGCGGTGCGAACGGTCGGGTCATTTTCCAGCACTTCGCCCAGCGAATCGGGCTGCTGGTTGAGGATCAGCGCCTCGTTATAGCTGCGGATATTGAACGGGACATCCTCGGCCGCCTTGGTGCCGAAGATGCCGACATTGCCGCCCGCGATCACTTCGGTCTGGTTGCCCCGCTGCGCGGTGACGAGGATGTCCTCGCTCGCGGTCGCTTCCTGCGCGACGGCGGGTACGGCAGCCAGCACGGCGGACGCGGCGGAGAGGCCGAGCGCGGTGCGGATGGTCGATCTGGTCACTGATATTCCCCTTGTAAGCGCGGCATGGATCCGCGCGTGACGTGATTCAGGTGCGGCGGGCGCGCATCGCCCAGCCGACGGCTAAAACCGGTATGGCAAGCGCGGCCCACGACGCGGCATCGCGCACCCCGTCGCCGGTAAGTGCGACGACGAGGCCGGCGATGCTGACGAGCGCGAGCAACAGCGGGATGGCGAAGATTGCGCTGAGGCCTTGCTTGTTCATTCGGCAGGCACCAGTTCGCCGCCGCTTTCGACCTCGCGCACCAGCGCGTCGGTGCCGCTGCGGCGCTTGCCGAGCCAGAGATAGAGGCCCGAGCCGAGGACGATCATCGTGAAGAGGGTGAGGATCGCCCAAAGCAGCTTGAGCGGCAGCGCGCCATAGTCGCCGAAGTGCAAAGGTTGCGACAGCGCGAGCGCCTTCACATACCAGGGCATCGGGCGCGCGTCGGTGAACTCGCCCGTCTCGGCATCGATCAGCGCCGAGGTCAGCAGCCGCTCGGTGAGCGGGGTGTCGCCCTGGAAGAAGACCGCATAATGATGCTTGCTGCTGAACGCGCCGCCGGGGAAGGCGATGAACTGCGGATTGTTGCCGGGGATTTCGCGGCGCGCCGCCGCCATCGCCTTGTCGATCGAGCCGTAATCCGCGGGCGCCACCGCGCCCTTGCCGGCATAGGCGCGCGTCATCTCGGCGAGCTCGGTCATCTGCCAATATTGGAAGATCGGGGTCGCGAGCGCGTTGATCACCCCCGTCGCGCCGACGACGGTCA
Organism: Sphingopyxis chilensis; assembly: GCF_035930445.1. NCBI lineage: Bacteria > Pseudomonadati > Pseudomonadota > Alphaproteobacteria > Sphingomonadales > Sphingopyxidaceae > Sphingopyxis > Sphingopyxis chilensis. The sequence goes on along the minus strand of NZ_CP142394.1, from coordinate 3,383,120 downwards.
TCCACGCGAGCGCGACGATGCCGAGCAGGTTGTGATAGTCGAGCCATTTGACGCGGCGGCTGCGCGAGGTGCGCAGCGTGCCGAAGTCGAGCTTTTTCATGAAGGGCGCGTAGAGCACGACGCCCGAGACGATCGCGACCACGAAAAGCAGCCCCATCAGCCCGAGGAAGAGCATGCCGGGCAGGCCGAGGAACATGTCCGTGTGGAGCTGGAGCAGAAAGTGCATCACGCCGCTTTCATCGACGGTCGCGGTCGCCTGTCCGGTCGAGCGGTCGAGGATCTGGATCGTCATATCCTCGGCGGGGGAGTCGGGCTGCGGCGCGGTGGTGACCGTCATCGACGGCTGTTCATTATCGAACGCCATGAAGACGGGCACCTCGCCGGGACGCGCCGCGAGCGCCTTCGCGAGCATCGCGTCGAGCGGTACGAGGCCCGGCGCCTCGCCCGACGATCCGACCCCGGGCATGCCATAGGCCGGCGCTTCCTCGGTCAGCTCGTCGATTTCATGGTGGAAGATCAGCGGCAGGCCGGTGACGCACAGCATCAGCAGGAACGCCGTACAGACGATGCTCGTCCATTTGTGGATCAGGAACCATGTGCGGATGGTCGCGCGTTGCATGGAGGAAAGCTGCCGCTATTGCGAGGAATAATCAATAGCGCCCTATGGCGTGCGCCCCGGATTGACAACCCGATTCGGGGGCCGGACCCCATCATTCGGGCCAGCTACTCCATCGTTCGGGCCACGCGGCCGGCCGGTCGACGGTGCGCGCGGCGGAAGTGGTTCGCGCCGCCGCCACCCGAAGCGCCACGATGATGAAATGCCAATTCACTTTCTTTTCACGATGCGCTGGCTATGATGGCGACCGAGGGACCGCTCGCACCGCTGGAGCAACTATGCCCTTGGGCCGCGAGATGCAGCGATTGCGCGCCGAACATGCGGCGCTGGTCACGCTGTCGCGCATCATCCTCGGCATGGCAGACCTGCCCGATCCCCCCGTCGCGGACGATCTGGCCAACGCGCGGACGCAGTTGCGCGAAGCACTGGTCCGGCACCTGAAATGCGAGGACTGGATCCTCTATCCGCGGCTGATGTCCACGGGCGATGCCGAGCTGATGCGGATCACGCGCGAATTCGAAATCGAGATGGGCAGCCTTGCGGCCGATTTCGTCGCCTATGACGAAAAATGGACGCGCGAGCGGGTCGCGGCCGATTGGCCCGGTTTCTGCCGCGAGACGAAGATCGTCTTCGACCTGCTCGCCATGCGCGTCGAGCGCGAGGAGCGCGAGCTGTATCCGCTCGCCGAAACGCTCTACGCATCGGGCGCCGCGATTGCTGCGCCGGTCATGGACGAATCGAGAGTTTCCAGCTGAGCGCGACGCGCCAGTCCTGGTCGAAACCCGGCACCGGCTGTTTCCAAGCATCCGCCACTTCCAGGCCGATCGTCGCGTTTTCGGCGTAGGACAGGCACACGCCGCCGCCCCGGCAGCCGAGCACGAACCCGGTGTGCGCGATCGCGGGGCGTTCGAGCAGCGTGACATCGGCATAATCGACGAAGCCCTAGATTTCGCTCTTCGCCCGCCGGGGCAGCTGGTCACCGCGACGGTTGGTTCCGCCTGCTTTGGCGGGCCCGTTGCCGCCGTTCCTTCTTGATTCGGTCATCGCCGCGTCACGCCTTTGCCCCCACGCCGCAATATCACCCGCCTAACCCCCGCGCGATCCGGTGTCATTTCGGCGCCGGGCAAAGGGGATTTCACCAGATGACCACCATGTTCGGGAACCGCCTGCGGGCCGGGGCCGCCTTGATTGCCGTGCTCGCAGCAACACCGGCCCTCGCGGAAGAAACGGTCGAAGCGGCGGCGGAAAGCGCCGACGTCGCCGAGATCGTCGTGCTCGGGCGCGGTGAAGCGCGCCAGGTGCAGGAACTGGGCGCGGCCGACATCGCGCTCGAGGTCGCGGGGGTCAGCCCGCTCAAGGCGATCGACAAGCTGCCGGGGGTCAATTTCACCTCAGCCGACCCGTTCGGCGCCTATGAATGGTCGGCGCGCATCTCGATCCGTGGTTTCAGCCAGAATCAGCTCGGCTTCACGCTCGACGGCATTCCGCTGGGCGACATGAATTACGGCAACCATAACGGCCTCCACATCAGCCGCGCGATCATCGGCGAGAATGTCGGGCGGGTCGAGGTCGCGCAAGGCGCGGGGTCGCTCGGCGCGGCGTCGACGAGCAACCTTGGCGGCACGATCGAATTCTTCTCGCGCGAGCCCGGCGAGGCGTTCGGGGTCGAGGCGTCGGGCACCTATGGCAGCGACGACAACAAGCGGGCCTTTGTCCGGGTCGACAGCGGCGAGCTGTTCGCGGGGGGCACGCGCCTGTCGCTGAGCTATGCGTGGCAGGATGCCGACAAGTGGAAGGGCGAAGGCGTTCAGCGCCAGCATCAGGTCAATGCGCGCCTCGTCCAGCCGGTCGGCGACGGCCGCTTCTTTGGCTTCGTCAATTACTCGGACCGCCGCGAGAACGACTATCAGGATATGAGCGCCGACATGATCGGCCGCCTCGGTTACGACTGGGACAATTATGCGAAGGACTGGGATCTCGCCGTCCGGGTCGCGCAAATCTACCAGAACCAGGTCAGCCAGAGCGGCGCTGCGGGCACGCCCTTGCCCTATCCGGATGCCGGTCTCGTCTTTCCCGCGCCGATCGCGACGGTCGACGACGCCTATTATGACGCGGCGGGCTTGCGCAGGGACTGGCTCGCCGGTGCCGGGGTCGAGGCGCCGCTTGGCGAATATTGGACCTTCAAGGCGACCGGCTATTATCACGGCAACGAGGGGCGCGGCCTGTGGTTCACCCCCTATGTGACGACGCCGGGCGGCGCGCCGATCACGATCCGCACCACCGAATATGAGATCGAGCGGTACGGCATCCTCGCCTCCAGCCTGTTCGAGGTCGGCGCCAACAGCTTCGAAATCGGCATGTGGTACGAGGATAACGACTTCAACCAGGCGCGGCGCTTCTATGGTCTTGCCGACACGGCGGGAGCGCCGAGCCGCAGCAGCCTCGATTTCCCGGCCGACCCGCTCGCGACGCAGTGGGCGTTCGATTTCAACACCCAGACGCTGCAATATCATGTGCAGGACAGGCTCGACCTGGGCAGCTTCCGGCTCAACGCGGGCTGGAAGGGGCTGCGCGTCACCAATAATGCGACGCCGATCGTCAGTGGCGGGCTCGCGTCGGGGCGCACCGAGGCGAAGGACTGGTTCCTGCCGCAGGCGGGCCTGCTCTATCGCCTGAACGACGATAACGAGTTGTTCGCGAGCTACACCGAGAATATGCGCGCCTTTGAAAGCTCGGCGACGGGCGGTCCCTTTGCGACGACGCAGGCGGGGTTCGACGCGCTCGACCTGAAGCCCGAAACCTCGACGACGTGGGAGCTGGGCTTCCGCACCAAATCGCCCCGCTTCCAGGGCGTGATCGCGGGCTATTATGTCGATTTCAAGGACCGCATCATCGCCTTTGCCAACGGATCGGGCATTCAGGGCAATCCCGCGATCCTGCAGAATGTCGGCGATGTGCGATCGTGGGGGGTCGAGGCGGCGGGCACCTTTCGCGTCACGCCCGAACTCGCGCTCTTTGCGTCCTATGCGTATAATGATTCCGAATATCGCGATGACGTCGTGAACGCGGCCGGCGCCGTCGTTGCGGCGACGGCGGGCAAGACGGTGGTCAATTCGCCCAAACATCTCGCCAAGGGCGAAATCACCTGGGACAATGGCGACTTCTTCGCGCGCGTCGGTGCGAACTATACGTCGAAGCGCTATTATTCCTATGAGAATGACGCCGAGGTCGGCGGGTTCCTGATCGTCGATGCGAGCATCGGTTATCGTTTCACCGACCGCATATCGATCCAGGCGAATGCGACCAATCTGTTCGACAAGGCCTATGTGTCGACGATCGGCACCAACGGCTTTGCGAACAGCGGCGACGCCCAGACCTTGCTCGCGGGGGCGCCGCAGCAGTTCTTCGTGACGGTGAAGGCCGGGTTCTGACCGATGCAGGGCGCGCCGGTGCCGCCTCTCAGTGATTGACGATGATGGCGCGGTCCCGCTAGGGCCGCGCCATCATTTTCTGGGAAACATTCAAATGACCGATACGCCCCCCGACCGCCTGTCGACCAACCCCCGCTCGCCGCATTTCGACATGGAGGTGCTGCAGCGCGGCATCGGCATCCGCTTCAAGGGCGTCGAGCGCACCGACGTCGAGGAATATTCGATCTCCGAAGGCTGGATCCGCGTCGCGGCGGGCAAGTCGAAGGACCGGTTCGGCCAGCCGATGACGATCAAGCTGTCGGGCCCGGTCGAAGCCTGGTTCGAGGACGCGGCCGGCGAAGGCGACGCACCCGCCGCGGACTGAATCGAGCGGGCCCCCTGAAGCACCGCGCCCAAAGGAGAAACCACCCGGAGCGGCGGGCCGCCCCGAGTGGCTTCATCGCTCGCCGAGCCCAGGAAGGTGGGGGGGGGGAGGGCTCAGTTGCCGAGCGAGGCGGCGACGACCTCAAGGCCGTTGCCGGGTTTCCAGTCGTTCTGCACCCAGACGGGCGCCTTGAAGCTCGGCGCCTCTTCGCGGGTGCCGTCGGCGTAGATGAAGCCCTGCACCGGATTGGCGCGCAGGCCGAGATCGCCGATCGGGGCATACCAGACGCGCACCATGCTCCAGTCGCCGGCGTCGCTGACATCGACGACGCGAACGTCACGCTCGATCTGGCCGCGGCGGCCGTTGATCGGCGACCAGTTGGCATGGTCGATCAGGATCTCGCGGTCGCTGACGATCTTCTTGACCACCGCGACATGGCCCATCGGCATGCCGCGCGTGCCGGCGAAGGCCATGACGGCCCCCTTCCGCGGCTCTTCGCCGCGCGCATAGGTGCCGGCGGCCTGCGACCACCAGGTCTTGGCATTGCCGCGGATTTCGACGCCCGATTCGGCGCGGGCGAAGGGGACGCATTGCAGATAATCGCGGGCCGCGGCGGGAATGCTCGCGAACAGTCCGGTGACGGTCATCACGGACGCGATGGCGGCAGCCAGGTAACGACGATGGAGCATGGAATGCGACCCCCCAATGCTTGTCTTCAAGCGTTGCAGGATCTTTGCCACGCCCTGCGGCGTCCACCACCCGTCTAGCGACGAATCGCGCCACGGATGCGGTGGGCGGGGGAACCTTTTGTTAAGGCGTTCCATTCGTCGCGAAGGGACTTCGCTTGGTCGCCGTCACGCAGCGACGGTCGCCACGTCGCCCGGACGGCGGAACAGGGTCAGCACGTCGGCGGCGGGCATCGGACGTCCGTAATAATAGCCCTGGATATTGCTGCACCCGAAACTGCGCAGCGTTTCGACCTCGAGCTCGGTTTCGGCCCCCTCGGCGGTCGTCGACATGCCGAGGCTGTCGGCAAGCGCGACGACGGCGCGGATGATCGCGATCGATTCGATGCTCCCCTTGGCGGCGCCGACGACGAAACTGCGGTCGACCTTGATCGTCGAAAATTGCGTCTTGCGCAGATAGCCGAGCGACGAATAGCCGGTGCCGAAATCGTCGAGCGACAGGCGGATGCCGAGCCCGATCAGCTGGTCGAGCAATTGCGCCGCGCCGCCGCCGTCGCGCAGGAAGACGCTTTCGGTGACTTCGATTTCCAGCCGTTGCGGCGGAAGCCCGCTCTGCGCCAGCGCCGAGACGACGACCGAGGCGAAGCTGGGATCGGTGAGCTGGTCGGCGGACACGTTGATCGCGACCTTCAGGTTCGAAGGCCATTTCATCGCCTCGTGACACGCGGTGCGCAAAACCCATTCGCCGATCGGCGAAATCAGGCGCGCATCCTCGGCCAGCGGGATGAAGCGGCCGGGCGAGACGTTGCCGAGCTTCTTGTTGTGCCAGCGGATCAGCGCCTCGAAGCCGTTCAAGGTGCCGTCGGCGGCGGTGACGACGGGCTGGTAATAGAGCTCGAACTCGCCGCGTTCGAGCGCGCCGCGCAGTTCCTGCTCCATCACGCGCCGCTCCTCGGCCTGCGCGTGCAACGATGCGACATAGGCGGCGACGACATTGCCGCCCTTGTCCTTCGACTTGTAGAGCGCGAGGTCGGCGTTGCGGGTCAGCGTTTCGACCGTCGCGCCGTCGGTCGGGCCGATCGCGAAGCCGATGCTGGCGCCGACGAACAATTGATGATTGTCGACCACATAGGGGCGGCTGATCGCGGTGATGATCCGCTGCGCCAGCTCTTCGGCGGCGTCGGCCGAGGGGACATTGTGGAGCACGACGGCGAATTCGTCGCCGCCGAGCCGGCCGCAGGTCATCCCGCGCTCCATCAGCCCCTTGAGCCGCGCCGCGACCTGCGCGAGCAATTTGTCGCCGACGGGGTGGCCCAGCGTATCGTTGACCGCCTTGAAGCGGTCGAGGTCGATCATGAGCAGCGCGCAGCGCGATTTCGCCTCGACCGCGTGGGTCAGCGCGCGGGCGAGATCCTCGTTGAGGCTGAGGCGGTTGGGGAGGCCCGTGAGATTGTCGAATCGCGCCATCTTGGCAATCTGTTCGGCGGTCGCGCGCTTTTCGGTGACGTCCGAGCCGACGCCGCGGAAGCCGAGGAACTTGCCCGTTTCGTCGAGGCGCGGCGAAGCGGACAATTCCCACCAGCGCGGCGCGCCGCCGATCGTCACCGGGACGATCAGGTTCGAGAAACTTTCGCGCCGCTTCATCCGCTCGGCCATGTCGTGCAGGCTTTTCGGGAACAGGCCGGTTTCCCACGCATCACCCGAAAGCGCCTGCAGCAGCGGTATGCCCTCGAGCCCCTCGGTGCTGCTGCCGAGCGCATAGGCGAGGCGCGGCGACACATGGACGAGGCGGCGGCTGTTGTCGGTCTGCCACAGCCAGTCGGCAGAAGTTTCCTCGAATTCGCGCAGGAGCAGGCTGACCGTCTCGGTCTTTTCGTGCAGCGTCTCTTCGGCGCGGCGGAAGCGGATATGGCTCTGCGCGAAGCGGATGCAGAAAGCGGAGAGCAGGAAGCCCGCGACGAGCGCGACGGCGGCGAGCTGCGGCGCGCCGGCCCGCGTCTGCGCGGCGGCGGCCGACAGCGAAACAGGGATGATGAACAGCATACAGGCGAGCGGGACGCTGTGCGCGACGATCGACAGGGTGACCATCATCAGCACCGCGATCGTCCACATCGACAGGACATGGTCGAGCGTCGGAGCGAGCCCCTGCAACCAGAAGGGCGCGCCCCAGAGCAGCGCCGAATAGAGCGCGTGGCGATTGCACAGCCGATATTCGGCCATTCCCGACAATTTGGGATCGCCGAGCGGCAGGCGGTTGAACTTTCCAAACGACCAGAGTGCGAAGGCGAGGGCGCAGGCGAGCCATCCGGCCGCGATTGCAAAGGGCGTGCTGTGGACCATGGTGAAGGCGGCGACGAACGCCATGCCGATGCCCATCAACAGGCGCAGCGAACCGCGGCCGCGAAGCGGCGCGAGCTGGAGCTGGCGGAGGTTGCCGATGTCCTGATTTCGCGGGCCCAGCCCCAACAGGGCCCGCACAGGTATCTCTTCGGCAGCAATAGGGTCGGTCAGCAGGCTTTTCACGCCCGCGGTTCTAGCGCGCGGGTATTACCCGAAGGTAACCATCGCGCTGTTCGGGTGCGAATTTCTGTGCCGGCGAGGGACAGCGCAGGCGGCGGCTGCGAGCGTCGGTTTTGGGGTGGGAAGCGGACGTTGGTGCTTCGCCATGTATAGGGTATGCGTGCGGCAATCGGCGGAGGCGCGAGTGACGACTGAACAAGTGACAGAAGCGAAGAGGCCTGCGCGGCAGCGGGCCGACCAAATCAGGGACTTTCGCTGCAAGAACCTGATCGTGGTGATCGAGGAACCGGAGAACCCCCGTAACATCGGCACCATCATTCGCAACGTGAACGCCTTGGGGGCGGAGAAGGTCTACGTCGTGGACCCGCGTCACGTCTTGTCGGACGATTGGCAGGAATTGCGTTCCGAACCCAAGCTATCGAAGCTCTCAGTCTCTGCCGTTAAATGGACCTTCGTTAAGCGGTTCGACAGCACCGAGGAGTGCCTCGCTCACCTTGAGAAGAACCGTTTCGTCTCCATAGCCACATCGCCACACGTTAAGGGGAAAACGAACAAGTATCTCCATGAAGCTGATTTTGCAGAGCACGCGAAACTTGCAGTTTGGTTCGGTAACGAAGCAAGAGGGCTGAGCGATCTCGCAGTTGCGCGAAGTGATATGTGCGTTAGCATTCCGATGTTTGGAATGATCGAGAGCCTCAATCTCGCGACAAGCTCCGGGATCGTCTTGTATGAGGTAACGAAGCAAAGGCGCGAATATGCCAGCAAGCATCGGCTGCGCGACCACAGGGGCGAGCGCGCCACTCCATTACCAACGATAATGGCGGCCGATCGATAGGAGCTTATGTCCGCAATCGGTCGAAACCGGACGCGCCCGGCGTTATGCTGCCATCGCGAAGGGCTGGATTTCCCCGGCGAGATATTGCGCGCGCGCCTTCGAGCGGCTGAGCTTGCCCGAGCTGGTGCGCGGCAGGGTGCGCGGCGGGATCAGTTCGATCAGGCAGTTCATGCCGGTGATCGCGCGGACGCGGTCGCGGATCGTCTCGCGCAGCGCGAGCCGCTCGGCCTCGTCGCTGGTGCGGCACTGGACGAGCACCGCGGGGGTTTCCTCGCCGCCCGGCGTGGTGATCGCGAAGGCCGCGATATCGCCCGACTTGAAGCCCGGCAGCTGCTCGACCGCCCACTCGATATCCTGCGGCCAATGATTCTTGCCGTTGATGATGATCATGTCCTTGGCGCGGCCGACGATATAGATGTAACCGTCCGACAAATATCCCATATCGCCGGTGTCGAGCCAGCCGTCCTTCATGCAGGCGGCGGTCGATTCGGGGTCGCGATAATAGCCGGTCATCAGCGAGGGGCCGGTGCACCACACCTTGCCGACGGTCTGGTCGGGCAGCGCATTGCCCGCTTCGTCGCGGACCTCGATCACCATGTCGCGCGCGGCGCGGCCGCAGTTGACGATCGCACGGTAGCGCGTCGGACGGCCCGAATCATTCGCGGCGCCCGACAATTCGGTTTCCTCGACCAGTTCGACGACAATGCCTTCGCCCGGCGGCATGATGCTGACCGCGAGCGTCGCTTCGGCGAGGCCATAGCTCGGCAGGAAGGCGCTCGCCTTGAACCCGGCGTCGGCAAAGGCGTCGACGAAGCTCTGCATCACGTCGGGGCGGATCATGTCGGCGCCATTGCCCGCGACGCGCCAGCGCGACAGGTCGAAGCGGTCGGCGACATGCGTCTGGCTCGACACGCGGCGCGCGCAGATGTCGTAGCCGAAGGTCGGCGAGTAGCTGAGCGTCGTGCCGCTGTTGCGGCTGATCAGATCGAGCCAGGCGAGCGGACGGCGAGCGAAATCCTCGGTCTTCAGATAATCGACCGACACCTGGTTGGCGACCGGCGAGAGCAGGCAGCCGACGAGGCCCATGTCGTGATACCAGGGGAGCCACGAAATGCAGCGGTCGCTGTCCTGAAGCTCCATGCCGTGGCTGTGCGCGGCGAGATTGTTGAGCAGCGCGGCGTGGGTCACGGCGACGCCGTGCGGAAAGCGCGTCGAGCCACTGCTGTACTGGAGATAGCAGGTCTCGTCGGTCTTTTGCTCGGGCAGCGCCGCGACGGGGGCGGCGCGCTTTTCGAATTCGCTCCAGTCGACCGGCTGCACATTCTGCTGTTCGGCCGCCTCGATCGCCATCGCGGCGATTTCGGGCGGGAAAAACAGCAGCTTGGGGTCGCAGCTCGTGAGCTGGACGACGAGCTGGCCGACATAGGAATCGCGCCCGCCGAAGCTGGTCGGCAGCGGCAGCGGCACCGGCCACGCGCCGGCGTAGATGGTTCCGAAGAAGAGCGCGGCGAATTCGGCGCCGGTTTCGGCGATCAGCGCGATGCGGTCGTTCGGCTGCACGCCCGCCGCGATCAGGCGGTAAGCGGTGGCCAGCGCGTCGGCCTTGAGTTCGCTGTACGGATAGGGACGCACCAGCTTTCCGCGCGGATCGTGGAAATTGAGCCCGCGCGAACCGCGCGCGGCATAATCGAGTGCCTCGCCCACGGTCGCGAAGTCGGAAAAGCGGCGCGGCTGCGCGCATTCGGTTGGCGTCGGCACGAGCGCATCGGTCGAGTTCATGTCGGTATCGGTCATAGGAGCTGCGACATCCCGCGATACGGGCCGTGCGGCAACAAGCATGTCATCTTTCTGAGCCATGTTGAGGTGCGCGAACCCTGTGTTGTTTGAACAAATCGCCCATTTCCGGGCTTTATCGCCCGATATGGCGGTGTTGATCGTTCTCAATCGGGCCCGACTGTGGCACAAACATGGCATATGGCCAATCGCCGCGCTCCCCCCGACCGATCGAAAAGGCCTCTCGGCGCGGCGAAGCTCGACGAACTGGCGCTCGCCTATGTCGCGCGATTCGCGACGAGCCGCGCGAAACTGATGCGCTATCTTGCCAGAAAAGTCCGCGAATCCGAATGGATAGACGAAAATGACGCCATGACGGCGTGCGAGGCGATCGCCGACCGGATGGAGCGGCTCCATTATCTCGACGACCGCCAATATGCGGCGATGCGCGCCGGCGCGATGACGCGGCGCGGGCTCGGGGTGCGGCGGGTGAAGGCGCAGCTCTATGCCGACGGCATCGCCGAGCAGGACAGCGGCGAGGCGATCGAGGCGGCGGAGGGGGTCGCCCTCGCGGCCGCCGTCGGTTTCGCGCGGCGGCGGCGGTTCGGGCCGTTCGCGATGCGGACGAGCGACGATCCGAAGCAGCGCGAGCGGCAACTCGCCGCCTTCCTGCGCGCCGGGCACAGCCTGGCGATCGCGCGTCGCATCCTTGCCGTCGCGCCGGGGGACGACGCCGCGCTGGCGGCGCTGGACGAGGAAGCGGCGCTCGATTAGGGCGGGGCGGCCCGATAAAGGAACTGCCGATGCGTGCCATATTGACCGCCCTTGCCCTGTCGTTCGCGCTGCCGATGGCGGCGTGCACTCGCGATGCCAGCGAGGCCGAAAGCGCCGCGACGATCCCCGTGACGATCACGATGGCGGGCAAGGCGCACCGGTTCGATGTCGAAGTCGCGCGCACCGACGAGGAGCAGGATCGCGGCCTGATGTTCCGCACCAGCCTGCCCGAGGGCGGCGGGATGCTGTTCCCCTTCGCAAAACCGCGGATCGGCAGCTTCTGGATGAAGAATACGCTGATCCCGCTCGACATGATCTTCATCCGCGCCGACGGCAGCATCGACCGGATCGCCGAAAATACCATCCCCGAATCGCTCGAACCCGTGGTGAGCGGCGGCGAGGTTGGCGCCGTGCTCGAACTCGCGGGCGGGACCGCGGCCCGGCTCGGCATCGACGAGACGGCGACGGTGACGTGGAAAGACAAGAAATAGCGGCGCGCGGCGCGGTTTGACGCTTGCAGACCGCGCGCGCTTGCCTGTAAACGCCACCCCATGAGCATTTTGGGCAAGATTTTCACCTGGTGGGACGGCGCGACCGTCGGCACGCTGCTGAACAGCTGGAGCACGGGCGAGAAGGTCGGCGAGGACAGCCTCGGCAACCGCTATTTCCGCGCGAAGAAGGGCGGCCGCCGCTGGGTGATCTATAATGGGTCGAACGATGCGAGCCGGGTGCCGCCCGAATGGCACGGCTGGCTGCACGGCACGTTCGACGAGTTGCCGACCGATGTCCTTCCCGCGCCGCGCGCATGGGAAAAGGAAGCGAGCGCGAACCTGACCGGCAGCACGGGCGCCTATCGCCCCGCCGGCGCGCTCGAACGGGGTGGCCGCCGCGCCGCCGCGACGGGCGATTACGAGGCCTGGCGGCCCGGCGCCGAGTGACCCCGCGCCGGGTTTCGACCGCGCTGACCGCGCTGCTGGCCGCGACCGCGCTGACGGCGTGCGACCGGTCCCCGCAGGCGGGTGGCAGCGCGACGGTTCCGACAGTCGCGAAATCCGAACGCGTGCCGCAGGAAGTCGGCGGGATCGAGGGCGCGACGCCGATGGCCGAGCGCGTCGCCGTCGTCGGCTTGCTCAACAAGCGCAACGGCCTGGTCCGCGAGCTCGAGATGAAGCCCGGCGACTCGGCGCGCGTCGGCCGCGCGATCGTGCGGCTGCGCGCGTGCGAGATCACCGCGCCGTGGGAGGATCCGCCCGAAACCGGGGCCTTCGTCCAGCTGACGGTGCAGGACCAGCGCGACGATAAATGGTATCGTGTCTTTTCGGGCTGGATTTTCCGCGAGCGGCCCGACCGCAACGTGATCGAGCATCCGATCTACGACGTCTTCGTCAAAAGCTGCGCGATGACATATCCGGGCGGCGAACCCGTCGCGCGAGAGGCGCCCAAGGCCGGCGCCGCGCCCAAGGCATCGAGCGCGCGCCAGTCGCCCGCGACGAACGGCGGCGAAGGAACGGCGACACCGGCCGCACCCGCTGTGCCGGCCCCGGTCGCGCCGCCCAAGGTCGCCGCGCCGTCGCCCCCCGCCAACACCGAATAAAGCCGCGCGAGATAGTCGGCCTGGCGGATCTCGATCGCGCCGAGGCTGGCGAGGTGCGGCGTGAGGAACTGGCAGTCGAGCAGCTTCCACCCGCCCGCGATGAGCCGCGCGACGAGGTGCGCGAGCGCGACCTTTGACGCGTCGCGCGCGCGGCTGACCATCGATTCGCCGAAAAAGGCGCGGCCGAGCGTGACGCCGTAGAGGCCGCCGGCGAGTTCGCCGTCGAGCCAGCATTCGACGCTGTGCGCATGGCCGAGCTGGAACAACCGGTCGTAGCTCGCGCGGATGACGGGGTTGATCCACGTCGTCGGCCGGTCGTCGGCGGGTGCGGCGCAGAGCGCGACCATGTCGGCAAAGACGGTGTCGGTGGTGACGCGGAAGCGGTCCGACACGATGAGTTTTTTCAGGCTGTGCGACAGGTGGAAGCCACCCAGCGGCAGGATCGCGCGCAGGCGCGGTTCGACCCAATGGACCGACGGGTCGTCCGCCCCGTCGGCCATCGGGAAAATGCCCTGCGCATAGGCGCTGAGCAGCAGCGCCGGATCGATGGATTCGATGGGCTTCAGGACGCCGGCTTCACGAATTTCAGCGTCATGCGGTCCGATTCGCCGATCGCGACATATTTGGCGCGGTCGGTCTCGCCTTCGGTCAGGCTCGGCGGAAGGGTCCAGACGCCCTTGGCATAATCCTTGGTGTCCTTGGGGTTGGCGTTGATCTCGCTTTCCCCCGCCAGCTTGAAGCCCGCGGCCTCGGCAAAGGCGACGATCGAGCTTTTCTTCATATAGCCCGACTTTTCTTCCTTCGCGCTGTCGTCGCTTTCATCGAGGCGGTGCTCGACGACGCCGAGCGTGCCGCCGGGCTTGAGCATCGCGAAAATCTGCTTGAAGGCGTCGGTGGTCTTGTCGGCGCCGCCAAAGCGCCAGTTGTGGACGTTGCGGAAGGTCAGCACGACATCGGCGCTGCCGTCGGGAACCTTCGTCCCCGCGCCCGTGGCCGGGAACTCGGCGAGCTTCAGCGCGCCATAGGTGCCCGCATCGGCCGCCTGTTTTTCCTTGATCCGGTTAAGGCCGCGCTCCCACGGCGCCGCGACATAGAGGGTGCCGCCGCCGGACTTCGCCAGCGGGGCGAGGATTTCGGTGTACCAGCCGCCGCCGGGCCACAGCTCGACCACCGTGTCGCCGGGCTTCACGCCGAAGAAGGCGAGCGTTTCGGCGGGATGACGAAACGGGTCGCGCGCGGTGTTGGCGGGCGTGCGCGTGGGCGCGGCGACCGCTGCGGCGATCGCTTCACCGGCCTTTGGCGCAGCGTGGCCGGCATGGTCGTCGTGTTGCATCGCCGATGCGGGAACGGCGATTGCGATGGCGGCACTTGCAACTATCAATAGCGGACGCATATGGGGCACCTCTCTCCAGGGAAGGCTCCTGTTTGCGAAGGGTTGCGCGGTAATGCAAGTGTCGATGCTGTCGGTGGCGATCACGGCTGCGGCGCTGTTCGGCGTTGCCGAGATCGCGAGCTGGCGCCGCAACAACCGGCGCGACGTCGAACAGGTCGGTTTCATGCCATGGCGCGGGATCGCGCTGGCATCGGCCGCGGTCGCGCTGTTCGCGGCGGCGTTCGCGTTGAAGCCATAGGCGCCGTTCACTCTGCGTCATTGCGAGCGGAGCGAAGCAATCTCCAGCTATGGGTCTCGTGCAAGGCCGATAGCTGGAGATTGCTTCGTCGCTACGCTCCTCGCAATGACGTCGAGTTCAGAGGCACGCCTCGAGATAGGGCTGGTCGAAGCCGTATTGGCGGGCCTTTTCGAGCGTATAGGGGCGCAGGCCCATCGAGCGATATTCGCCGACGATCTTGCCGTCCTTGTCCTCGTCGAGATATTCGAACTTGAACAATTCCTGCGTGACGATGACGTCGCCTTCCATGCCGATCACCTCGGTGACGTTGGTGACGCGGCGCGAGCCGTCGCGCAGGCGCTTGATCTGGACGATCAGGTCGACCGAGTCGGCGATCTGCTTCGAGATCGCTTCCTTCGGGATCTTGATGTCGCCCATCAGCACCATGTTTTCCATACGGCCGAGGCATTCGCGCGGGCTGTTGCTGTGAAGCGTACACATCGAGCCGTCGTGACCCGTGTTCATCGCGGCGAGAAGGTCGAAACATTCGGCGCCGCGAACCTCGCCCATGATGATCCGGTCGGGGCGCATACGCAGCGCGTTCTTGACAAGGTCGCCCATGTGGATTGCGCCATTGCCCTCGAGGTTCGCGGGGCGCGTTTCGAGCGGCAGCCAGTGCGGCTGCTGCAGGCGAAGTTCGGCGGCGTCCTCGATGGTGAGCACGCGTTCGCCGGGGTCGATCATCTTCGACAGCGCGTTGAGCATGGTGGTTTTACCCGAGCCCGTGCCGCCCGAGATGACGATGTTGAAGCGGCTGGCGCCCGCGATCTTGAGCGCGGTGCACATCTTCTGGCTCATCGCGCCCCACTGGCAGAGCATGTCGAGCGTGATCGGCTTGGCCGAGAATTTACGAATCGAGATCGCGGTACCGCGCAAGGACAGCGGCGGGACGATCACGTTGACGCGGCTGCCGTCCTTGAGGCGGGCGTCGGCGAGCGGGGTGGTCTGGTCGACGCGGCGGCCTACGAGGTTGCAGATGCGCTGCGCGATCTGGAACAGATGCTGTTCGTCGCGGAACTGAATCGGCGCGATGACGAGCTGGCCCTTGCGCTCGATATAGGTCTGGTACGGACCGTTGACCATGATGTCGCTGATATCGGGATCGGCGAGAAGCTCCTCGAGCGGGCCAAAGCCGAGCAATTCGTCGACGAGCACCTTTTCGAGCGCGAATTGCTCGCGGCGGTTCAATGTGATGCGCAGTTCCGCAAGCACTTCGAGGATGATCGGACGGAATTCCTCGGTCAGCTCGTCCTTGTTGAGCGTTGCCGCCGCCTCCGGATCGACGCGTTCGAGCAGGCGTGGCAGCACCTGTTCCTTGATCTTGTGGACGCTGGCTTCGAAGCCCTGCGCCTTTTCGGGTTCCATCGCCTCGGCGGTCGAACGCTGGTTCAGCCGCTCCATCGCCTCTTCTTCGGGGGTCAGGTTCGACGGCATCGGCGGCGGGGCTTCGGCAGGCACGGTGTCGATCGCGGGGAATTGCGCGCCGCCGGGCACGCCGGGGCCAGTCTGCATCGGTTTCGCCACGCCAAAGGCGGGGCGGCCAGCTGTTCCGGGGCGGCGTCCGAATGCACTCATCCGTTTTATCCTGCTTTCCAAATCCCTTCGGGTATGGCCCGCAGCCGCGGACGCACCCCCATCGGACACGGTGAATAAATCGGAAACTTTGACATTGTCCTAATGCGGCCGAAGGAGAGATGCGGCGCGCATGAAAAAGCCCGCATCCGATGGGGGATGCGGGCTTTTGATCGCCGTGGACGGGCGAAAAATCAGCCGGCGATATGCTCGGCAAGGACGGTGAGGCCCGCTTCGCTCACCTCGGCAAAGCCGCCCTCGACCTCGATCACTTCGGGCTCGGCGCCGGCGGTGGCATAGATGGTCAGCGGGCCGTTGCGCAGCGTCGCCATGAAGGGCGCATGGCCTTCGAGCACCGAGAAATCGCCCTCGGTCCCCGGCACGGTGACCATATGGACGTCGGCGGTCCGCTCGAGGCGGGCGGGGGTGACGAGTTCGAACTTCAGGGCCATGTCTTCATCCTTAAGCCCCTCCCCTGAGGGGGAGGGGGTTAATTACGCGTCTTCGGCGAGCTTCGCGGCCTTGGCGACCGCTTCGTCGATGCCGCCGACCATGTAGAAGGCCGCTTCGGGCAGGTGGTCATATTCGCCGTCGACGACGGCCTTGAACGACTTCACCGTGTCCTCGATCGCGACGAACTTGCCGGGAATGCCGGTGAAGACTTCGGCGACGTGGAAGGGCTGCGACAGGAAGCGCTGGATCTTGCGCGCGCGGGCGACGACCAGCTTATCTTCTTCCGACAGCTCGTCCATGCCGAGGATCGCGATGATGTCCTGCAGCGACTTGTACTTCTGCAGCGTTTCCTGAACGCGGCGGGCGGTTTCATAATGCTCCTGGCCGACGATCGCGGCGGTCAGCACGCGGCTGGTCGAATCGAGCGGATCGACCGCCGGATAGATGCCGAGTTCCGAAATCGCGCGGTTGAGCGTGGTGGTCGCATCCAAGTGAGCGAACGACGTAGCAGGCGCCGGATCGGTCAAATCGTCCGCGGGAACGTAAATGGCCTGCACCGAGGTGATCGAGCCCTTGTTGGTCGAGGTGATGCGTTCCTGCAGCGCGCCCATGTCGGTCGACAGGGTCGGCTGGTAACCCACGGCCGAAGGAATACGGCCGAGCAGCGCCGACACTTCCGAACCCGCCTGCGTGAAGCGGAAGATGTTGTCGACGAAGAAGAGCACGTCCTGCCCTTCCTGGTCGCGGAAATATTCGGCCATGGTGAGGCCCGAGAGCGCGACGCGAGCGCGGGCGCCCGGCGGCTCGTTCATCTGGCCGAACACCAGCGCCACCTTCGACCCGTCGGGGGTCGGGTTGCCGTCGGCGTCCTTGGCGATAACACCGGCGTCGAGGAATTCGTGATAGAGGTCGTTGCCTTCGCGGGTGCGTTCACCGACGCCCGCGAACACCGACACGCCGCCGTGGCCCTTGGCGATGTTGTTGATCAGCTCCTGAATGAGAACGGTCTTGCCGACGCCCGCGCCGCCGAACAGGCCGATCTTGCCGCCCTTTGCGTAAGGCGCGATCAGGTCGATGACCTTGATGCCGGTGACGAGGATCGCGGCTTCGGTCGACTGGTCGACGAATTCGGGGGCCTTGGCGTGGATCGGCGCGCTCATGCCGGCGTTCACCGGGCCGCGCTCGTCGATCGGGTCGCCGATGACGTTGAGGATGCGGCCGAGCGTCTGCGGGCCGACGGGAACCGAGATCTGCGCGCCGGTGTCGGTGACGGGCTGGCCGCGGGTGAGGCCGTCGGTCGCGTCCATCGCGATCGTGCGGACGGTGTTTTCGCCGAGGTGCTGCGCGACTTCGAGGACGAGGCGGTTGCCATTGTTGTCGGTTTCGAGCGCGTTCAGAATCGCGGGCAGCGGGCCGGTGAACTGGACGTCGACGACGGCGCCGATAACCTGCGCGACGCGGCCGGTCGCGATGCCGGTGGCAGCAGCCTTGGGAGCAGCGGCCTTCTTCGGCGCAGCAGCCTTGGGCGCTGCGGCCTTCTTGGCGGGAGCCTTCTTCTCGGGAGCGGTAGCCATTACTTTCTTCCTTGCTTGGATAGCTTAGAGCGCTTCCGCGCCTGCAATGATTTCGATGAGTTCGGTCGTGATCGCCGCCTGACGCGTGCGGTTGTAAACGATGGTCAGCTTGTTGATCAGGTCGCCCGCGTTGCGCGTCGCATTGTCCATTGCGGTCATCGACGCGCCCTGCTCGGATGCGGCGTTTTCCAGCAGGCCCTTGAAGATCTGGATGGTGATGTTGCGCGGCAAGAGGTCGGCGAGGATCGCCTCCTCGTCGGGTTCATATTCGACCGCGGCGCCGCCGGGTGCCGGAACGTCGACCGGCGCGGGAACGGGGATCAGTTGCTGGCCGGTCGCTTCCTGGAGCAGCGCCGAGCGGAACTTCGAATAGAAGAGGTGCGCGACGTCGAAGGCGCCGGCCTCGTAAAGCTCCATCACCTTCGCCGAGATGTCGCTCGCCTGTTCGAAGCCGATGTCGCGGATGCCGGTCGTTTCATATTGTTCGATGATCTGGCCCGGGAACAGACGCGCGATCACCGGACGGCCCTTGCGGCCGACGAGGTAGAAGAGAACCTTCTTGCCTTGCGATTGCAGTTCGAGCGCCTTGTCGCGCGCGGCCTTGACGATGTTCGAGTTGAACGCGCCGGCGAGGCCGCGATCGCTGTTGAGCACGACGAGCAGGTGCGTGTCGCTCTTGCCCGTGCCCGAAAGCAGCTTCGGCGCCGAATCCGACGCGCCGACCTTCGACGCGAGGCTGGCGACGACGCCTTCGAGCCGCTCCGCGTAAGGACGCGCGGCTTCGGCGGCCGCCTGCGCCTTGCGGAGCTTGGCGGCGGCGACCATCTTCTTGGCCTTGGTGATCTTCTGGGTCGATTTGACCGAGACGATGCGCCCTTTGAGTTCCTTCAGACTGGCCATAAGTCCCGTCTTTACCCTTTGTTCGTCACCCCGGCGAAGGCCGGGGCCTCATCGTCGAGATCCCGGCTTTCGCCGGGACGACGACGTGAATGGTTACGCGAAAATCTTGGCGAAGGCGTCGAGCGCCGCGACCAGACCCTTTTTGGCGTCGTCGCCGAGGTCCTTGGTGTCGCGGATCGTCTTCAGCACATCGGCATGATCGCTGCGCAGATAGGCGAGCATCGCCGCTTCGTAACGCGACACGTCGGTCGTCGCGACATTGTCGAGATAGCCGTTGGTGCCGGCGAAGATCGACGCGGTCTGCTCCTCGAACGGCATCGGCTGGAACTGCGGCTGCTTCAAAAGCTGCGTCAGGCGCGCGCCGCGGTTGAGCAGCTTCTGCGTCGAGGCGTCGAGGTCCGAACCGAACTGCGCGAACGCTTCCATCTCGCGATACTGCGCGAGTTCGAGCTTGATCGAGCCCGACACCTTCTTCATCGCCTTGGTCTGCGCGGCCGAGCCGACGCGGCTCACCGACAGGCCGACGTTGATCGCGGGGCGGATACCGGCGTTGAACAGGTTGGTTTCGAGGAAGATCTGGCCGTCGGTGATCGAAATCACGTTGGTCGGGATATAGGCCGACACGTCGCCCGCCTGCGTTTCGATGATCGGCAGCGCGGTGAGCGAACCCGAACCATTGTCGCTGTTCATCTTCGCGGCGCGCTCGAGCAGGCGGCTGTGCAGATAGAAAACGTCGCCGGGATAGGCTTCGCGGCCCGGCGGGCGGCGCAGCAGCAGCGACATCTGGCGGTAAGCGACGGCCTGCTTCGAAAGGTCGTCATAGACGATCACGGCGTGCATGCCGTTATCGCGGAAGAACTCGCCCATCGTGCAGCCGGTGTAGGGCGCGAGGAACTGCAGCGGAGCGGGCTCCGACGCGGTCGCGGCGACGACGATCGAATATTCCATCGCGCCATTTTCTTCGAGCTGGCGGACGATCTGCGCGACGGTCGAGCGCTTCTGGCCGACCGCGACATAGATGCAATAGAGCTTCTTCGACTCATCGTCGCCGGCGTTGGCCTGCTTCTGGTTGATGAAGGTGTCGATCGCGACGGCGGTCTTGCCGGTCTGGCGGTCGCCGATGATCAGCTCGCGCTGGCCGCGGCCGACGGGGACGAGCGCGTCGAGCGCCTTGAGACCGGTCTGGACGGGTTCGTGAACCGAGGTGCGCGGGATGATGCCCGGCGCCTTGACTTCGACGCGCATGCGCTTGTCGGCCTTGATCGGGCCCTTGCCGTCGATCGGATTGCCGAGGCCATCGACGACGCGGCCGAGCAGGCCCTTGCCGACGGGGACGTCGACGATCGTGCCGGTGCGCTTGACCTGGTCGCCTTCCTTGATCTCGGCGTCGCTGCCGAAGATCACGATACCGACGTTATCGGCTTCGAGGTTGAGCGCCATGCCCTGCACGCCATTGGCGAATTCGACCATTTCACCGGCCTGGACGTTGTCGAGGCCGTGGACGCGGGCGATGCCGTCGCCGACCGAGAGCACCGAGCCGATTTCGCTGACCGTGGCGTCGGTCCCGAAATTGGCGATCTGGTCCTTGATGACCTTGCTGATTTCAGCGGCGCGGATTTCCATTATTCAGCCTTTCATCGCAGTCGCGAAGCTATTGAGACGGGTACGGATGCTGCCGTCGATCAGCTGGCTGCCCAGCTGGACGACGAGGCCGCCGAGGATGGCGGGATCGACGGTCGCCGCGACGGTGACGTCGCGCCCGACACGGGATTTGAGGTTCGCGGCCAGCTCTTTCAGCTGCGCCGCGCTGAGCGGGTGCGCGCTGGTGACCTTGGCGGTCACTTCGCCGCGATGGTCGGCGACGATCGCGTCGAAGGCGTCGATCATCCTGGGCAGGTCGGCGAGACGGCGGTTCTCGGCGAGCACGCCGAGGAACTTGGTGGTGAGCGAATCGAGCTTCATCGCCTTGGCGACCGCGGCGATGGCATTCGCGGCGTCGGCGCGGCCGACGACGGGGCTGGCGATCAGCGCCGACAGGTCGGCCGATTCGGCGATGCCTGCGCGCAGGTCGCCGAGGCTCTTGGCGACCGCGTCGATCGCGTTCGATTCGCGCGCCAGATCGAACAAAGCGACCGCATAGCGGCCCGCGAGGCCCGCCGTGATGTTGCCCTGAATGCCGCCGGAATTCTCCACGCGCGAAAGTCCTTTTCTTCGATCCCGAGGGGGATGGCTGCGCGGATTTGCCCGGCATCCGAAAATGCCCCCCGCTGCAAAGTCGGGGCGCGCGTAGCAACGATTTTGCCGCAATGCAAGGATGTGGGGCGATTGCTTTTGGCCCCTCGCGCGATAGGGACGGCAGAACGAAAATTTGTGGGTGAGGAGGAAGGGCGAGCGATGGGCGACATGATCCGGATGATGATGGACGATGGCGCTGAAATTGCCGTCTATCATGCCGAGGCGGAGGGCGAGCGGCGCGGCGGGCTGGTGCTCATCCAGGAGATTTTCGGCGTCACCGACCATATCCGCGAGCTGGCGGACGAATATGCCGCCGACGGCTATGAGGTGCTGAGCCCCGCGCTCTTCGACCGCGAGCATCCGGGGTTCGAGAGCGACTATTCGGGCCCGCAGTTCGAGCGCGCGGTGCAGCTCGCGCGCGAGCTGCACCCGTTCGAGCAGAGCCTCAAGGATGCGCAGACGTGCATCGACGCGCTCAAAGCGAAGGGCCCCGTCTTCATCACCGGCTATTGCTATGGCGGCTCGGTCGCGTGGCGGATGGCGCAGGTCAGCCCCGATCTTGCCGCGGCGTCGGCCTATTACGGCAGCCTTGTCCCCACCATGTTCAGGGACGAGGCGCCGCGCTGCGCGACCATCGCGCATTTCGGCCGCTATGACGCGGGCATCCCGATGGCGGGGGTCGAGGCGCTGATCGCGAAGGATCATCCGACCGCGCAGGTCTTCGTCTATGACGCGAACCACGGCTTCAACAGCGACCGGCGCAAGGATTATCACGAACCGTCGAGCGAATTGGCGCGCGAACGCACGCTGATGCTGTTCAGGGCGTGCGGGGGATGAGGCTGGTCTTCATCCACGGTCCCGCAGCATCGGGAAAGCTGACCGTCGCGCGCGAGCTTGCGGCGCGCACCGGCCTGTCGCTGTTCCACAATCATCTTGTCGTCGATGCGCTGCTCGCGGTGTTTCCGTTCGGCAGCCCAGCCTTTGTCGATCTGCGCGAGCGGATATGGCTCGACGTTTTCGCGGCGGCGGCGGCCGAGGACCGCTCGATGATCTTCACCTTCCACCCCGAAGCGAGCGTCGCGCCCGATTTTCCGGGCCGCGTCGCGGCGCTGGTCGAGGCGGCGGGCGGCCATGTCGATTTCGTCGCGCTCAGCTGCCCGCCCGACGTGATCGAGGCTCGGGTCGAGACCGCATCGCGGCAGGCAAGCGGCAAATTGTCGTCGCTGGCGCTTTACCGCGAACTCGATGCGCAGGGTGCCTTCGCCTATCCGCCGCTGCCCGAGGCGCGGGTCGCGATCGATAC
Source organism: Sphingopyxis chilensis (assembly GCF_035930445.1). Lineage (NCBI taxonomy): Bacteria > Pseudomonadati > Pseudomonadota > Alphaproteobacteria > Sphingomonadales > Sphingopyxidaceae > Sphingopyxis > Sphingopyxis chilensis. Next base: position 3,360,820 of record NZ_CP142394.1, on the reverse strand, counting down.
GGGCGCGGTGAGCGCCGCCGACGCAGCGGAGCAAATATGCGCCGCGCTCGACCTGGCATAGCGCGCGGGGACGGGGTCGTTGCGGAAGAGCGTCAGCTTTCCTTCGGCTTCGCCGCCGCTCCCGCCGCCGGCTGGCAGCGATAGACGAGCCGCTCGTTCGGGGTGGCGGGCAGCGCGCTGCGGATCGCGTCCTGTTGCGCGGCGAGCCCCGCGAGTTCGTCGGGGTCGGCTGTGCAGCTCTTGATGGTGACCGTCGCGCGCGTCTCGCGCGCCTTGGCCATCGTCTCGGCATCGAGCAGATAGCGGTCGACGCGATAGTCGCGGCCCGCCGAATCGATCGAGGCGACGGTGACGGTCGCTTCCTCGTTGGGAACGAGGATGCGTTGCCAGCGGTCGTCGGCGCCCCTTGTATATTGGGTGCGCCCGTTGACGCAGCCGCCCTTGCCGATCGTGATCGGCACGTCGGTCGTCGCCGATACGGTGATGCGGCTGCGGTCCGGACGGATCGTGCAGAGCAGGCTGCCCTGGGCCAGCTTGGGCGCCGCGGTTGCGGGCGCCTTCGCCGCGTCCGGGGCGAGTTCGGCATGCGCGTCGGGGCGGGTGGCGAACAACAGCGCCGCGCCGATGATCAGCACCGCGCCGGCGCCGCCCGCGATCTTGGCGTTACGCAGATTCTTCTGGCTGTAGAACATCAGCCCGGCACCCGCGGCGAGCGCGCCGATCACGAACAGCACGCCCGCGAGCGCGATGCGATTCTCGCGCGCGGCGAGCGCCTCCTCCCCGGCGCGCGCCAGCTTGAGCTCGCGGTCGAGTTTTGCGGCGGCATTTCTGGCGGCATTGGCCTCGATCTCGGCGCGCGTTTCGGCGTCGAGCGCGGCGCGGTCGCGGGCGTCGGCCTCGGCCATCGACAGGCAAGGGGTGCCGACGCTCGTATATTGCTGTCCCGCGTCGGCGAGGAAGCGCATCAGCTCACGCCCCGAAATGGCGAAGGCGAAGGGCGAATCGCCGTCGTCGGCGCGCGTGATCGCGGTGTTGATGCCGGCGATTCGCCCGCACTGGTCGACGAGGGGACCGCCCGAATTGCCGCGCGAGATTTTCGCGGTGTGGATCAGCATCGTGACGCCGTCGACCGACTGCAGGTTCGACATATTGCCCTCGCTGCGCGTCGGGGTGCGCGGGGTGATATAGTCGTTGGCGCTGCGCGCGGTCGCGAGGTCGACGTTGCCGGGATAGCCGAGGGCAACGACGTCGGCGCCCGATTCGAGCGGGCCGGTGTAGATGGCGGCGACGGGCAGCCGCCCTTCGGTGATTTCGACGAGCGCGAGGTCGCGCGCGGTGTCGATCGCGATCAGCTTGCCGGCATAGCTTTTCTGTCCTTCCGACGGGACGACGCCGAGCGCGACATTGCCGGGGTAGCGCGCCGCCGATTCGACGACATGCGCATTGGTGACGATACGCGTCGGCGAGATGGCGATGCCGCTGCCATGCCCGAAGCCGACGACCTCGCCGTCCATCATCGCGACGGTGACGACGCGCACGACGCTGCGCGAGGCGGCGCTGATGTCGTCGGCGGCGTGCGCCGGAAGGGCGAAAGTGACGAGAGCGAGGAGAAGCGCGATGAGACGGGTCATGCGAGGCACACTAGTCGCCCGAACTTTGAACGCAAGCATCGGGACGCGGTGCGAATCGCGCTGTGGCATTCATGCTCCAACAGCCGAGAAAGGATGTTTTCGATGACCTATCTGATCGAGGGGCTCAGCCCCGATCGCTTTGCGCCGCTCTTCGCGCTCGACGACGCGGGCCTCGCCGCGATCAACGCGCGCCGTGTGACCGCGACCGCCGACCGCGGCTTTCCCTGTCGGATCAGCCTCGAGGATGCGAAGGCCGGCGAGGAGCTGATCCTGATCCATCACACCAGCCACGATGTCGCGACTCCCTATCGCAGCGCCTATGCGATTTACGTCCGGCCTGGAGTGACCGCTGCGGCCTACCGCGACGACGTGCCGCCGGTGTTCGAGGGGCGCTCGCTCGCGCTGCGCGCCTTCGACGCCGAGGGCATGCTGCAAACCGCGCGGCTTGCGGGTCCGGGCGAGGTGGATAGCGCGATCCGCGACCTGTTCGCCGACGCGGCCATTGCCTATATCGATGCGCATAATGCCGCGCATGGCTGTTTCGCCGCGCGCATCGAAAGGGATGGAGCATGAGCGCCGACCTGATGACCGACGACGATCGCTGGGCGGCGGTGCTGCGCCGCGACCGCGCGCTCGACGGACGCTTCGTCACCGGTGTGCTCACCACCGGCATCTATTGCCGGCCGAGCTGCGCCGCGCGGCATCCGCTACGCGAAAATGTGCGTTTCTTCACCGACGGCGCGGCGGCGCGCGAAACCGGGCTGCGCCCGTGCAAGCGTTGCCTGCCCGACGATGTCGCGCGCGACGAGGGCGCGGTGCTCGCGGCGATCGAGGCGATCAAGCAAAGCGAGGAACCGCTCGCGCTCGCCGATCTCGCCGGTCGCACCGGCTATTCGCCGACGCATTTCCAGCGCGTCTTCACGCGTCACACCGGCCTGTCGCCCGCCGCATATGCCCGCGCGCTCCGCGAGGAACGCGCCCGGGCCGCGCTGAGCGAGGCGGGCCGGGTGACCGACGCGATTTACGACGCAGGCTTTTCGGGGCCGTCGCGTTTCTATGACAATATGGAGGGACGCATGGGTATGACGGCTTCGGCCTGGGCAAACGGCGGCAAGGGCGCGACGATCCACTGGGCGGTGGTGCCGACCAGCCTCGGCGACATGCTCGTCGCGGCGACTGGCAAAGGCGTGTGCCGCCTGAGCTTCGCCGAGGGGCGCGAGGCGCTCGAGGAGCGCTTTCCCGCAGCCGCCCTGATCGAGGGCGGCGAAGCGTTCGAAGCGCTGCTGAAGCAGGTCGTCGATGCCGTCGAAGCGCCGGTGAACGGATTCGACCATATCCCGATCGACGTGAAGGGCACCGCCTTTCAGGAAGCCGTGTGGCGCGAGCTGCGCAAGATCCCCGCAGGCGAAACGCGCAGCTATTCGGATATCGCCGCCGCTGTCGGCAAGCCCAATGCGGTGCGCGCGGCGGGGAGCGCCAACGGCGCGAACAATGTCGCGGTGCTGATCCCGTGCCACCGCGTCGTGCGCAGCGACGGGACGCTCGGCGGCTATGCCTATGGCCTGCCGATCAAGGACGAGCTGCTCAGGCGTGAGGGCGCGTCCGGGCAGCGGCGCCTCGACGATTTCTGAAGGCGATGATGACCAGCAAGGAAGCCGCGATAGCGGCCTGGCGCGCCTTCGCCACGCGCGACGCCGCGCAGATATGCGCGGTTCTGGCCGAGGATGCCGAATGGCGGGCACCACCCCGCAACGCCACCGCAATCGCGCTCGGCGTGACCGACCATATGATCGGCGCCGACGCGATTGCCCGTTTTCTCATCGACGATTATCCGCGGCTCTTCAGCAACGGGATGCGCGTCGAGCCGATTTCACTGACCGCCGAGGGGAACCGCGTCATATTCGAGCAGCGTCAGAGCGCGACCCTCGCCAACGGCTGCGACTATGCGCTCGACTATGTTTTCATCTTTGAAATGCATGGCGCGCGCGTTCGGTATATCCGCGAATATATGGACACGAAAAGCGGCTATGATCAGGTTTTCGGCTCGGCGCCCGCCGACCGGATCGCGTGAGCCGCCTGTGCTGGTATCGACAACAACGGAGTTCTTCCATGACCGACAAGATTGCCCGATTTCGCGCGCTGCACGTTCCCGGCGACCCGCTGATCCTCGTCAACATCTGGGACGCGGGGAGCGCGAAGGCGGTTGCCGGAGCGGGCGCGAAGGCGATCGCGACGGGCAGCTTCGGCGTCGCGGGCGCGCAGGGGCGCGCGGACGGCGAGGATTTCCCGCTCGAGGATGTGTTCGCCAACCTCGAACGCATCCTCGCGGTCACCGACCTGCCGGTGACGATCGACATGGAATCGGGCTATGGCGCCGATCCGGCGACGGTCGGCGCATCGGTCGGCCGCGCGAAGGCCGCGGGTGCGGCGGGGATCAACATGGAGGACCGGCTGCCCGGGGCGAGCGAGCTGCTCGCGATCCCCGAGGCGGTGGCGCGCTATCGCGCCGCCGCGGACACCGGGATTTTCGTCAACGCGCGCTGCGACACCTTCCGCGGGGCCGATGCGGCGAAGGATGGCGACGCGCTGGTCGCCGCGACGCTCGAACGCGCGCGCGCCTATGCCGATGCGGGGGCGGGGTCGCTGTTCGTGCCCTTCCTGCTCGACCCGGCGTGTATCGGCGCGATCTGCGACGCGTCGCCGCTGCCGGTGAATATCCTGCGCGGCAAGGGCGGGCCGACGCACAAGGAACTCGCCGCGCTCGGCGTCGCGCGGATCAGCCATGGGCATCAGCCCTGGGCGGCCGCGATGGCGTGGCTGGCGGCGCAGGCGAGCGATGTCATGGGCGGCGCCGAACCCGATTATTGAGGGATCAGTCTGTCCCGCCGCTATCGGCAGCGGCCTTCGTGTCGCCGCCGGTAGCGCCAGCGCGGCGTTCGCGTATGGCCTCCAGCCGTTCGAGCATGGCTTCGCCCCGCCCATTGTCGTGCGGATCGAAGGCGACGGTCTTCGCCAGCCGCACGGCGGGATCAAACTCGCCCTGATTGGCGAGCGCGAAGGCATAGGCGACCCGCATCTCGATATTCTCGGGCGTCAGGACAAAGGCGCGTTCGAGCGCCTTGATCGCCATTTCGCTCGGCCGCTTCCCTTCGGCCAGAAAGCTGTCGAAATAGGCATAGAGCGGCACCGCATCGTTGGGATCGGTGCGGTTGGCGAGCTGGATCGGCTTGCGAGCCTCGCGCCACGCGGCAGGGTCATCTTCGCCCTTTTCGCGCAATTGATCGAGGAGCAGCCGGCCGAGCAGGACATTGGCGCGAACATGGTCCGGCTTCGCCGCCAGCACCTTGTCGAGTGCGGAGCGCATCGCGGCGAGGTCGCGGACATCGCGGTCCATATCCCATTCGGCCGCCGCCAGTTCGAACTGCGCATCGGCGTTGGCGGGCTCGGCGGCGGCGAGTGCGCGCAGCGCGTCGCGCGCCTTGGTGAAGCGCGCCGCGTCGCCGCGTGCATTCAGTCGCTCCAGCCGCGCCATGATCACCGCATCCTCGTCGGACGGCACCGGCGCGATGCGGATGTTTGCTGACACCGGGACCGGCGCGCGGGTCGTCCGATAGCTCAGCTTGCCCTGAATATAGCGGTTGAGATCCTTGTCGAGCAGGGCCAGGTCGCCAAAAGCGTCGGATGCCGCCTGGCGGGCGTCGGTGCCGGCGTTGATGGCATTGGTGTACCGATTGACCTGATCGCCGCGCGTCGGGCTGTGCATCAGCATATGGGTCAAAATCCACGCGCGGCCGTAATAGACGTCGGTCTGCCCGCTGTTTCGCATTGCGCGGGGTTGTTCGAACAGGAGTTTTTCGGCCGGGATTTTCGGCATCTGCAACAGGCCATAAGCGCGGCGATAGACGGGTCGGCCGATCATCGCGTGGCCCTTCTTGTCGAAATCGACCGTCGAATAATATTCGGCGAACCCCTCGATCAGCCAGGCGGGGAAGGCGGCGCGCAAGTGGCGCTTCATGAAATGGTGGCTGTATTCGTGGAACAGCACCTGCTGGGCGGCCGACGTGTCGGCGATGCCGCCGCTGCCGCTATTCTGGCGAAAGGACAGCGCAAAGCTGCCGTCGCGGTCCTGGCGATAAAAGCCCGCGACCGGGGCGCTGCGCGATCCGGTCGCCAGTTCGGCGACATCGTTCGCCGCGGGGACGAGGTAGATGGGAAGCTTGCTTTCCTCGCCCGGCGTTTTGACGTTGAAGAGCAGGCGGAGCGTGGTGTCGAACCGCTGCAAATTTTCCGCGAAGTCGCGCAGCGATTTTTCGTTGCTCTCGCTATAGATGATGAAACTGTCGGTGTCGGCGCGAAGCCATTTCGCCTCGGCCGGCCCGGCAATTGCGACCATCGCGATCCCGGCCAGCAGGCCCAAGCCGATTTTCTTCATTCTGCGCCCCCGCATTCTAACCCCGCAGGGATGCTGCCAGCGCGCGCCGTTACAGTAAAGCCCTGTTACGCTTACACAAAGCTATAGGGGTCGATGTCGATCGCGAGCCGCGCCTTCGTGGACCATTCGACGCTGTTCACCCACGCGCGGATCGTCCCCTGCAGGTCGAAGCTGCGCGGGGCGTGGAGCAAGAGGCGGAAGCGGTGGCGGCCGCGCAGCATCGCGAGCGGGGCCGGCGCGGGGCCATAGACCGCGAGGCCGTCGGCGACGGGCGCCTTTTGCCCCAGCCGCTGCGCCTGCCCGCGCGCGACTTCGATATCCTCGGACGAAATGACGAGCGCGGCGAAGCGGCCATAGGGCGGCGCGCCGGCGAATTTGCGCGCCGCGGCTTCGGCCGAATAAAAACCGTCGCGGTCGTTGGCGACGAGCGCCGCCATGACGGGGGCGTCGGGCACGCGCGTCTGGATCAGCACCTCGCCGGGCTTGACCCCGCGCCCGGCGCGCCCCGCGACCTGCGCGATCTGCTGGAAGGTGCGCTCGGAAGCGCGGAGGTCGCCGCCGTCGAGTCCGAGGTCGGCATCGACGACGCCGACGAGGGTGAGATTCGGGAAATGATAGCCCTTGGTGACGAGCTGGGTGCCGATGATGATGTCGACCAGCCCGCCCTCGACATTGTCGACGAATTCGGCCGCCTTCGCGGGCGACCACAAGGTGTCGGACGTGACGATGGCCGTCCTTGCTTCGGGAAAGCGTAAGGCCACCTCGTCGGCGACGCGCTCGACCCCCGGCCCGCAGGCGACGAGGCTGTCCTCATCCTCGCATTCGGGGCAGAGGCGCGGCGGCGGCATGACATGGCCGCAATGGTGGCAGGCGAGGCGGTGGACGAGGCGGTGCTCGACCATCCACGCGGTGCAGTTCGGGCACTGGATGCGGTGGCCGCAGGTGCGGCAGAGCGTCAGCGGCGCGAAGCCGCGGCGGTTGAGGAAGAGGAGACTCTGCTCGCCCTTTTGCAATCGGTCGGCGAGCGCGTCGACGAGCGGCGGGGCGAGCCAGCGGCCGCGGTCGGGCGGGTCCTGCCGCATGTCGATCGCCGCAAGGTCGGGCAGGGTCGCGCCGCCGAAGCGCGCGGGCAGGACGATATGGCGATAGCGGCCCGCCTCGACCATCGCGAGGCTTTCGAGCGCGGGGGTGGCGCTGGCGAGGACGACGGGAAGGCCCTCGAAATGCCCGCGCATCACCGCGACGTCGCGCGCGTGATAATGGACGCCATCCTCCTGCTTGAAGCTGGTCTCATGCGCCTCGTCGACGACGATGACGCCGAGATTGCCATAGGGCAGGAACAGCGCCGAACGCGCGCCGACGACGATCTTTGCCTCGCCGCTCGCGATTGCATGCCAGGCACGGCGACGCTCGGTCGAACGGAGGCCGGAGTGCCACGCCACCGGCTCGCAGCCGAAGCGCGCGGCGAAGCGGGTGAGCATCGGTTCGGTCAGCGCGATTTCGGGGAGCAGCACCAGCGCCTGCTTGCCCGCATCGATCGCGGCGGCGATCGCCTCCATATAGACTTCGGTCTTGCCCGATCCGGTCACGCCGTCGAGAAGCAGCGTGTCGAACTTCGCTGCGGCGATCGCTTCGCGAAGCTGCGCGGCGGCGGCGGTCTGCTCGTCGGACAGGTCGGGCGGGGCGAAGGCCGGGTCGGGTTCGGGATAGGGCTGGTCGGCCGAGACGGTCACGGCTTCGAGCGCGCCGGTGTTCGCGAGTCCCCGGATTACGGCGTCGCTGACTTCGGCAATCGCGGCGAGTTCGCGCACGATCCCTTGCCGCGCGCCGATCTTTTCGAGCGCGACGGTGCGCTGCGGCGTCATCCGCGTGGGAAGTTCGCCGGTGGCGCGATATTCGACGACCGGGCGCCGCGCGTCGGCAAAGGCGACCCCGGGCAGCACCATGCGCAGCACCGACCCCGGGGGGCTGAGATAATAGTCGCTCGTCCATTCGACGAGGCGGCGGAGCGGCGCGGCGATCGGCGGCACGGGCACGACTTCGTAGAGGTTGCGCAGCCGGTTGTCGCCGACGGGTTCGGGCGCGCCGAAGCTTTCATCCTCCCACACTACCCCGCCCATCCGTCGCGGCCCCAAGGGCGCGATGACGACGCTGCCGAGCGGCGCCTCGTGCTCGCGCGGGACACGATAGTCGAGCGGGCCGAGGGCGGCGGTGAGGAGAAGGACGCGGGCGCGGGTCATGGATGAGGGAGGATATAGGGCGGCGGGTAAAATAGGAAAGCGCCGAGGTCGGCGGCTGGCGACCATTGGGTGCCGATAGAGATGTGTGCCCCGGCGAAAGGCGAGGTCCAGAAAGTCCACGCTTTACCTGGCGTATTTCCGCACCGGGCCCCGGCTTTCGCCGGGGTGCAGGACCGGCCGATAACCAGCCCAGAGCCGACTCTGGAGCCTAGGCCGAAGCCAGCGCCGCCTTAACCGGACGCCGCGCCGCCTTCGGCCGCCTGAACCAGAAGGTCCACACCGCAAGGCTGCCAAGCAGCGTCAGTGAGAGTCCCGAAACCGTCAGCACGCTGCGCCACGCCCAGCCGCCGACCTTCGACGCGTGGATCGGGAAAGCCATGTTGAACGCTTGCGCTCCGGGGGCGAGCGTCAGCGCGTCGCGCGTGGCCAGCACTTCACCCGTTGCGGCATCGAACGCCAGCGTGGTGCGCCCGTTGGGCAGCCATTCGGCGGGCTGCTTCATCCGCAGGCTGATCGGGTCGCCGGGTTTGCGCGGCAGGCTCAGGATGCGGAATTCGGCGTCGGGAAAGCGGCGGCGCGCTTCGGTCAGCATCGCGGTATAGTCGGGCTTTTCGGCGAGCGGGCCGCCCTTGTATTTCGGCGGATCGAGCGCCTTCGCGGTCTCGGCGACCGGGCCGAAGGGCGCGACGACCGCTAAGGCGAAGGGGCGGAAGATCATCATCGTGCCGGTGACGATCGAGATCAGCAGCAACGGCGCGACGACGATGCCGAGGTCGCGGTGGTGCATGACGATCGCGGGGCGGCTCATCCGCTTGGGCCAGAGGCGGAGCTGGAAGGTCTTGCGCGTCCGCCACCAGAGAATGGCGCCGCTGACGACGAAAAAAAGCCCGCTGAGCCCCGCAATTCCGATTGCCCATTCGCCGCTGTCACCAGCGAAGAGATGGTGGTGGAAGTCGAAGATCCAGAGTTCGGGCCGCTCCCACTGGCTCGCCCATCGCGTGACGATCTCGCCCGACTGGCTGGCATAGGCGCCGGCGCCTTCAGTGAAGCGCAGCTGATGCAGCCCGAAGCGTTCGTCGGCATAGATGATGCCTTGCGCGCCCGGTGCCGCCATCAGCCGCTCGGTGGTCGCGGCGACCGTGGCGAGGTCGCCGCGCAGCGGATCGCTGGTTCCCGGCACGCCGATCCATAGATGCTCGTAAAGCAGGATCGTGCCCGACAGGCCGAGTAGCGCGAGCACGAGGCCGATCAGGCCCCCCGTCCAGCGGTGCAGCGTGTCGAGCAGCTTGATCATGGGATCGCCGTTTCAGAACCGTCGTCATTGCGAGCGGAGCGAAGCAATCCAGGGCGGTTTTGCGCCGCTCTGGATTGCCACGGGCCTTTGGCCCTCGCAATGACGGGTTCGGACGGCAAGGCCATAGTCAGAAACGGTAGTCCCACCCCAGCGTGAAGCTGCGCCCGCGGCCCGCGAAGTTGAAGAAATTGTCGGTCGGGCGCTGGGTGTCGCTCGCGTAGCTGATATATTGTTTGTCGAACAGGTTCGACACCGCGAGGCTGACCCCGCCGAGGCCGGTCTGGTAGCGGACGATCGCGTCGGTCAGATTATAGCCCTCGAAATCGTTGCGCGCGTCGCGGTTCGGGCCGCGGAAGGTTCGCGCCAGATAGAATTGCGTCTGCACCCGCGCCGAGAAAGGACCGTTGGCATAGGCCGCGGCAAGGTTCAGCCGGTCGGGCGAGATATTCGCGCCGTCGAGGTCGGTTTCGACCACGCCGTCCTCGTCCTCGTCGAACTGGCCGATGATATGCGCATAGCCCGCCGACAGCGTCAGTCCGTCGACCGGCATCCTGACCGCAAGGTTGATTTCGAGCCCCTCGATCTCGACGCGCTGGCGCAGCACCTCGAAAATGCCGTCGGGCCGCGCGATGAGCAGCTGGCCCTTCTTGCTCGACGACCAGAAATAGGTCGCGCTGGCATCGAGCGGGCCGCGCTTCACCTCGACCCCCAGTTCGCGATTGTTCGAGACGATCGGCGAGATGTCGAGGAAATTGTCGATGTCGGTCCCCGCCGTGCGCACCGCGCGCGTGATGCGGCCGACGTCGGGGACGGTGTAGCCTTCGGCATAGCTCGCATAGGCGCGGATGCCGGGGACGGGCTCGACGATGACGCCGCCGTTGAGCAACACATCGTCGAAGGTCGGGCTGCCGCCCGACACAAAGGTGCTGCCCGACGAGGCGAGCGTCGTATAATCGTCGATCGTGATCTTTACATTTTCATAGCGCACGCCGCCCGCGAGCCGGACGAGACCGCCCGCCAGCTCGAGGTTCGCCTGGCCGAAGGGCGCGAGGCTGCGAAAATCGGTCGGCGGCACCCAGACGCGGTCGGTGGCGATCAGCCGCTGCTCGGTCGAATCCCACAGCGCGTCGAAACCCGCGATCAGCGTCAGCGCCTCCAGCCCCGGCACCGCGCGTTCGTAGCTGAGCTTGCCGCCATATTTGCGGCTGCGGTTCTGCGACTGGTCGAACAGCGTGCCGACGGGTGCGATCGATGCGTCCTGAAAGGTCGCGATCGGGTTGGGTTCGCCGCCGAAGGTGTCGCGGCTGCGGTTCCAGAAGATCTGGCTGATGAAATTGCCGCCGCCGAGGTCGGTGTCGGTCAGCGATAGCGCGAGACTTTCGGTGCGTCCCGTCGCGGGGACGCCCGGCGGGGTGCCGGGCTCGGCGCTCGTCGGCAGGCCGCCGAGCTTGTCGCCCGCGACCGCGGCATAATCGCCGTCGCCTTCGAGCTCGAAGCGGCTGGCGATCAGGTCGAGCCGCATCGTGTCGGTGACGGCGTAACCGAAGCGGCCGAACAGCGAGAGCGTCTCCGAATCCTGCGTTTCGCCCTGCGTCAGATTGATCCCGACGCGCCGGCCCTCGCCGTCGAAAAAGACGCCGCGGCGTTCCCATGCCGCGCCGACCGACGCGTCGAAGCGCCCCGCCTTATACTGGACGAGGCCCGCGACCTTGCCGCCCATGCCTTCGTCGGAAAGATCATTGTCGGCGGTCGCCTGCAGCAGCGCGCGGCCCGACACGCCCTCTTCGGTGGGCGCGCCGACGGTCACCTGGTTGACGATGCCGCCGGTGCCGCCGATCCCTTGCAAGGCGTTCGACCCGAAGATCAGCTCGACACGATCGACGAAAAAACCGTCGATCGTGAAGCCGTCGCGGCTGCCGTCGCGCAGCGGGGTCGATTGCGGGATGCCGTTGATCGCATAGAGCGGCGAGCGCCCGCGCAGCGTCTCGCCCGCGCCCGAGAGTTTCTGCCGCGTCGGCGAAAAGCTGGGCGAGAGCGTCGCGACCGCATCGGTGACCGATCCCGAAATCGCGATCTGCTGGTCGAGCGCATCCTTGTCGATAATATCGATCGTCAGCGGCAGCGCATTCGGCGGCAATATGGTGCGCGCGGCGGTGACGATGATCGTCTCACCGCCTCCGGTCCCGTCGGCGGCGGGCGCACCGTCCTGCGCAAGGGCGGGGGTGGACAGCGCGGTGCAGGCGAGCGCGGCGACGGTCATTTTGCGGTTCATTCGGGACTCCTGTTTCGGAGCGCGCGCTAGTGCGACACATTCTCAAAAGCAAGAAGAAAGACCGCTGCTATCGAACATGGGAGAGGGGACAGGCTCGCCAAAGCGCGCTATCATCTTCGCGATGCGGGAAAAGGAACTACGCTTCGCCCTGATTTGCTACGGCGGCATCAGCCTTGCCGTCTATATGCACGGCATCACCAAGGAGATCTGGCGGCTCGCCGCCGCATCGCGCGCCTTTCACGACCGCGAGGCGATTGCGGGGTCGGGCGGCGTCTATCGCGACCTGCTCGCCGCGATCGCCGACCGGGCCAATATCAAGCTGCGCGTCCTTCCCGACATTGTCGCGGGGGCGAGCGCGGGCGGGATCAACGGCATCTTTCTGGCGCGCGGGCTGGTGACGGGCAAATCGCTCGATCCGCTGACCGAACTCTGGCTGAAGGATGCCGACGTCGACAGCCTGCTCGATCCCGATGCGCGGCCCTTGTCGGCGATGACGAAATTCTGGGCGGTGCCGCTCGCCGGCTGGGCGATGAAACGCCGCGGCAACGCCATCGACCGCACGGTGGGAGAAGGTGCGCAGGACGAGGTGCGGGCGAAGCTGTCGCGTTTCGTGCGCGCGCGCTGGTTCGAGCCGCCCTTCGGCGGGGAGACCTTCACCAACCTGCTCCTCGACGCCTTCGACGCGATGGATGCGGGGGCCCATGGCCCGCCACTGGTCCCCGCCGCGCAGCCGGTCGACCTGATCGTATCGGTGACCGACTTCGCCGGGCACAAGGAGCAGCTGACGCTCAACAGCCCGCCGCGCGTGACCGAACAGGAGCATCGGCTGGTCATGCAATTCCGGCAGGATGGCCGCGCGGGCAAGCGGCTCGACGATGTGCCCGGCCTCGTCGCCGCAGCGCGCGCGACCGCGAGCTTTCCGGGCGCCTTTCCGCCCTTCACGCTGCGCGAGCTCGATTCGGCGCTCGAAAAGCGTGGCTCCGGCTGGCCCGGCCGCGACGCCTTCATGCGCGCGCAGTTGCCGCGCGTACCCGACAGCGACCCCGCCGACCGCGTGCTGATCGATGGCTCGGTGCTGGCGAACGCGCCCTTTCGCCCGGCGATCGCCGCCTTGAAACAGCGCCCGGCGCGGCGCGAGATCGACCGCCGCTTCATCTATATCGACCCCAAGCCCGATTATAAGTCGATCAGCATTGGCAAGCCGGGCGAGCCCGGCGAGGACGGGCAACTGCCGGGCTTCCTGCCGACGATCCTGGGTTCGCTGTCGGCGATCCCGCGCGAACAGCCGATCCGCGAGAGCATCGAGATGATCGAGGGCATGTCGCGGCGCATCCGCCGCATGCAGCACATCATCGACGCGATGAAGGTCGAGGTCGAGGAACAGGTCGCGGCGCTGTTCGGCACGACCTTCTTCCTCGACACGCCGACCCCGGTGCGGCTCGCGAAATGGAGGGCCAAGGCGCAGGACCAGGCGGCGGCGCGCGCGGGCTTCGCCTTTGCGCCCTATGGGCATCTCAAGCTGTCGGCGGTGATCGACGAGATAGCGAACATCGTCGACCGGCTCGTCCCGCCCGAGGGGCCGGTGCATGTGATCAACCGCCGCATCGCGATGTGGACCGAGGCGCGCGCGCGCGGGCTCGACCGGATTTCGGGCAAGAAGGGCGCGGGCGCGAGCAGCGATGCGATCGAGTTTTTCCGCACCCACGACCTCGGATTCCGCATTCGCCGCCTGCGCTTCCTCGCGCGCGAACTCGATGCGTCGGTCGAGGCGACGCGCGAGCGGCGCGACCCGGTGTGCGAGGAAATGCGCGAGACGATCTTCGCCGCGCTCGGCCAGTATCTCGAGCGCGAAGGCGACGCGTGGCTCGCCGACCTCGACGTGCCCGCCGACACTGCGCCGGGCGAATGGATCGACGCGATCGCCGCGCGCCGCGACCTTGTCGCGCTCGATGCGGCGACCGACGAGGTGATCGCGGCGGCGCTCGCGAAGCTTCCCAAGGACGACCGGCGCACGATGCTGTTCGCCTATCTGGGCTATCCCTTTTACGACATCGCGACCTTGCCGCTGCTCCAGGGCGAGGGGTTCGACGAATTCGACCCGATCAAGATCGACCGCATCTCGCCGTCGGACGCGACCGCGATCCGCACCGGCGGCGCGGCGGCGATGCTCAAGGGCGTCGAGTTCAACAGCTTCGGCGCCTTTTTCAGCCGCGCCTACCGCGAGAATGACTATCTGTGGGGGCGTCTCCACGGCGCCGACCGGCTGATCGACATCGTCGCAAGCAGCGTGACGGGCGACGGTGCGATGGCGGCGGAAGAGCTGAAGGCGATCAAGCGCCGCGCCTTCCATGCGATCCTCGACGAGGAGGAAGGGCGGTTGCCGAAGGTGAGGGCGCTGATCGACGAGCTGCGGATGGAGATCGGGGCATCGGGAACCGAATCCCGCGAACGAAATTCAGATCGATGACCAAGATTTCATTGCTATGTACCGCGCCCTGTTTGGCTTTGCTGTCGGGTTGCAGTGAAGCCGACCAATGCAGCGGCTTTCCAACAAAACTCGACGAACCCGTTGCCAGAATATATGCGCTTCCAAACGCCGAGCAGAACATTTCCGCCGTGTCGTATGCGGAAAATCTGATAGAATCCTGCTATCCAAAATCGTCTTACGCCATTCGGGGTTACCGGATGATCCAGCGCGATACGAAAAAGCTGAACGACGACGAGTATATTCTGACTTACGCGTTTGACGGTATTTCCGACATACGGATTGCATTCCGGATAAACGGCAAAGGCCGCATCGCCAGCGTGTTTGAGGTCAGCACTCTCTAGTGATCGCAAGGACGGCCGATCAATCGGTCAGATCGTCCCACATTTCCTTGATGCGGCCGAAAAAGCCCTGGCTCGCGGGGCATTCCTCGCCCGTCTCGGTCTCGCGGAATTCGCAGAGCAATTCCTTCTGCCGTGCGGACAGCCGGGTCGGTGTCTCGACGTCGATCTGGACGACGAGGTCGCCGTGCCCGCGGCCGTTCAATACCGGCATGCCGGCGCCGCGCTGGCGCAGCTGCTTGCCCGACTGGATCCCGGCGGGGATGGCGATGTCGTGCATCCGGCCGTCGAGGCCGGGGATGCCGATCTCGCCGCCAAGCGCCGCGGTGGTGAAGCTGATCGGCGCGCGCGTGAAAAGCGTCGTGCCCTCGCGCTCGAACACCTTGTGCCGCGCCATGTGGAGGAAGATGTAGAGGTCGCCCGGCGCCGCGCCGCGCGCGCCGCTTTCGCCTTCGCCCGACAGGCGGATGCGCGTGCCATCGTCGACCCCGGCGGGGATGTTGACGGTCAGCGTCTTGCGGCGATCGACGCGGCCTTCGCCGTGGCATGAATTGCACGGGTCGGCGATGACCTCGCCCGCGCCCTGACAGGTCGGGCAGGTACGCTCGACCATGAAGAATCCCTGCTGCGCGCGCACCTTGCCGTGGCCGGCGCAGGTCGAGCAGCGGTTGGTATGGGTGCCGGGCTTCGCGCCCGATCCGTCGCACGTTTCGCAGCGCGCCGCGACGTCGACCTGGATCTCGCGCGTCACGCCGGTGAAGGCGTCCTCGAGCCGGATTTCCATGTCGTAGCGCAGGTCGGCGCCGCGCGCGGGGCCGCGCTGCTGGCGGCCGCCACCAAAGGCCGAGCCGAAGATCGATTCGAAAATATCGCCGATGTCGCCGAAGTCGGCGCCATTGCCGCCGCCGAAGCCGCCCGCGCCGCCGTTGACGCCCGCCTTGCCGAAGCGGTCGTAAGCGGCGCGCTTCTGGGGGTCCTTCAGGCAGTCATAGGCTTCGCTGATCGCCTTGAAGCGCGCTTCGCTGTCGCCGCACCCCGGATTCTTGTCGGGGTGATATTTCATCGCGAGCTTGCGATAGCTCGCCTTCAGCGCCGCATCGTCGGCGGTGCGTTCGACTTCCAGCAGTTCGTAATAATCGATGTCGAGTGACATAGGTATCGGCCCCTAGCCTCGCTTCCCATATCCGCCCGCCCTGAGCCTGTCGAAGGGCCGTTCTTCCTTGAAAGAAGAAGGGCGGTGCTTCGACAAGCTCAGCACGAGCGGCATGAGAGGTCGGCCCCTTACTTCTTGTCGTCTTCGACTTCCGAGAATTCGGCATCGACGACATCTTCGTCGGTCTTCGCCGTATCGGCTTCGTCGGCGCCGGGGGACGCGGCCGACTGCTGCTCCTTCTCGTAGATCGCCTGGCCGAGCTTCATCGCGACCTGCGCGAGCGCGCCGGCCTTTTCGGTCATCGCGGCGGCGTCGCCGCCTTCGACCGCGGTCTTGGCTTCGGCGATCGCGGCTTCGATCTCGGACTTCAGCGCCGCATCGACCTTGTCGCCATGTTCGGCGATCTGGCGTTCGGTCGAGTGGATCAGGCTTTCGGCGTTGTTCTTCGCCTCGGCCGCCTCGCGGCGCGTCTTGTCCTCTTCGGCGAACTGCTCGGCGTCCTTGACCATCTGGTCGATGTCCGCGTCGCTGAGGCCGCCCGAGGCCTGGATCTTGATCTGCTGTTCCTTGCCGGTGCCCTTGTCCTTGGCGTGGACCGACACGATGCCGTTGGCGTCGATGTCGAAGGTCACCTCGATCTGCGGCACGCCGCGCGGCGCCGGCGGGATGCCGACCAGGTCGAACTGGCCGAGGATCTTGTTGTCCTGCGCCATTTCGCGCTCGCCCTGGAACACGCGGATCGTCACCGCCGACTGATTGTCGTCAGCGGTCGAATAGACCTGCGACTTCTTGGTCGGGATCGTCGTGTTGCGGTCGATCATCTTGGTCATGATGCCGCCCAGCGTCTCGATGCCCAGCGAGAGCGGGGTCACGTCGAGCAGCAGCACGTCCTTGACGTCGCCCTGCAGCACGCCCGCCTGGATCGCGGCGCCGATCGCGACGACTTCGTCGGGGTTCACGCCGGTGTGCGGTTCCTTGCCGAAGAAATCCTTCACGACCTCGCGCACGCGCGGCATGCGCGTCATGCCGCCGACCAGCACGACTTCGTCGATTTCGCTCGCCGAGACGCCGGCGTCCTTGATCGCCTTCTTGCACGGTTCAAGCGTACGCTTGACCAGCTCTTCGACAAGGCGTTCGAGGTCCGAGCGGGTGATCGTCTTGACGAGGTGCTTCGGTCCGTTGGCGTCGGCGGTGATGAAGGGCAGGTTGACCTCGGTCGTCGCGGCCGACGACAGCTCGATCTTCGCCTTTTCGGCGGCTTCCTTCAGCCGCTGGAGCGCGAGCTTGTCGCTGCGCAGGTCGATGCCTTCGTCCTTCTTGAAGCCGTCGGCGAGATATTCGACGATCTTGCTGTCGAAATCCTCGCCGCCGAGGAAGGTGTCGCCGTTGGTCGACTTCACCTCGAACACGCCGTCGCCCACCTCGAGGATCGAGATGTCGAAAGTACCGCCGCCAAGGTCATAGACGGCGATCGTCTTGTTCTCGGTCTTGTCGAGGCCATAGGCGAGCGCGGCCGCGGTCGGCTCGTTGATGATGCGCAGCACTTCGAGGCCCGCGATCTTGCCGGCGTCCTTGGTCGCCTGGCGCTGCGCGTCGTTGAAGTAGGCGGGAACGGTGATCACCGCCTGCGTCACGGTTTCGCCCAGGTAGCTCTCGGCGGTTTCCTTCATCTTCTGCAGGATGAAGGCGCTGATCTGCGACGGCGAATAATCCTCGCCGCCCGCCTTGACCCACGCGTCGCCGTTGCTGCCCTTGACGATGGTGTAGGGGACGAGTTCCATGTCCTTCTTGGTCATGGGATCGTCGAAGCGGCGGCCGATCAGGCGCTTCACCGCAAAGATCGTGTTTTCGGGGTTGGTGACGGCCTGGCGCTTCGCCGGCTGGCCGATCAGGCGCTCGCCATCCTTTGCAAAGGCGACGATCGACGGGGTCGTGCGCGTGCCTTCGACATTTTCGATAACCTTGGGTTTTCCGCCTTCCATCACCGCGACACAGCTGTTCGTGGTGCCGAGGTCGATCCCGATCACTTTGGCCATTGGTATTACGTCCTTGTTGCTTCTTCCGGCGCCCTGAAAAGGCACGCCGTCCATGGGTTACATGGGCGCGATATAGGTGCGCTAATCCTTGGCACAAGGGCTTTCAGGGCTTATCGAGGATGCGAATTTGTCGCGCTTTTACGGAGTCCTCCCAAAATGAAACCCTTCGCCTCGAGTCTCTTTGGCGCCGCCCTTGCCGCCGCCGCGCTCAGCCTGACCGGCTGCGGCGAAAATCTGGGTGCGGGGCAGCCGCTCAATGTGGTCAGCGGCCATATCGTGATGGGAGCGACGCCCGACCGGCCCGCGGTCGGCTATTTCCGCGTCGAGGGCGGCCCGCGCGACGTCGAGCTGGTCGCGGTGACCAGCGACCTCGCGCAGCGCGTCGAGATGCACGAGTCGGTGCGCGAGAACAATGTCACGACGATGAAGCCGCTTCTGCGCGCTCCGGTCCCCGCCAAGGGCGAGCTGGTGTTCAAGCAGGGCGGCAAGCATCTGATGATATGGGGCATCAACGGCGCCGCGGTGCGCGCGGGCAAGCTGCCGATGGCGTTCGTCTTCACCAACAACAACAATGAACGCATCCTTTTCGACATGGTGATCAAGCCGGCGGAAGGCGGCGCTGAAGCGGCCGGTCATGGCGCGATGGACCATGGCACCGAAAAGGCGGCACCAGGCACGAAGAAATAAGGTGCTGTCCAGCACTTCGTCATTGCGAGCGGAGCGAAGCAATCCAGAGCGGCTTGCGCCACGCTGGATTGCCGCGTCGCTGCGCTCCTCGCAATGACGGGGTTTTGATGCCGCGTCCGTCGCGCCCCCTGACCCCCGGCGAAATCGCGCTCGCCCGGACGGTATTCGGCGATGCGATCGCCTATGACCGGGTGCGGGTGAACCACCATAAGTGGATATTCTTCCAGCCGCGCCACATCGTCATGGCGCCGATGGGCAGCCTGCATTTCAACCCGCATGGCGAGCTTTATTGCGACGATTTCAGCGCCGCGTCGCAGCGACTGCAGGGCCTGTTCATCCACGAAATGACGCATGTGTGGCAGGCGCAGACGCGCGGCCGCTGGTATCTCGTGCTGATGCGCCATCCGTTCGCGACCTACAGCTACAGCCTGAAACCCGGCTGGCTGCTCG
Source organism: Sphingopyxis chilensis (assembly GCF_035930445.1). Lineage (NCBI taxonomy): Bacteria > Pseudomonadati > Pseudomonadota > Alphaproteobacteria > Sphingomonadales > Sphingopyxidaceae > Sphingopyxis > Sphingopyxis chilensis. The sequence goes on along the minus strand of NZ_CP142394.1, from coordinate 3,341,799 downwards.
AACGCTATGGGCTGGAGCAGCAAGCCGAGATCGTGCGTCATTACTGGCTGCTGACGCGGGGCATGGTCGTCGGCGGCGCGCCGGGGGTCGAGGCGTATCGGGCGATATTGCCGGCTTCGTGGCGCGCGGCGCGATAGTCCGCAATAAATAGCGGCTAGCCAGACGGGTCGCGTTCGTCCTATGTTCCTTTCATGGATGGAAGCTCGCTCGTCGTCGCCCTTGTTGCCCTCGCCATCGGCGCGCTGATCGGCTGGCTTTTCGCCGGTCGGCAGTCGGGCGGGCTGAAGGCCGAGCGCGATGGCCTCGCCGAGCGGTTCAGGAGCGCGGTCACCGACCTCGCGGCCGAGGCCGAGGCGCGCAAGGCGGCCGATATCCAGCTCGCCGCGCTCCTCAGCGAACAGAAGGCGCGCGATGCGGCGCATGACGCGCAGATCGCGCAGCTCAAGGACGCGCAGGCCGCGCTCACCGCACAATTCCGCGAGGTCGGGCAGGTGATGCTCGACGGCGCGCAAAAGGCGTTCCTCGAACGCGCGGAGCAGCGCTTCAAGCAGAGCGAAGAGACAGCGGGGCAAAAGCTTTCTGCGCTGCTCAATCCGGTCCACGAGCGATTGCAAAAATATGAGGAAGCGGTCGGCAAGGTCGAGGCCGAGCGCCGCGATGCCTTCGGCCTGCTCCACGGCCAGATCGCCGCGATGCGCGAGGGGACCGAGCGCGTGTCGAGCGAGGCGGCGAAGCTCGTCAATGCGCTGCGCAACGCGCCCAAGGCGCGCGGGCGCTGGGGCGAACAGCAGCTTAAAAATGTCCTCGAAAGCTGCGGATTGTCCGAACATGCCGATTTTCAGACAGAGGTGAGCGTGACCGACGGCGACGGCGGGCGGCTGCGTCCCGACGTCGTCGTGAAGGTGCCGGGCGGACAGAGTCTCGTCATCGATGCGAAAGTGTCGCTCAACGCCTATCAGGATGCGTTCGGCGCGGTCGACGAAAACGAGAAGGTCGCGCATCTCGCCGCGCATGCCGCGGCGATGCGCGCGCACGTCAACACGCTCGGCGCCAAAAGCTATTGGAACCAGTTCGAGGACACGCCCGACTTCGTGGTGATGTTCGTCCCCGGCGAGCATTTCCTCGCCGCCGCGCTCGATCAGGATCATGAGCTTTGGGACTATGCGTTCGAGCGCAAGGTGTTGCTCGCGACCCCGACGAACCTGATCGCGATCGCGCGCACGGTCGCGGCGGTGTGGCGGCAGGAAAAGCTCGCGGGGCAGGCGCGCGAGATCGCGGCGCTGGGCAAGGAGCTTTATGCGCGTATGTCGGTGATGGGCTCGCACATCGCGCGCGTCGGCAAGAATCTCGATCAGGCGACGGGCGCCTATAACGCCTTCGTCGGCAGCTTCGAATCGCAGGTGTTGACGCAGGCCAAGCGTTTCGAGGCGCTCGATATCGAGACCGGCGGCAAGGAAATTCCCGCGCTTCCCGTCGCCGAACAGGCGGCGCGCCCGCTCGCGAAGCTGGCTCCGGCGGCGCCCGCGGCGGTGAACGACGGCGAATAGGCCCTATCGAGTTCGGGGCTCTGCGAGTTTTATATCACCCGCTTCAGCACGGCGGTCTGCCCGTCGATCCCCGTCAGGATCAGCGTCCCATCGGTCGGGAAGGCCAGGCTCACGGGGCCGCGCATCAGCGCGAAGAAGGCGCTTTCCTGCGTCATGCCCGCGCCGGGGCACGCCATCCTGGTCGCCATCAGCGACCCTGCGGTCAGCGTGCGGTCGGCGACCGAATAGCCGCCCGAAAAGCGGTTGCAGCCCGCGCTGCCGCTCAGCCGCTCGGCTTCGAAGGTGAGCGCGGTCGGGCGATCGGCGGCGACGGGCGCCCCGCCGATCGACACGAAGGTCCAGTTGGTCCCCGCGAGCTCGGTCGGCGGCAATATCCCGCCGCCGCATCCTTTCACCGTCTTGCCGTCGGCGGTCACCGTCACCGTGTCGGCGTAACGGCGATCGCTCATCCCGTCGCTGCATTCGCCGCGCATGACTTCGACCTTCAGCCGATCGGTCACATAATGTTCGCCGTTCGTGACGGCGCGTGCGCCGGGGTTGGGGGCCATGATCTTGGTCTCGCCATAGTCGCCGTCGTAATTGAGCCGCGACGGCGTGATCTCGAGCGTCCAGCCGGGCTCGGTGCCAAGCGCCATATAGGCAGCAGGTTGCGCGCCGGGGCCTTGCGGCGGCGTTTCGGCGGCGGGTGCGCAGGCGGCGAGGGCGACAAGCACAACCAAGGGCAGAAAGCGGATCATCGAACGGCCTTTCTTCATCGTCATCCCGGACTTGATCCGGGATCCATTCGGCGTCTGCTTGTCAGCCGAAGGAAGAATGGATGCTGAATCAAGTTCAGCATGACGAAGCCTATACCGTTTCGGCGGTGGAAACTACCGCCTCCGCTGGTTCAGCACCTCATAGGCCATCACCGCGGTCGCGACCGCGGCGTTGAGGCTGTCGGCCTTGCCCAGCATCGGCATCTTGACGCGGACGTCGGCCGCCGCGGCATATTCGGACGGCAGGCCCTGTGATTCATTGCCGGTGAGGATGAAGGTCGGCGCGGCATAGCGCACCGACTGATAGTCCTGCGTATCCTCGCCGAGCCAGGTCGCGACGAGCTGGCCGGGGCCTTGGCGGAGCCAGGGGAGGAATTCTTCCCAGCGCGCGACCACCAGCTTCTGCGTGAAGATCGCGCCCATGCTCGCGCGCACCGCCTCGACCGCATAGGGGTCGGTGCTGTCATCGAGCAGAATCAGCCCGCCCGCGCCGACCGCGTCGCCGGTGCGCAGCATCGTGCCGAGATTGCCCGGATCGCGCAGCCGCTCGGCGACCAGCCAGATCGGCGCGGCATCGCGGTCGAGATCGGCGAGGGTCGTTTCGGGTTCGGCGTAGATGCCGACAACCGTCTGCGGATTATCCTTGCCCGACAATTTGGAGAGGATCGCCGGCGACGTATCGACCACCTCGCCGCCCGCCGCCATCGTATCGGCAGCGAGCGCCTTCGCAAGCGGATGCGCGTCGCCATCGGGGCCGAGGAACAGCCAGCGCGGCAGCACGCCCGCCTCGCGCGCCTCTGTGGCGATGCGCAGTCCTTCGGCGAGGAACAGGCCCTCGGCGCGGCGATGGCGCTTCTCGCGCAGCAGCCGCATCCGCTTGACCAGCGGGTTCGACAGGCTTTCGATTTGGGAACGGCGACCGCTCGCCATGGGCTCAATCCTCGCCGAAGCTGTCCTTGACGAGCCCGACCAGCTTCAGCAGCGCGGCGTCGGCGCCGTCGCCCCTGGTATGGATGGTGATCGAATCGCCCTTCGCGGCGCCGAGCATCATCAGCCCCATGATCGACGTGCCGTTGACGCGGCTGCCGCCCTTTTCGACCTCGACCGACACGCTTTCGGGCAGGCGGCTGACAAAGGTCACGAATTTGGCGCTCGCGCGCGCATGCAGGCCGCGCTGGTTGGTGATTTCGACGGTTTCGGAAATCTCGCTCATGGTCCCACTCCCAGCATTTCCGACGCGACCGAAATATATTTCTGGCCGGCTTCTTTCGCCGCGATCACCGCGGCGCGCAATTCCATCGTCTTGCGCGCGCTTTCGAGGCGGATCAGCATCGGCAGGTTGACGCCCGCGATCACTTCGGTGCGACCCGATTCGAGCAGGCTGATCGCGAGGTTCGAGGGCGTGCCGCCGAACAGGTCGGTCAGTATCACGACGCCGCGGCCCTCATCGACGTTGCGAATCGCATCGGCGATTTCCTTGCGCCGCATCTCCATATTGTCGTTGGGGCCGATGCACACGGTGGCGATGGCGCGCTGCGGACCGACGACATGCTCCATCGCGCGCACCATTTCCTCGGCGAGACGGCCGTGGGTGACGAGCACCATTCCCAGGAGCGGCAGAGCCTTATCGTTCGGCATGCAGTCGTCGACCCTTATATGTTGCCGCCGGATGCGGGAGAAGCGGGCGGGGGCTTGCCCTCAAGCCCATCTTGCGGGGCGGAGTCAAGATTGCGGTGGGTCAGCGTTGGCTCATATCCGGACTCGCGTAGCCTTCGGGCAACACGCGCCGCGACATGGACCGAGCGGTGGCGCCCGCCGGTGCAGCCAAAGGCAATGGTGACATAGCTTTTGCCCTCGGCGCGGTAGCGCGGCAGCAGCGTCAGGATCAGCCGCTCGATCTGCGATACGCTGTCCTCATAGGCGGGGTCGGCGATCACATAGGCGGCAACATCGGCATCGAGTCCGGTGCCGGGCTTGAGCTTCGGATCCCAATGCGGGTTGCGCAGGTAGCGCATGTCGAACACCAGGTCGGCGTTGCGGGGCAGGCCGCGCGCAAAGCCGAAGCTCATGACGTTGAGCACCGGCTCGCCTTCTTCCGCGTCGCCGAAGCGCTGGCGGATTTCCTGTTGCAGGTCGTTGCTGCTGTAGTTGGTCGTGTCGACGACATGCTCGGCCCAGCGGCGGAGCGGCTCCATCATCTCGCGCTCGCGCGCGATCCCGTCGGCGGCGGGGCGGTCCTCGGCCATCGGGTGGCGGCGCCGCGTTTCGGAAAAGCGGCGTTCGAGCTCGGCGCCCGCGCAGTCGAGGAACAAAGTCTGGATGTCGCGGCGGCCGCTCTCGCGCAATTCCTTGATCCGCCGCACGAGCAGCGCGGGACGGAAGCCGCGGCTCCGGCTGTCGATGCCGATCGCGAGCGGGCGCCCCGCCTCGCCGCGCTTGACGGGCGCGTCGATCAGCGTTTCGAGCAGCGCGAGGGGGAGGTTGTCGACGACTTCCCAACCCAGATCCTCGAGCACCTTGAGCACGGTCGACTTGCCCGCGCCCGACAGGCCGGTCACCAGCAGCAAGCGCGATTCGGCGTTCTCGCTCATGCGGCGGGTGCCAGCCGTTCAAGCGCAAGCAGGATCTTGATCGGGGCCGACGCCTCGAATGCCGACAGCAACAGCGCGGGAAGCGGGTGGCCCGCCACCGTCTCGACCTGACCCACCGCGGGCATGCGGTCGTAGCGGTCGGACAGCCGCACCGCGAGCGCGAGCGGCACCGGCGCCGTCCAGGGCCGTTCGATAATCCCGATCCCGCGCACCTCGAGCTTGCCTGCGAGCGTCTCGGGCGGGCGGCACCACAGGCGGCCCCGCTCGAACCAGATATCGCAGCGGTCGTCGGCAACCAGCCTGGCGCCGCGGTCGATCAGCCGCAGCGCGAGGTCCGACTTGCCTTGCCCCGAATTGCCGAGGATCAACACGCCGCCATTGCCCGCGGCGACGCAGCTCGCATGGATATTGACGATTTCGGTTCTGGTCCGGCTCGGAAGCATGGCGCAAGGCTTACCGGCGCCGAAGCGGTGCCGCAAGGCGATAGGATGCGGGGGCGTCAGGCCGCCTCCTGCCCACCCTCGCGCGCCGGCAGCGTGATCAGCAGGCTGGCGCCGGGTTTGCCGTCGTCGCGATCCTTGGCGCTGATCGTCCCGCTGTGCCCCTCGACGATCGTCCGCGCGATCGCGAGGCCGAGGCCGCTGTGGCGGCCGAACGCCTCGCCCGACGGGCGCTCGCTGTGAAAGCGGCGAAAAATGGCGTCGCGCTGCGCGGGCTCGATTCCGGGACCGTCATCGTCGACCTTGACATGCACCTCGTCGCCGAGCCGCGTCGCCGACACGCAGACGAGGCCGTCCGCCGGCGAGAAGCTGATCGCATTGTCGATGACATTGTCGATCGCCCGCTCGAGCCGGTGGCCGTCGCCCATCACCACCGTGGTTCCCTTGCGCGGGCGCGCGAAGGCGACGCGGGGGTGCGGCGCGCCGGCCTCGACGCGCGCGGCGCGCGAGGCGAGCATCGATTCGATCATGATGCCGACATCGACGGGCTCGAACAGCGCACGCGACAGCTGCGCATCGACGCGGCTCGCCTCGCTGATGTCGCTGACCAGCCGGTCGAGGCGCCGGACGTCCTCGTCGGCGATGCGGAGCAGCTGCGCGCGCTGCTCGTCGCTCGTGACGCGGCCCAGCCCCTCGATCGCCGAGCGGACCGAGGCGATCGGGTTCTTGAGCTCGTGCGTCACATCGGCGGCGAAATGCTCGCCCGCGTCGATGCGTTCACGAAGGGCTTGCGTCATGTCCGAAAGCGCGCGCGCGAGCGTGCCGATCTCGTCGCGGCGACTCGGCAGGCGCGGGACGACGACCTCGCGGGCGCGGCCGAGGCGGACGCGCACCGCCGCGCGCGCGAGGCGCCGCAGCGGCCGAACGATCGTGCGCGCGAGGAAGAGCGAGAGCAGCACCGATGTCATCAGCACGACGAGGATGACCACCGCGAGCCGGAAACGTTCGGCGCGCACCGTCCGCGTGATGTCGCGCGCGTTGAGCGTCATCAACACCGTCTGCGGCGTTTCGAGATCGACGACGCGCGCGGCGCTCAGCAGCGGCGTGCGTTCGGGGGCATAGCGGAAGCGGCTCGCCGCGAGGCCGCTCCGCTGTGCGTCGATCACCTCGGGCCACGATTGCGCGCGGTCGACGCGCGGTTCCTCGAAATCGGGATAGCTCGGCGCACCGACGATCCAGTCGATGCCGCGGTCCATCGCGCGCGCCGCATCGCGTTTCCACGGTTGCAGCTCGGGATCGCGCAGCGTGTAGGTCGGTGGCCCGCTTGCGAAGCTGTCGGACAGGCGTCGCCCGTCGGCACCGTAGAAGCGCAGCCGCGATTCGGTCGCCGCGGTGAATTCGCTGATCAGGGTGGCGCGCTGGTCGGGCCGCGCGGCTTCGAGCGCGCTGTCGAGCATGGCGAGCTGGTCCTTCATCACCTCGATGCGCGTGTCGACCAGCCGGCTGCGATAGGTGTCGAGATAATAGAAGCCGCCCGCCAGCAGCGCGACGGCGAGGATGTTGACCGCCAGGATGCGCGTGGTCAGCGACCAGCGCGCCGACCAGACGAGCGGCGATTCCTCCTGCTCGGCGATGCTCGCGTCGGCTTTCAAGTCGTCAGCTTTCATCGGCAAAACGATATCCTGCGCCATAGAGAGTCGCGATCGCGTCGAACTCGGGGTCGACCTCGCGGAACTTGCGGCGCAGACGCTTGATGTGGCTGTCGATCGTGCGGTCGTCGATATAGACGTCGTCCTGATAGGCGGCGTCCATCAACTGGTTGCGGCTGCGCACGATGCCCGGACGCGCCGCGAGCGTTTCGAGGATCAGGAATTCGGTGACGGTCAGCGTGACATCCTTGCCGTCCCACGCGACCTTGTGGCGCGCGGGGTCCATCTGTAGCCGCCCGCGCGTGATCGGTTCGGCGACGGGCTCGTCATCCTCGCTCGGCGCGCTGCGGTTGAGCTCGACGCGGCGCAGGATCGCCCGGATGCGCGCGATGACGAGGCGCTGCGAAAAGGGTTTGGCGATATAATCGTCGGCTCCCATCGCGAGGCCCAACGCCTCGTCGATCTCGTCGTCCTTGCTGGTCAGGAAGATCACGGGCAGCTGGCTTTTCTCGCGCAGGCGGCGGAGCAGTTCGAGTCCGTCCATGCGCGGCATCTTGATGTCGAAGACGGCCAGGTCGGGCGGATTATCGATCAGCGGCTTCAACGCCGCCTCGCCGTCCGAATAGACGCGGGTGACGAAGCCTTCGGCCTGCAGCGCGATGGACAGGGATTGCAGGATATTGCGGTCATCGTCGACCAACGCGATGGTTGCCGTCATGCTCTTTCCGTTGGGCGGGGCTCCGATTGAGCGATTAGCCTATCCGGCGGCCAGCGACAACCGCGCGCGCATTGCCACCGGTTCCCCCCGCCATACGCCCGTCGCACATGCTGCACTGCGCCACGTTAATCTTTTGACCTCCGCCTTTGCCCTCGCTAACGCGGCCGGGATTTCGGAATCGGCGGACACGTCGGCACCCATGTAGATGCGGGCCAGCCCATTAGCGCGCTACGTATTGCATAGGTATGCAACGGCGATGCCCGACAAGGAAAGGCGAAGCAAATGACCAAGGTTGTGATCGGCAGCGACACCGTCGAGACAAAGGCGGATGTAGCCGAAAACTGGGGCACGTCGGCGCTGATCGAGGATGCGGTGCGCCACGATGAAGGCCGGCTCGCCAAGGACGGTCCGCTCGTCGTCCAGACGGGCAAGCACACGGGCCGTAGCGCCAAGGACAAGTTCATCGTCCAGGACGCCGAGACCGCCGACACCATCTGGTGGGGCAAGACGAACGTCCCGATGACCCCCGATCATTTCGCGGCGCTCAAGGCCGATTTCCTCGCGCACCTCGCCGAGCGTCCGCGCCTCTATCGCCAGCAGCTGTTCGGCGGCTCGCAGGCGGAACATCGCGTCGGCGTGCAGGTCATCACCGAATTCGCCTGGCACAGCCAGTTCATTCGCACCCTGCTCTGCCGCCCGACGGCCGGGGAGCTGGCGAGCTTCGCGGCCGAATATACGATCATCGACCTGCCGAGCTTCCGCGCCGACCCGGCGAAGCATGGCACGCGCAGCGAAACGGTGATCGCGGTCAATTTCACCGAAAAGCTGATCCTGATCGGCGGCACGCAATATGCCGGCGAGATGAAGAAGTCGGTGTTCGGCATCCTAAACTATCTGCTCCCCGTAAAGGGTGTCATGCCGATGCACTGCTCGGCGAACATCGGGCCCAAGGGCGACACCGCCGTCTTCTTCGGCCTTTCGGGCACCGGCAAGACCACGCTGTCGGCCGACGCTTCGCGCACGCTGATCGGCGACGATGAGCATGGCTGGTCGGACACCGCCGTCTTCAACTTCGAGGGCGGCTGCTACGCCAAGATGATCCGCCTCTCGCCCGAGGCCGAGCCCGAGATTTTCGCGACGACCAAGCGTTTCGGCACGATACTCGAAAATGTCGTGATGGATCCCGCGACGCGCGAACTCGACTTCGACGACGCGAGCCTCGCCGAGAACAGCCGCGGCAGCTATCCGATCGACTTCATCCCGAACACGTCGGAACAGAATATGGGCCCGGTGCCGCAGACGGTAATCATGCTCACCGCCGATGCCTATGGCGTGTTGCCGCCGATCGCGAAGCTCACCCCCGACCAGGCGATGTATCATTTCCTCTCGGGCTATACCGCGCGCGTCGCGGGGACCGAGATCGGCGTGACGGAGCCCGAGGCGACCTTCTCGACCTGCTTCGGCGCGCCCTTCATGCCGCGCCATCCGTCAGTCTATGGCAATTTGCTCAAGGAGCGTATCGCCAAGGGCGGGGTTCAGTGCTGGCTCGTCAACACGGGCTGGACCGGCGGCATGGCGACGATGGACGGCATCAAACGCATGCCGATCAAGGCGACGCGCGCGCTGCTCAACGCCGCGCTCGACGGCAGCCTCAACGATGCCGAATTCCGCAAGGACCCCAATTTCGGCTTCATGGTCCCCGTCGCGGTTCCCGGCGTCGATACGGCGCTGCTCGATCCGCGCGAAGCCTGGGCCGACAAGGCGGCTTATGACCGCACCGCGCAAACGCTGGTCGGCCAATTCATCGACAATTTCGCGCAATTCGCGGAGCATGTCGACGAAGGCGTCCGCCAGGCCGCGCCGCAGGCGGCGGTCGCGGCATAATGGACCCGGATCTCTTCCGGGTGCTCATTCACCCGGAAGGACCGGAAAATGACTACCGAATATACCCCGCGCCTGTTCGAGCGCGACTCCGAAATCCGCGCGATCGGGGAAGGCTTGCTCGCGTGTGCCCTGCCGCGCGAGGCGTGGACGCACGAGGCGCACCTCGGCGCTTGCCTCTGGTTGCTGACCGAGCGCCGCGACATCGACGTCGATGCCGAGATCGCGGGCGTCATCCGCCGTTTCAACGAAAGCGTCGGCGGGGTGAACGACGACACACAGGGTTATCACGACAGCATTACGCGTGCCTATGTCGCGGGCGTTCGCCTGTTTCTCGCACAAACAGCGGAAACGGACTTGGCCGAGCGGGTCAACGCGCTGCTGCTGTCCGATATGGGGCGCCGCGACTGGCCGCTGCGCTTCTACACCCGCGAACGACTGTTTTCCGTGGAAGCGCGGCGGCAGTTCGTCGAGCCGGATCTCGGACCCTTGCCCGGAAGATGGGGGCTGGAAGCCTCTTAAAGCGTCATCCCCGGCGTCCACCCGCTTTCCGCAAGGAAGGCTGCCGGATCCTCCATCTCGATGATCGCCTTGATCGCCGCCTTCTTGTCGGGTGCACGGTCGTAATAGGCCTTGGCGACGCGATAGCCGACCCAATAACCAAGATCGCCCGGCCAGCCGTCGGTGCCCTGCTGGTTGTACAGCCAGCGCGATTCGAGCGCCTTGCCGTCCTTCTCGGCAAGGAAGGCGGTCTCCAGCTCCTTCTCGCGTCCCTTTGCCCATTGGTGGAGCAGCGGATAGGCGACCGACCCGGTCATCCGTTCGGCGACAAATTCCGCTGCCCCCTCGACCAGCGCGGCGCGGAGCACCGTTTCGTCGCGGTCCTCGACCTGCGCGAGCGGCTGCTGCACATGGACATATTCATGCGCGATGACATGGACGAAGCGATCCGTGTCGTCGGCCTCGATGAATTTCGCCATGCACAGCGATTCGAGGCCGATGTAAACCCCCTGCGCGTTGCCGACGCCGGCGCTCGACGCGCGGCCGATGGCGATCGTGATCGGCGGGAATTGGGCCGCCGGATAGAGCTCTGCGAGCCGGTCGGTCGCAGAGACCAGCCGCGGGCGGACATCGTCGAGCTTGCCGGCGCAATCGCGCGCGCCTTGGAACACGCCGGGCTTTTCGCGCAGCGCCTTCGCGAGCCGTTCGGGGGTGATCCGGCGCAGCGCCATGAACTCGGCGAGCCCGGGCGACGGGGTGGCAAGATAGCGCGCCGCCAGAACGTCGGGGTCGGCGGCGAGCGCCGGGTCGTCATAGAGCCGAAAGAAGCGGTCGACGTCGGCCGTGGTGATTGCGACGTGCGACGTGTCCGCGCTGTCGGCAGCAGCGGCCGGCGTGCTGGCGAGGATCAACGCGCCGAGCCACGCGTGCATGTTGGCGCGCCGCATCAGCCCTTCGCCCCCTTCACATATTCATCGACATTCTGCGCGAGCACGTCGAGCGGGACGTTGCCGCCCTTGACCACCACATCATCGAAGTCGCGCAGGTCGTATTTCGGCCCCAACGCTTTTTGCGCGAGCCCGCGCTGCCGTACGATCTCGCTGTGCCCGACCTTGTATCCGCACGCCTGGCCCGCCCAGCTGCAATAGCGGTCGACCTCGCTCGCGACCTCGAGCGGGTTCGAGCCGTTTTCCTTGACGAAAAAGTCGACCCCCTGCTCGCGCGTCCAGCGCTTGGCGTGGATGCCGGTATCGACGACGAGGCGGCACGCGCGAAAGGCGAGCGACTGGAGATAGCCGAGCCGCCCGACCTCGAAATCGTCGTAGAGGCCAAGCTCGTCGGCGAGCTGCTCGGCATAGAGCGCCCAGCCTTCGCTATAGGCGTTGAACGCCAGCATGGTGCGGATGAGCGGCATCGAATGCGCATATTCGCCCTGCCAGGCGTGGCCCGGGATCGCCTCGTGCATCGTCAGATCGGGCAGCGAATATTTGCTGTGCAATTCGGTGGTGCGCAGGTTGATCCAGAAGCGTCCCGGGATGCTGCCGTCGATCGACCCCGCGCCGCCATAGGCCGCGGGCGCGCCGGGTTCCTCGGCCAGCGGCAGCCGCTTCACCTCGACATTGCCCTTGACCAGCGTGCGGAAGGCGCGCGGCAGCTCGGCGCGGATCTTGCCGAGCCAGGTCTGGATATAGGCGGTGATCTCGGCACGCCCCTGATCATTGTCGGGGAATTTATATTTGGGATCCTGGGCGAGCGCGTTCATGCGGTCGCCGACGCTGCCCTGCGTGTAGCCGAGTTTCTTGAGGATCGGGTCCATCCGGCCGTGGAGTTCGGCGAGTTCTTCGCGGCCCATCGCGTGGATTTCGTCGGGGGTCATGCGCGTCGTCGTCGAGGCGCGCAGGCCCCACGCATACCATTCGTCGCCGCCGGGCCGCGCCCACATGCCGGCATCCATCGTCGCTTTCGGCCGCTGCGCTTTCAGTTCGGCGAGCTGCCGTTCGAGCGCCGCGGCGACCGGACCCTGCACGATCTTCGCCGAGCGCGCGTTCCAGTCGCCGGCGATCTTCGCGTCGCCGGTGCGGCGGACGAGGCTTTCGACCATCGACCCGCCCGCCTTCGCGTCGGCGACCGTCGCCTCCATCTGCTTCACCGCCTTGTCGATCAGGAAGGCGGGGGCGACCAGCCCCTGTCCGCCGGCCGCTTTCAGCCGCTCGGTTTCGCCGTCGAGCACGCCGGGAAAGGCATTGAGGCGCGCGAGATAGGCTTCGGCATCGGCCGAGCTTTTCACCGGATGATCGCTGTCGAGGAATTTCGGAATGTCGAGATAGGCGCCGACATTCTGGATCACGACATAGGGCGTGTTGCGCCACCCGCCGACCGCGACGTCGCCATAGGGGAGGGCGAAGCCCGCGAGCGCGACGTCATAGGCGCTTTCGACCACCGCCAGGCTGGTGCGCGTCGCATGGTCGAGCCCGCCCTTGTCGAAGGCGCGGACGCGCGCGACATCGGCCTTCAGCGTGTCGGCGAGCGCCTGCACGCCCGCCGCCGAACGGTCGCCGAGCTGTCCGCGCATCGCCGCGCGCGCGCCGGTGTCGATGCCGAGCGACGTCGCGCCCTCGGGCGATTTCGCGAGCAGATTGTCGGCGACCGAGTCGAGCAGTTGCTGCGCATCGCTCCCGGGCGCGTTCTGCAGCGCCGCGGCGGGACCGGCGATGGCGAGCCCGGCGGAGCCCGCACCGAGCGCGGCTAGCGTGTGGCGGCGGCTGACGGGGGTGGAAAGCGGATGTTGCACTGGCGGCTCCCTGCGACTTGTTTCTGTTGAAACCTGTCTAGGCGGGCGGGCGCGCCGGTCAACGAAAAGGGGCCGGGAAAGCCTCTGCCTTCCCGACCCCCGTCGAAAATTATCGGCCGTCTATCAGTCGGTAAGGTCTGCGGGCACCTTGCCGCCGTTCGCGGCGAGTTCGCGCATCACCGCCTTGTGCAGCCAGATGTTCATTTCGGCGCTGCCGTCGAGATCGCCGGTATAGCCGAGTTCCTGCGCGAGCTCCTTGCGGTTGGCGAGGCTCGAATCGATGCCGAGCAGCTTCATCAGGTCGACGATCGACGTGCGCCAGTTGAGGTCCTGCCCGGCCTTCGCCGCCTCGGCGGTAAGGATCGCATCGACGTCGACCGGCGCCGCCGCGGCGGCCGCCATGGCCTGTGTCGCGGCGTCGAGCGCGGTGCCGACGGGGCTGGGCGCGGCCGGGGCGGCGGGTTCCGCGGCGACAGCCTTCTTGCCGAAAATGGCGTCCTTGATCTTGCCGAAAATGCTCATTGTGTAGCTCCCACTAGAGACCACGGCGCTTCACCGAGAGGCGAGTCGCACGGTCGCAGGCTAGGACTATGCAGTTGAGAATGACAGCCAAATGACGACTCCTCCTTATCCCGGCCGCTGCTATACTGACGGACATCGGCGCGGTCCGATCGGCGCCGCAGCGGGAGTATGATCCATGAATCTGACCGACATTTTGGCGCAGGCCGGCGGCATCGAATCGATGGCGAAGGAGCTGGGCATCCCGCCTGCGACGGCGAAACAGGGCGCCGACGCGCTGCTTCCCGCGATTCTCGGCGGTTTCAAGAAACAGGCACAAGGCGGCGGCGGAGTCGAAGGGCTGGGCGGGCTGCTCGGCCAGCTCGGCGGCGGCGGGTTGCTCGACTCGGTGCTCGGGTCGCAGCCGACGCCGGTGAGCCAGGGCAACGACGTGCTCGGCCAGATTTTCGGGTCGAAGGATGTCAGCCGCACGGTCGCCGGACAGGCGGCGGCGCAGACCGGGATCGACTCGGGATTGCTCAAGCAGATGCTGCCGATGCTGGCGATGATGGTCGCGGGCTATATGGCGAAGCAGGGCGGCCAAGGGAGTGCGGGCAGTGCGAGCGGCGGCCTCGGCGGCATGCTCGGCAATGTCCTCGGCGGCGCGATGGGCGGCGGCGCGGCCCCGTCCGCCGGCGGTTTCGGCGGCGGCTTGGGCGGTCTGGGCAAGATGCTCGACATGGACGGCGACGGCAATCCGCTCGACGACATCATGGGCATGGTGAACAAGATGCGGGGGTAAGCCACGTCCCCTCCCGCAAGCGGGAGGGGCGAGCTCATGCTGCCATCAGGCGCAATTCCTCGCGGAAATCCTCGTCCACCCCGATGCGGCTTCGCATCGGGGTGACGCCGCCATCGGCATCGGCGTCGCCTTCTTCGAACAGCGCGCAGGCCGCTTCGCCGCCGCGCGCCAGGCTGTAACGCTGCGCGACCTTGCCGGTGGGGCGAAAGCCCAGCTTGCGCAGCACGGCCCCCGACGCGGGATTGTCGAGGAAGTGGCCCGCCGACAGCTTCGGCAGGTTCATCGCGCGCGCGATGTGGAGCAGCTGGCGGCCGGCCTCGGTCGCGAAGCCGAGACCCCAATAGGGCCGCGCGATCCAGTAACCCATTTCGAGTTCGCCTTCCGGGCCCGGCGAAATGCCGCAGCCGCCGACGAGGCGCGGTGCGCCGCCGGTACGGGCGAAGATCAGGAAACGCGGCTGATCGGGATCGATCGGCTTCGACAGAAATTCCTGCGCCTGCGCCTCGCCATAGGGCCAGGGCGCGGTCGCGAGATTGCGGACCACCACCTCTTCGCCGATCGCACGGGCGAGCGCGGGGGCGTCTTCGAGCCAGCCGGGCCGCAGCAACAGTCTTTCGGTACGCGCGAACATCTTTTCAAACTCCCAATGCCTGTCGCCTTGGCGCCAGATGGTGACGCTTTGACGACATTCGATATGGAGGGAGATGGAAGGCCCAGTTTTCGCGCCCGGCCGTCTCAAGCGACGGATTTCGGACAAGAAAAAAGGGAGTCCGGGGTGACCCGTCTCCCTCTTTTCGAACCTTGTTTCCGCGTGAGGCGGAAAGGACAGCTCCGGGTCATCCCTGGTGGACGACCCGTCAGCGATCGTCCTTATTCGGCGGCTTCGGCCATCATGTCGACCGATACATATTTGCGGCCGAGCTTGCCGTCGTGGAATCGGACATGGCCGTCCGCGGTGGCGAACAGCGTGTGGTCCTTGCCCATGCCGACGTTGGCGCCCGGGTACACCTTGGTGCCGCGCTGGCGCACGATAATGTTGCCGCCGATCACTTCCTGACCGCCGAACTTCTTCACGCCAAGGCGGCGGCCGGCTGAGTCGCGACCGTTGCGCGAAGAACCGCCTGCTTTCTTATGTGCCATGACTGATGCTCCTTAATTCGTTTTCGAAGGGCCGAGCCGCGTTGCCGCGCTCAGGCTTCCTTCTTGGGGGCTGCCTTCTTGGCAGCGGGCTTCTTGGCGGGTGCGGCCTTTTCGGCAGCGGCTTCGGTCTTCGGGGCAGCGGCCTTCTTGGGCGCGGCTTCCTTCGCCGGTGCAGCTTCCTTGGCGGGCGCAGCCTTGGCTTCGGCAGTCGGAGCGGCCTCTGCCTTCGGAGCGGCTTCCTTCTTCGGCGCGGCCTTCTTGGCATCGCCGACGGCGAGGATGCGCAGCAGCGTCAGCGACTGGCGGTGGCCGTTGCGACGACGGTAATTGTGCCGGCGGCGCTTCTTGAAGACGATGACCTTTTCGCCGCGCGTCTGGGCGATGATCTCGGCCGAAACGACGAGGCCGTCGGCGCTCTTCACGTCGCCGCCGTCACCGGCCAGCAGGATGTCGCCCAGCGACACGGTGTCGCCGGCTTCGCCGTCGATCTTTTCAACGGCGATCTTGTCTCCAGCGGCGACGCGATACTGCTTGCCGCCCGTGCGCACGATTGCGAACATGGTCTTCCATCCAATCAGAAACTAGAACACCCGCGCTGCCAGTCACCCGCCAGAGCAGGCGATTTTCCGGCATGCGGGAAAGTCAGCGCCACTAGCGAGCCAAGTCGTCGCTGTCAACCGCCAAATCCCGTGCTTTTCATCCAAATGCGCGGGGCCGCACCGATTATCGCGCGTGCCACCGATTCGGTGCTTGCTGCGCCGTCGGCGCGCCCATATCAGGGGCGGCGATGAAGCGCGCCTTTCTTTTTGCCCCGCTGTTCCTGTCGCTACCCGCCTGTGCCGGTACGCAGGCCAACGATGGGCCCTCGCTTGCGAAGCGTGCGGTTGAGGGGCGATTCGATGTCGCGCCGCCCGCGATCGTCGTTGCGCCGCCAGGACCGCTGCCTACCGACCTTGCTGGACGGCTCCAGCGGTGGGAAGCGGATGGGGCCGCGGGCCAGCAGGCGTTCGCTGCCGAACGGGCTGCGACGGCGGCGGCGGTTTCGGCCGCTGCGGGGGCGTCCGTCGCAAGCGAACGCTGGGTCGTCGGGCAGCAGGCGATCTCGCGCCTCATCGCGGCGCGCGCGCCGTTGACGGTGGCGCTCGCCGACATCGACCGCCTCTACCTCGACCGCAGCGTCGAGGAGCAGGTCGACGGCCTGCCCGAAATCTATGCGCTGCGCGAGCGTCTCGCCGACCTCGTGTCGACGCAGGATGCGGTGATCGACTCGCTGAATAGCCAGTTGCCGGGGGGGTAGTCCGGTCCTCCCCATGGCTTCGCCACAGGGAGGGTCAATTCGATGCTACTGATTCAGCCCATGCTTCTTCAGCGCGTGGCGGATCTGGTCGTAACTCAGCCCCAGCGCCTCGGCCGCGACCTTCTGGTTAAAGCGGCAGCGCGCCATCGTATCGGCGAGGATCGCCTTTTCATAGCCATCGACCGCAGCGCGCAGGTCGCTGACCGGCCCCGGCCCCAGCGACGACGCGGCGGGGGCGGACGCGGCGCCGTTGGTCGCGGCGGCTTTCGCGGGTTCAGCCTTTACGCCCCGCACCGCGGGCTGCCACGGACTGGCAAAGGGGTCGAAGCTCAGCGCGTCGACCGGTTTCGACGGGTCGGCCCAGCGATAGATGGCGCGCTCGATGACGTTCCTCAGCTCGCGGACATTTCCCGGCCAGTCGTGTCCCTCCATCGCCGCGAGCGCGCGCGGGCCGAAGCCGGGCCATTCGTCCCAGCCGATCACCGCCGCCATCCGCTGCCCGAAATAGGTGGCGAGCACCTCGATATCGCCTTCGCGCGCGCGCAAGGGGGGCAGGGTGATGACCTCGAACGACAGGCGGTCGAGCAGGTCGGCCCGGAAGCGATTGTCGTCGACCAGCGCGGGCAGATGCTCGTTCGTCGCGGCGACGATGCGCACATCGACGCGGATCGGGCGCGAGGCGCCGACGCGTGTGACTTCGCCATATTCGACCGCGCGGAGCAGGCGCTCCTGCGCGCCCATCGACATCGTCGCGAGCTCGTCGAGGAACAGCGTGCCGCCGTCGGCTTCCTCGAACCGGCCGGCGCGGCTGCGCGTCGCGCCCGTGAAGGCGCCGGCTTCGTGCCCGAACAGCTCGCTTTCGATCAGCGTCTCGGGCATCGCGGCGCAGTTCATGATCACATAAGGACGATCCCAGCGCGTCGACAGGCGGTGGAGGCGCTCGGCGATCAGTTCCTTGCCCGTCCCGCGCTCGCCGATCACGAGCACCGGGCGGTCGAGCGACGCCGCGAGGCTCGCGCGTTCGACCGCATCCTGGAAGGCCGCCGACTGGCCGATGAATTGCGTTTCGCGCTCCACTCCCAATCATTGGCAAATTTTCCCGTTCATTGGCAAGGCAAATCGGGCGGGACGGCGAATTGCGCGTCAAGTTTCCCGCTTTTCTGACGTTTTCAGCAATTGGCACGGCTCCTGCAAAGATATTAGCGAACCGGCGCAACGCGCTCCGGTGCAGCAAACAGGAAGGTTGAATCGATGAAAACGAAGATTGCCCAGGCCGCTACTTTCGCGTTCAGCGCGGTGGGTGCGCTGGCCGTCCTCGTCGGTGCGATCGACTATCCTGCCACTGCCGCCAACGCCGCCGGCCTTCCGGTTGTCGGCCTGGTCGGTGCTGCTTCGACCCCGGCGGTCAGCCCGATGGCCTGACCGGCACTGGTGCCGGGGCACTCTCCCCCCTTGCCCCGCCCCGGCACCAGCCTTTTTAAAAAACAGACAATGGTCTCAAGTTTTCGACAGGAGTTTCAAATGGGTATTTTCTCACGAACCCGCGACATCATCGCCGCCAACGTCACCGACCTGCTCGACCGGGCCGAGGATCCGGAAAAGATGATCCGCCAGATCATCTTCGAGATGAACGAAACGCTCGTCGAAGTCCGCGCCTCCGCCGCCCGCACCATCGCGGACCAGAAGGAGATGCGCCGCCACATCGCCAAGCTCGAAAGCCTGCAGGACAGCTGGAAGGAAAAGGCCGAACTCGCGCTGTCGAAAGACCGCGAAGACCTCGCCACCGCCGCGCTCGTCGAAAAGCAGAAGGCCGGCGACATGGCGGAGCGCCTCAAGGCCGAGATCGCCGTCCTCGACGACGCGCTGACCGGCTATGAAGCCGATATCGCCAAGTTGCAGAAGAAGCTCAGCGAAGCCCGCGCGCGCCAGTCGAGCGTCGTCAACCGCCTCGAAAGCGCGGAGAACCGCTACAAGCTGCGCGAGATGACCAACGGCGACCGGGTCGAAGATGCCTTCTCGCGCTTCGAAATCCTCGAACGCCGCGTCGACGAAGCCGAAGGCCGCGCCGATGCGCTGGGTCTCGGCTACAAGAAGTCGCTCGACGAAGAGATCGCCGAGCTGCAGGCCGCCGACAAGGTCGCCGACGAACTCGCCGCACTGAAGGCGGCCCAGGCCAGCAAGCAATAAGGAGCCGGACCGATGGAAGAAGTCATCATCGTCCCGATCGTCATCGGAACGCTCTTCCTCGGTCTGCCCTGGCTGATCCTCCACTACATCACCAAGTGGAAACAGGCCAAGACGCTGACCGGAGAAGATGAACAGCTGCTCGACGAACTTTACGATACCGCGCGGCGGCTCGAAAACCGCCTGCACACCGTCGAACGCATCATCAGCGCCGATCATCCCGACTTCCGCCCCGCGGTACGCAGCGATGAAGAACTGGCGCAGCTCGAAAACATGACAAACCGGAGGAACTGAGATGTCTGCCAGCCGCACCAAATTCTACCTCGACAAGCAGAACGCCAAATGGAGCGGCGTGTGCGCAGGGATAGCGGATTATAGCGGGATCGACGTCCTCTGGGTTCGCGTCGGCGCGGTCCTCCTGACCCTGATGGGCGGTTTCCCCTGGACGCTGATCGCATACTGGATGGTCGCCTGGATGGGCACGCCCAAGCCGTTCGCGCTCTATGGCTCGACCGAGGAAGCGAAATTCTGGCAGGGTGTGCGGAGCAACCCGACCGCATCGACCCGCGACATCAAGTCGCGCTTCCGCGACATCGACCGTCGGCTCGCCGACATCGAACTTTACTACACCAGCCACAACCGCCGGCTCGCCGACGAGATTGAAAGCCTGCGCTGAGCAGCGGTTGAGAAGCAACAGGGAGACGTTTCATGAATTTCGGTGGCACCACTTTCGTCCTCGCCATCATCGCCCTGTCGATCGGCGGCTGGATGTTCACCACCTGGATCCGCGCCAAGCACGGCTATCCCGTTGAGAATGAATGGGGCGGCACGGTTCATCGAACCGACCCCGACGCTGATCGAAAAATCGCCCTGCTGACCGATGACAACGCCAAGCTGGCGGGGCAGGTCAGCCGATTGGAAGAGCGGATCTCGGTGCTCGAACGCATCGCGACCGAAGAGGGCGGGAAGGCGGCGCAGCTCGCCGACCAGATCGACCGCCTGCGCTGAGAGGAAGAAGACGATGAATCTCGATGTGCTGAACGCCGTTGCCCCCGTCGCCGCGATCGTCGGCCTGGCCGGGGTCGGTGGCTGGGTTTTCACCACCTGGCTCCGCGTCAAGAACGGCTATCCGCTCGAAAACAGCTGGGGCAAGGCGGTCTATCCCAAGACCAGCGACGAGGCGATGGAACGCGTCAAGCTGATCAGCCAGGAAAATGCCCAGCTGCGCGCCGAGCTCGGCTCGGTGAAGGATCGCCTCGCGGTGATCGAGCGCATCGTCACCGACGAGGGCCACCGGCTGAGCCACGAAATCGAGGCGCTGCGGCGCCCGGCGAACTGAGGAGAGCAACCATGGAAGCCATCGTCATCCTCCTGATCGTCGTCGGACTGCCCGTGACGCTCGGTATCGGCTACGCCGCCTATGAGCGCCACCTGAAGTTCAAGGAACGGCAGTTCAAGGCGATCACCAACGAGACGGCGGAAAAAGCGGCCCAATATGCGGCGCACACCGA
This sequence comes from Sphingopyxis chilensis, assembly GCF_035930445.1. Taxonomy (NCBI): domain Bacteria; kingdom Pseudomonadati; phylum Pseudomonadota; class Alphaproteobacteria; order Sphingomonadales; family Sphingopyxidaceae; genus Sphingopyxis; species Sphingopyxis chilensis. The sequence goes on along the minus strand of NZ_CP142394.1, from coordinate 3,321,494 downwards.
ACGGCTCGAGGCCCGCGTCCGCGTGCTCGAGCGCATCGTTACCGACAAGGGAATTGATGTCGCCGACGAGATCGAAAAGCTGCGCGACGCTCCGCTCAACTGACGCAACGATAAGAGAAACAGGAAAGGAACCTCCCCATGGGCCCGTTTGAAATGGTCATCGGCATCGTCCTCATCGTGACGGTCGGCAGCATCATCCGCGCCAAGCACGGCATCCGCCGCGACCGCCACGGTCATGATTATGTCGCCGGCAACGACGGCGAGACCAAGGCGCTGCAGGCCGAGATCCGCGCACTCAAGGACCGCATCCAGGTGCTCGAACGCATCGCCACCGACAATAATCGCGCCGTCACGCTCGACCAGGAAATCGAGAAGCTGCGCGACAGCAGCAAGATCTGAACGCCGGAAAAGGAGCAACGCTCATGGCTTTCATCACTCCCGACTTCACCGCCGCGGCGGTCGCGCTCACCGCGCTGAGCATCGTCAGCCTCGTCGCGCTGCGCGGCTGGCGCGACTGGATCCAGCTCAAGCGTGAGGAGCTGGCCGCGGGGCACGCCCCGGCGCCGCAGGACCATGGCGTCCCGAACGCCGGGTCGCGGATCGAGATCGCCGACCTCAAGGAACGGCTGCGCAAATTGGAAGCGATCGCGGCGGGGGTCGACCTCTAATCCAGCCAGAACCGCGCGGCACCGGCCCGCTCCCCTGTCAGTCGCCTTCCGTCCGGCGGCTGACAGGGGAGCGGGCCGATGTCGTTTCAGGGCCTTCCAACTTTCGGCCAAACATGCGAGGGGCGCCGCCATGCGCAGCCTCGACGACATCTTCGAAGAATATGATTTTCTCGACGGCGACGATCGCTATCGCCTGCTGATCGAGCTCGGCCGCGAACTGGAGCCGATGCCCGATGCGCTCAAGACCGACGCGACGCTGGTGCGCGGTTGTTCGGCGAGCGTCTGGGTCTATCCGGTGCCGCAGGACGATGGCCGGCTCCATTTCCTTGCCGACAGCAATGCCGCGATCACCAAGGGCATCGTCGCGCTCGTCCTCGCCGCAGTGCAGGACAAGCCCGCCGCCGAGGTTGCGGCGATGGACGTCGCTGCGGCGCTCGCGCCCTTCGACCTCACGCGCCAGCTATCGTCGAACCGCACGCAGGGCGTGCCGAATATGATCGCACTCGTCCAGGAAACCGCCCGCCGCATCGCCGCGGGCTGATGCGCCGCTCTCGCCGGCGACGGCTTTGGGGTGGGGAGCCGTCGGTGAGGTCATGAAATGATTTCCCCTCCCGCAAGCGGGAGGAGAGAAGGACGTCCGCAATTGGTCGCCATCCAACAAAAAAGGGCGCGGGAGTTGCCTCCCGCGCCCGATTTTCGGTCCTTCGGTATCGCTTAGAAAGCGACCGAAAGCGTGCCGCTGACCGTGCGCGGTGCGCCGATCTGGGCGAACGGCGGCGACGAGGTTCCCTGCGCCAGCGAGCTCGTGTAGCTGCCGACATAGAGTTCGTCGAACAGGTTGTAGACGTTCAGCTGGAAGAAGGTCTTGTCGTTCAGGCCGAGGAATTCGAGGCTCAGGCGAGCATCGAGGTTGACCAGCCAGTAGGCATTGGTCTTCGCCGAATAGACTTCGACGCCGCTCGCCACGACCGGAACATTGGTGTCGTAGATGAAACGGCCGCCGGTACGCTTCGCGGTGATGCCCAGCTCGACCGGACCCAGCGTCCCGCGCGCCGATGCGCCGAAGGTATATTCGGGGGCACCGGCTTCGCGCTTGCCCTTGGTCGGCGTGAAGATGGGATCGCCCACCGCCGAGCAGCCCGGGACGTCGTCGGCAATGTCATCGGCATCGCAGGTGCCCGACTGGACATCGTCCTTGATTTCCGACTTCATCCACGAGCCGAAGGCGTAGAGGGCGAGTTCGGGAATCGGCTGGAACGCGATGCTGCCGTCGACGCCATATTTGTCGACGCGGCCGAGGTTGCGATAGACGTTGCGCTCGGTGACCGGGTCATAGGCCGAGGCAAGACGATCGTTATACTTGGTGAACCAGCCCGACAGCTGCGCCTGGATCTTGCCGCTGCGATAGCGGAAGCCCAGGTCGAAATTGTCCGAGGTTTCCGCTTTCGGAAGCGCCGACGCCGTGTCGGCTTCGAAGAAGAAGGCGTTATAGAGCGCGTCGGTGCCCGGAACCTGCAGCCCCTTCGAATAGTTCGCGAAGACCGACATCTGGTTGCTCGGCTTGAAGAGCAGGCCGACGTTCGGGAGGATGTCGTCATATTTCAGGACGCGCTGCTGCGGACCCTGACGCACCGATCCGTCCGAGTTGGTCGGGTTGGCGGCCGCATATGCGGCGTTGCGCGGGTCGTCCTTGCCGAAGCAGTCGACGAAGCCCGAATCGCTGGTCGTGAAGCAATAATTGTTCAGGTCGCGCTTGAAGAAGGGCGCGCGCAGACCGAGCGTCGTGACGAGGGTGCCGTCGAGGAATTCGCCGCGATATTCGCCCGACACCTGGTTGAGCATCGCGTAGGACAGGCGATCGCGCTTCTGCAGCACGGCGCCGCTGACGTCGGTCTGCGGATCGTTGACCGGGAAGACGTCGAATGGTTCGCCGTTGAACTGGAGCAGCCCGACCTGGCCGGTCTGGCGGTGACGCGCGCGGTCATAGGTGTAACCGATGCGGACGGTGTGGCCCTCGGTGATGTCCCAGCGCAGGTTTGCGATCACGCCATAGCGGTGCGTCTGCGTCTGGCTCGGTGCCAGCATCGCGACTTCGTCGAGCAGGTCGCCGTCGCCATTCAGGTCCATGCCGAAATAGGGACGTCCGCCGATATAGCCCGAAAGGCCGCCCTGCAGGCGTTCGCGGGCGTTGACGGTGCCGCCGCCGTTAGCCTTCACATATTGGTAGCTGGGGTCGACGGTCAGCGTGATGCCTTCGCTCAGCGTGAACTTCGACGCGCCGCGGATGTTGCCCGTGTTCGAGGGGTTGTAGCGGCGATCGAATTCGGTGCCGCACGACGAAGCCGCATCGGCTTCACCCGGCGTGACCGTCGCGGTCGTGTTGCACGGATAGTTGATGTCATATTCGCGGTCGTCGCTCGACTGCGGGAAGCCCGAGGGAACGTCACGGTCGTTGCGCAGCGACACCGAACCGAAGAAGTTGTTGCGATTTTCGTTATAGTGACCCGCGACCGAGACGAAGTCGCCATCGGCGCCGATCGGCTGATAGATGCGGCCGTTGAACTGCTTCTTGCGGACGCGGCCATAATTGTTGAACGGATTGTCGTTCGACGCGGTCGAGGCCGAGAGGAAAGCGCGCGTGCCCCACGGCGTGAAGGTGCCGGTGTTCACGAGGCCGAAGATGCGGAAGAATTTAAACTCGCCCGCCGAGCCCGACAAGTTGACGCCGAATTCTTCGGTCGGAACCATCGTGCGATAATTGACGGTCGAACCCGTGGCGGCGGCGGTCGGGCTGTCGACATCGGTCGAGCCGAGGTTGACGTTGACCTGTTCGATCAGCTCGGGGTCGAGCTGCTGGTTCGAGTAAATGGCATAGTTGCCCGAATCGTTGAGCGGCACGCCGTCGAAGGTCAGGCTGATGCGGTCGGCCGAAAAGCCGCGGATGGTCAGCTGGCCGCCCGACGAACCATAGGCGTCATTGTTGGTGAAGACGACGCCCGGAACGAGGTTGATCGTGTCGAGAATGGTCTGGCCGGGGTTCTGGCGGGCGATGACTTCCTGGCCCAGGACCGACTTCGCCTTCGACGTGTCGGGCGACTGGATGCCGGCGACGTCGCGCGCGGTCGAGCCGGTAACGACGATCTCGTCGTCGAAGTCGACCGAGCCGGTCGACTGGGCAAAAGCCGGCGTGGAAAGCAGCGCGACCGGAATCAGCGCGACGCTGGCGGCGAGCGTGTGACGGAATTTCATTTCAGGATGTCCCCTTTGGTGGTGCGTTCGGCAGGCGCGCAAACCGGGGCGCGCCAAGACCTGCGAGCGCCCCTGAAGCCCGCATGTGGCACGATTGTGACAGCAATTGTGACAGTGCAAGCGGGGACGCGTGCGCGCCTTGGGCGGAGAGCAAAAAACCACGAATTTCCGTCGCGCGCCCGATTTTATCCACAGGCGCGCGAGCGTTTTTTCCGGAAACTGTTGCTGCAATGCAACATAAAAGGGCGCCCCGAAGGGCGCCCATGTGCGACTCAGGCGGCGTCGCCGGCCGCTTCTTTCGCCTTGTCGGCATAGACGCGCACGGGGTCCTTGCGGCCCTCGACGACATCCTTGTCGACGACGATCTCGACCACATCGGTCAGGTCGGGCAGGTCGAACATCGTGTCGAGCAGGATCGCCTCGACGATCGAGCGCAGCCCGCGTGCGCCGGTCTTGCGTTCGATCGCTTTCTTGGCGACCGCGACCAGCGCATCGTCGGTGAAGGTCAGCGCGACCTCCTCCAGATCGAACAGCTTCTTATACTGCTTGACCAGCGCGTTCTTGGGCTCGCCCAGGATCTTGACCAGCGCGTCGACGTCGAGATCCTCGAGCGTCGCAATGACCGGCAGGCGGCCGACGAATTCGGGAATCAGGCCGAACTTGAGCAGATCCTCTGGCTCGACCTGCTTCAACACCTCGCCCGAGCGGCGTTCGTCGGGGCCGGCGACATGCGCGCCGAAACCGATCGACTTGCCCTGCAGGCGGTCGCCGATGATCTTTTCGAGGCCGCTGAACGCGCCGCCCGCGATGAACAGGATGTTCGTCGTGTCGACCTGCAGGAATTCCTGCTGCGGATGCTTGCGGCCGCCCTGCGGCGGGACGCTCGCGGTCGTGCCTTCCATCAGCTTGAGCAGCGCCTGCTGCACGCCTTCGCCCGACACGTCGCGGGTGATCGAGGGATTCTCGGCCTTGCGGCTGATCTTGTCGATTTCGTCGATATAGACGATCCCGCGCTGCGCCTTTTCGACATTATAGTCGCTGGCCTGCAGCAGCTTCAAAATGATGTTCTCGACATCCTCGCCGACATAGCCCGCTTCGGTCAGCGTCGTCGCGTCGGCCATGGTGAAGGGCACGTCGAGGAAACGCGCGAGCGTCTGCGCGAGCAAAGTCTTGCCGCTGCCGGTCGGGCCGACGAGCAGGATGTTCGACTTTGCCAGTTCGACATCGTCGCCACGACCCGAGTTGGCGAGGCGCTTGTAATGGTTGTGGACGGCGACCGACAGCACGCGCTTGGCGGTGTTCTGGCCGATCACATAGGAATCGAGGTGCTGGCAGATTTCCAGCGGCGTCGGCACCGCGCCGTCCTTGCGTGCGGCGATCCCGCCCTTGATTTCTTCGCGGATGATGTCGTTGCAAAGCTCGACGCATTCGTCGCAGATGAAAACGGTCGGCCCGGCAATCAGCTTGCGGACTTCGTGCTGCGACTTGCCGCAGAAGGAGCAGTAAAGGGTGCTCTTGCTGTCCGAGCCACTCAATTTGGTCATATATAATCCTATGGCGGGCGCAAAAGGGGCGCCGCCTCTCTTATCCTAGCCCCCGGTCACCCAATTACAATATGGCAATTGGGTGACATCGGTTCAATGTCCCGCGTAGCGCCACAGCGCAAAGCAGGTGTCAAGAAACGCGGTTACCGGGGGCTTTCGTTGGCAGGCGGCGCCGGCCCACTCTCCCTTCCAGGCTCCCACGGCTTAGCGCGTCGGGAGGCCGGGAGGAGGAGCGGGCGGGCGCCGTAACCTGCCGAATCAGGGCGTCGGACCCTCGCTCACATCCTTCGGCGCATCGTCGCCGGGCAGGCCCGGACGACGGTCGTAGACATGATCGACAAGGCCGAATTCCTTCGCCTCGTCGGCTTCGAGGAAGGTGTCGCGGTCCATCGCCTTTTCGATCTCTTTCAGCGACTTGCCGGTATATTTCACATAAAGGTCGTTCATCCGCTTGCGGATGCGCAGGATTTCCTTGGCCTGGATCTCGATGTCCGACGCCATGCCGCGCGCGCCGCCCGACGGCTGGTGGACCATGACGCGGGCATTGGTGAGCGCGACGCGCATGCCGGGCTCGCCGGCGGCGAGCAGGAAGCTGCCCATCGAAGCCGCCTGACCAATGCACACCGTGCCGACGCGCGGGCGGATATATTGCATCGTGTCGTGGATCGCCATGCCCGCCGTAACGACGCCGCCCGGCGAGTTGATGTACATATAGATGTCCTTCTTCGGATTTTCCGATTCGAGGAAGAGCAGCTGGGCGACGATCAGCGAGGCCATCTGGTCTTCGACCTCGCCGGTGACGAAGACGATCCGTTCGCGCAGCAGGCGGGAGAAAATGTCGAAGCTGCGTTCGCCGCGGCTCGTCTGTTCGACGACGACGGGAACAAGGGCGGCGAGCGGGTCGATCATTGGGAATTCGTCCTTCGTTATAGAAGCGCCCTGCCGAGAACCGGCGGGCTGGCCCCTTCGCCGTCCTACATCGTCGCCAAACGGGCCTCTTTCAAGGGGGCAAAAAGAAGGGGCGGGAAAGTCCCGCCCCGACTGGATTGTTCTATGCGGGGTTAGTCGCCCTCGCCCGGATTGGGCGAGAAGAGCGTCTCGAACTTGTTCTCGACGCCCTTATATTCGTCGGCGTCGGCGGGGGTTTCCTTTTTGACCGTGATGTTCGGCCATTCGGCGCTGAACTTGCTGTTCACCTCGAGCCACTTTTCAAGCCCGCTCTCGGTGTCGGGCAGGATCGCCTCGGCGGGGCATTCGGGTTCGCATACGCCGCAGTCGATGCATTCGTTCGGATTGATGACGAGCATATTCTCGCCCTCATAGAAACAGTCGACGGGGCACACCTCGACGCAGTCCATATATTTGCACCGGACGCAGGCATCGGTGACGACATAGGTCATGGGCTTTCGGCTCCCTCAAGTGACGGCAATCGGGCCGCCATACTCTCCAATGGCTCGCCTCTATGCCGCGTGAAGGCGGTGCGTCAACGCTAAGCGACAGTTGCGAATCACTCTCATTGATTAGGACGATCGCCGTCCTTTGCGTGCAAAGCATTTCCATCGGCGCCGATAGCCGATGGCGCTGCGGCGGGGTCGAGCCGCCGATAGCAGGCCTGCGCCTCGGGCGCCGGACCGCGGCGGAGTGGCAGCGACAGGAGGCGGATCACCTCGATGCGTTCGCCGACCGGCAGCACCAGCGTCGCGCCGGCATGGACCGCGCACGACGAGCGCGTCACGCGCCGCCCGTCGAGCCGGATATGCCCCGCTTCGACCATTGCCTGCGCGACGCTGCGCGAGCGCGCGAAGCGCAGGAACCACAGCAGCTTGTCGAGCCGGATACTGCCTGCGGCGCCAGGGCTCGCCATGAGCGCGTCAGTCCTTGCGCGCGTCCGCGAGCAGCGCGGCGAGGCCCGCGAACGGGCTGTTCGGCGACGGACCGCGGCGCTCGGTTCGCGGTGGCCGCCCGGTGTCGGGGCGGGGTTTGCCCGGCTTACCGCGCTTGCCCTTTTCCGGGTTGGCCGGCGGCCGGCGAGCGGCGCCATTGGCCGCAGCGCGCGGCGCGGTGTCGCTGCCCTTGCGATCCTTCTTGCGGCGCGGGCGCTTGTCGGCGGCCTTGCGCAAGCCCGACCAGCGCCAGCGTTGCAGCGCCGGTTCGCCGACGCTGCGGAAGCCGAAGCTGCCGAGCAGCGCGCGGCGCGTCTCTTCGTCGAGCCCCAGCGAGGTCGCGAGCGCGGGGTCGATCATGAAGCCGGGCGGGGGGGTGGCGGCGACGCCTTCATGCTCGTCGGTTGCGCCTGCATCGTCGTGATGATGTTCGGCGGCGCGGGCGATCGGCGCGGTCGGCGGCGCCGCCGCCTGCATCCGGGCGGCGTGTGCCTGGCGCGCCAGTTTTTCGGCCATGTCGATGCGCAGCCAGCCCGAGGCGCAGCGACGGAAGCCCGCGATCGTCAGCGCGGCGTGATTGCCGCTCTTCTGCAACACCGCGCCGTGCGGCGGCAGTGCGGGCACGGGGCTTCCCTGCTGCGCCGCGATCAGCGCCGCGCGCCAGCGCACCGCTTCGGGCTTGAGCAGGAGCGGGTGGAAAATATCGAGCGAGCCGATGGTGAAGCCGAGCTTGCGCAGCTGCGGGCGCTCCTCGGGTGTCAGGGCGTTCAACTGGTCCTCGACCGCCGCGCGGGCGATCGTGCCGCTGTTGTCGGTGAGCGCGGCAAGCAGCGCGCGGACGCGCGGCGGCGTGAACAGGTCGCCCGCCGCCTCGCCCATGGCGGCGAGCGGCGCGGCGTGGCGCGCGAGCTGCCCGGCGACGAAGCGCTGCAGCCGCTCGGCGATCGCCTGAACCTGCTGCGGGTCGAGGCGTCGAAGCGAGGGATCGAGCTGGATCGCGGGCTGGACGAGCGTCGGCCCGCGGGCGAGCGTCGCGATGACATGGCCGTGCCAGGCGAGCCGCGGCGCGGTGCCGGGATCGGCGACGAGCGACAGCGCGCTGTCGTCGCCCTCGGCAAGCGCGGTCGCGCGCCGCGCGAGTTCGGCGCGCAGATGCTTTTCGGCCGCCGCGAGCAGCATGCGGTGGTCGCTCGCCTTGGCGACGGGATCGACCTTGAACTGGAAGCCCTTGAGCGTGCCGATCGCCTCGCCATCGACGGCGACGGTGCCGTCGGCGCCGACCGCCACCGGCAGCGCGGCGCCCCGCTGTCCGGCGTCGCGCAAAAGCAGCGCGAGCCGCCGGTCGACGAAGCGCTGCGCCAGTGCGGCGTGGAGCGCATCGGAGAGGCGTGATTCGAGCGCCTGCGTCGCTTCGGTCCAGCCCGCGCCGCCAGCGATCCAGTCGCCGCGCTGCGCGATGAAGCAGAGCGTGCGGACCGCGGCGATGCGGCTCGCAAGCTGGTCGATGTCGCCTTCGATATCGTCGAAGCGCGCGAGCCGCCGCGCGAACCAGTCGGGATCGACCATCCCGTCGCCGCGCGTGCGCCATTGCCACAGCTTGAGCACGGTGCGGCTGTGATGTTCGGCGCCGAGTTGCTCGAAATCGGGAAGGCCGCACACATCCCAGAGCCGTTCGACCGCTTCGGGCTCGTCAGCGCGCATCCGGACCTCCATGTCGCCCGCGAGATGCTTGAGCACGGCGATGTCGACCGCCTCGGGCGCCGGGCGCAGCATCGGCTGCGATGGCGGCTGGGCGAGGTCGGCGATCAGCCGGTCGAGCGTGTCGAAGCGCGGCGTCGGATTGCGCCAGAAGAGATTGGGCAGCGGCGGGAAATGATGCCCCTCGATCGCTGCGATTTCCTCGGGCGTGAAGCCGCCCTGCGGCAGGCCGACCGTCCCGAAGCTGCCGTCCTGCTGGTGGCGCCCGGCGCGGCCGGCGATCTGCGCCATTTCCGCAATCGTCAGGCGTCGCAGGCGCCGCCCGTCGAATTTCTGCAAGGATGCAAAGGCGACATGCTGGACGTCGAGGTTGAGTCCCATGCCGATCGCGTCGGTCGCGACCAGATAATCGACCTCGCCCGCCTCGAACATCGCGACCTGGGAATTGCGCGTCTTGGGGCTGAGCGCGCCCATCACCACCGCCGCGCCGCCCGAGAAGCGGCGGAGCATTTCGGCGATCGCGTAAACCTCCTCGGCCGAAAAGGCGACGATCGCGGACCGTTTGGGCAGGCGCGACAGCTTCGACGATCCCGCATAGCTCAAGGTCGAAAAGCGCGGCCGGGTGATGATCTCGGCCTCGGGGACGAGCGCGCGAACGAGGCTCTTGATGCTTGCCGACCCCAGGATCATCGTTTCCTCGCGCCCGCGCGCACGGAGCAGCCGGTCGGTGAAGACATGGCCGCGCTCGGGGTCGGCGCCGAGTTGCGCTTCGTCGATGCCGACGAAGGCGACGTCGCGCGTCACCGGCAGCGCTTCCATCGTGCCGAGCAGATAGCGTGCATCGGGCGGCATGATCCGTTCTTCGCCGGTGACGAGGCCGACCTGTCCCGCGCCCTTGATCGCGACGACGCGGTCATAAACCTCGCGCGCGAGCAGGCGCAGCGGAAAGCCGATCATGCCGCTCGACCGGGCGGTCAGGCGCTCGACCGCCAAATGGGTTTTGCCGGTGTTGGTGGGGCCAAGGACAGCCTTGACCGGCTGGGAAGAGGAAGAGGTCATTTTCTTGTCCGCCAAGCTGGCATGGGTGCTGCCGCCGCGCAACAGGGGATCGTCGCAATGGCGCGGCGGACCCGCATTTTTCAACCCGGCTCGCATAATATCCCGACCCCGCCACGCCTTGTCGCAATGCAAGCTCGCGAATCCGCCATTAAATTGACTTTAACGGTCTTTCTTTACAGACAATGCTTCGAAAACATCATTCGGCGACCGGGTGAGGGCCCGTCCGCCGAGCGGGGGTTGCAATTTGTTCCAGCGTCACGAACCCATCGCGGGGATGTCCGGCAACGCGGCCGCCCTCACGATGTCGCAAGCGGTCCCGCGGCCGCGGGCCGATTTGGGCGCCGAGCCGCAGCTCGGCTGGCGCGACCGGCTGGCCGAGCTCGACCTCGTTCCCGACCTTGGCAGCAATATCGGCTCGGCCGAATGGTGGCGCGGCCTCGCGACATTAACCCTGCTTTGCGGAACCGCGATCGCGACCTTCCCGGGCGTGCAGCCGCTCGCGGTCGGGGCGCCCGCGCTCGATACGGCCGATTTCAACGAAGCGCGCGCGCAGATGATCGTGCCGCTGGCCTTTGGCGGCGACACCGGACGCCATATGGCGGCGACCGACGCGGTGCGCCCGCTGACCCAGACCCCCGAACGGCCGCAGATCGAACTCACCGCCACATTGGGGCGCGGCGACAGCTTCGCGCGGCTGCTCGAACGCTCGGGCGTCGGCAGCGGCGAGGCGCAGGCGCTCGCGAACCGGGTGTCGGGCGCGGTCCCGCTGGCCGACATCGCGCCCGGCACGCGAATCGACCTGATCCTCGGCCGCCGCGCCGCGCGCACCATGCCGCGCCCGGTCGAGGCGCTCGCGATGCGCGCGCGTTTTGACCTGCGCATCGAAATGGAGCGTATCGGCGGCCAGCTCGTCATGCGGCGCATCCCGATCGCGGTCGATGCGACCCCGCTGCGCATTCGTGGGCGAGTCGGCGACAGCCTCTATCGCTCGGCGCGCGCCGCCGGGGCGCCGCCGGAGGCGATCCAGTCCTACCTGCGCGTCATCGGCCGCCAGATTTCGGTCAGCCGCGATATTCGCAGCGGCGACGAGTTCGACATGATCGTCGACTATCGCCGCGCCGAAACGGGTGAGAGCGAGACGGGCAAGCTGCTTTACGCCGGGCTGATCCGCGGCGGAAAGCCGAAACTGTCGATGCTCGAATGGAACGCCGACGGCCGCACGCAATGGTTCGAGGCGTCGGGCGTCGGCGAACAGCGCGGCGGCATGACGCGGCCGACACGCGGGCGCGTCACCTCGACCTTCGGTATGCGCCGTCATCCGATCCTCGGCTACAAGCGCATGCACAGCGGCATGGATTTCGGCGGCGGCTATGGCGCGCCCATCTATGCGGTGACCGACGGCGTCGTGACGATCGCCGGGCGCCACGGCGGCTTCGGCAATTATGTGAAGCTCAATCATGGCAATGGCCTCGGCACCGGTTACGGCCATATGAGCCGCATCGCGGTGCGCGCCGGGCAGCGCGTCAATCGCGGGCAGGTGATCGGCTATATCGGCTCGACCGGCCTTTCGACCGGGCCGCACCTCCATTACGAGCTCTATCGCAACGGGCGCGCGGTCAATCCGTCGTCGGTGACCTTCGTCACCCGCGCGCTGCTCGAGGGCAAGGCCCTCGCCGATTTCCGCGCGCGCATCCGCGAACTGACCGCGGTTGCGCCGGGCGCCGCGCTGACCCCGATCGCCCCGAAACAGGTCGAAGGGCCAAAACTCGGCAGCCTCGCCGACGTCGCGTCGAAGCGGGCGGGCGAGGGGATCTGACCGCTTAAAGCGGCAATATCCATTTGCCCCGCGGCCCGGCGCCGCTATGCACCCCGCATGACCCACGCCGCTTTCCCCGACCTGCGCCTGCGCCGCGCCCGCCGCACCGGCTGGAGCCGCGCGATGGTGCGCGAAACGCATCTTTCGCCCGCGAACCTCATCTGGCCGCTCTTCGTCTGCGACGGCACGGGCGCCGAGGAGCCGATCGCGAGCCTGCCCGGCGTGTCGCGCTGGTCGGTCGACCTGCTCGTCGAGCGCGCGCGGGACGCGGTCGCGGCGGGCATCCCGTGCCTCGCGCTCTTTCCCTATACGCAGGCCGACCGGCGCAGCGAGGATGGCGGCGAGGCGCTCAATCCCGACAACCTCATGTGCCGCGCCACCGCCGCGATCAAGCAGGCGCTTGGCGACGATATCGGCATCCTCACCGACGTCGCGCTCGATCCTTATACCAGCCACGGGCAGGACGGGCTGATCGATGCGAGCGGCTATGTCCTCAACGACGAGACGGTCGGGATACTCGTCGGGCAGGCGCTCAACCAGGCGCGCGCGGGCGCCGACATCATCGCGCCCAGCGATATGATGGACGGCCGCATCGGCGCGATCCGGCAGGCGCTGGAGGCCGAGGGCTTCGGTCATGTCCAGATCATGAGCTACGCCGCCAAATATGCGTCGGCCTTCTATGGCCCGTTCCGCGACGCCGTGGGCTCGCGCGGGCTGCTCAAGGGCGACAAGAAAACATATCAGATGGACCCGGCCAACAGCGAAGAAGCCTTGCGCGAAGTCGCACAGGACCTCGCCGAGGGTGCCGACAGCGTGATGGTGAAACCGGGGCTGCCCTATCTCGACATCGTGCGTGCGGTGAAGGACAATTTCGCGGTACCCGTCTACGCCTATCAGGTGTCGGGCGAATATGCGATGATCGAGGCTGCGGCCGCCGCCGGTGCGGGCGACCGCGACGCACTCGTCCTCGAAACCCTGCTTGCCTTCCGCCGCGCGGGTGCGTCGGGCGTGCTCAGCTATCATGCGCTCCATGCGGCGCGGCTGCTGGGCGCATGATCGCGTGATCGGTTCGTCTTCGCCGCGCCGCTGGCTGTTCGTGCTGACGATCCTCGTCGGCAGCTTCCTGCTCTTCCTCGTGCAGCCGATGGTCGCGCGGATGGTACTGCCCAAATTGGGCGGGGCGCCCGCGGTGTGGAACAGCGCGATGCTCGTCTATCAGGCGCTGCTGCTGGGCGGCTATGCCTATGCGCATTGGCTCGGGCGGTTCACCGTGCGGCGGCAGGCGATCATCCACCTTGCGCTCTTCCTTGTCGCGGCGTTGTGGCTCCCGATCGGCATCGCGCAGATCGCACCGCCGGGGCCGGGGCAGGAGGCGCTGTGGGTGCCGCTGCTCCTGCTCGCCTCGATCGGCCCCGTCTTCTTCGTCGTGTCGGCGCAGGCGCCGCTGATGCAGCGCTGGTTCGCCGCCGATCCCCGTGCGGGCGATCCCTATTATCTCTATGCCGCGTCGAACCTCGGCAGCTTCGCGGGCCTCATCAGCTATCCCGCGTTCGTCGAACCGACGATGCCGCTCGCCGCGCAAAGCTGGGGATGGACGGCGGGCTATGCGCTGCTCGTGCTGCTCGTCGCGGGCGCGGCGGCGGCGCGACGGCATGGCAGCGCCGAAGCCCATGCGGCGGTCACCGACGAGCCGCGTCCGACGCTGCGGCGCCAGCTCCACTGGCTGTTGATCGCGGCCGTCCCGTCGGGGCTGATGCTGTCGACGACGACGCACCTCACCACCGATATCGTCGCGATGCCCCTGCTCTGGGTGCTGCCGCTCGGCCTCTACCTCCTGAGCTTCGTCATCGCCTTCTCGACCTTCACGCGGCTGACGCAGATCATCACGCTGCTTGCGCCGGTCGTGCTGCTCGCGGTCGGCGGGCTCGGGCTGCTGAGTTCGGGGGGCGGGTCGATGATGGTCGCGCTGGCCAGCCTCGCGATGCTCTTCATCGTCGCGGTCGCGCTCCACGGTTATCTCTATCATCTCCGTCCCGCGGCGCAGCATCTGACGCTCTTTTACCTGATCATGTCGGCGGGCGGCGTGCTCGGCGGGCTGTTCGCCGCCCTGTTCGCGCCGCTGATCTTCGACTGGGTTTATGAACATCCGCTGCTGATTCTCGCCGCCGCGATGCTGATCCCGCTCCCCGCGCTCTTCCCGTGGGACAAATGGCTGGGACTGCAGGCGAAGACCGCGCGCGCCGTCGCGGTGCTGCTCGTCGCGATCGCCGCTTTCGGCGCCTGGCATATGGTGGGTGACTGGACCGGCCGGCTCGACGAGGCGGTGACCGCTTGGGGCGTCGCCATCTTCGTGATCGGCATGCTCGTGATCGGCTGGCGCTGGGCCTTCGTGCCGGTGCTCGCGCTGCTGATGATCGGCGTCGGCGGCTGGGACACCATCCAGGAAAGCTTCACCGGCGCGCGCGTCCGCAGCTATTTCGGCGTCTATACCGTCACCGATTATCCCCAGTCGAACCAGCGGCGCCTCGCGCACGGGACGACGCTCCACGGCCTCCAGCGCACCGACGCCGCGCATCGGCGCGACCCGACGACCTATTATGGACCTCGATCGGGGGTCGGGTTGACGCTCGACAAGGCCGAAGCGCTCGCGGGACCGAACGCGTCGATCGGCATTGTCGGGCTCGGCGCCGGGACGCTCGCTTGCTATCGCAGGCCCGGCCAGCATTGGACGATTTTCGAGATCGACCCGGTGATGGTCGATATCGCGCGCGATCCGTCGAAATTCACCTTCCTGTCCGATTGCGCGGGCGACACGCCGATCGTCATCGGCGATGCGCGGCTTCAGCTGGCCAACCAGCCCGCGGGCCGCTTCGACGTGATCGTCATCGACGCATTCTCGTCCGACGCGATCCCGCTGCACCTGCTGACCAGGGAAGCGATCGGCATCTATGCGCGGGCGATGAAGCCCGACGGCATATTGCTCATCCACATCTCGAACCGCTTCTTCGGGCTCGAACCGGTGCTCGCGGCGGAGGCGAAGGCGCGCGGCTGGACCGCGGCGATCCGCATGGACCCCGGCCCGATCGGCGACGAATATGGCGATCTCACCGGATCGAACTGGGTCGCGCTGACCGCGACGCCCGAACGGATGGGGCAATTGACCGGCGGCATCCGCCCGCGCAAGGATAGCTATGAGGACGGCGCCTGGGTGCCGCTCGAGGCGCGCGCGCATTTCGATCGCTGGACCGACGATTATGCCTCGACGCTGCCGGTCCTGATCTGGAAGAATATCATCGGAGGCCGCGACGAATGAACGACGTCAGCATTATCAGCGTCAATGGAAAGACGCCGCAGATCGACCCCAGCGCCTTTATCGCGCCCGGATGCCGGATCATCGGCGACGTGACCATCGGCCCCGACGTCAGCATCTGGTATAATTGCGTGCTGCGCGCCGACGTCAGCCACATCGTCGTCGGCGCGCGATCGAACATCCAGGACGGCAGCATCGTCCATTGCGACGGCCCGATGCCGCACCGGCCGGAAGGCTTTCCGATGATCATCGGCGAGGATGTGCTGATCGGCCATATGGCGATGGTGCACGGTTGCACGCTGGCGGACCGGGCTTTCGTCGGATTGAAGGCGACCGTGATGAACGGGTGCCGGATCGGCAGCGACGCGATGCTCGCCGCGGGTGCGCTGCTGACCGAGAATAAGGAAATTCCGGATCGCGAACTCTGGGCCGGCGCCCCGGCGCGCCGCGTGCGCGAGATCGACGATGCGCAGGCGGCGGGCATGCAGATGGGCGTCGCGCATTATGTGATGAATGGCC
Organism: Sphingopyxis chilensis; assembly: GCF_035930445.1. Lineage (NCBI taxonomy): Bacteria > Pseudomonadati > Pseudomonadota > Alphaproteobacteria > Sphingomonadales > Sphingopyxidaceae > Sphingopyxis > Sphingopyxis chilensis. The sequence goes on along the minus strand of NZ_CP142394.1, from coordinate 3,305,748 downwards.
GTATGCACAAGGCGGCTATCGAAAAAGGCTAAACCAAAACCCGTTCGCATCGAGCGAAGTCGAGATGCCGCTCGGGGCCAGGGTCAGGTCGATGAGTGTCTCAACTTCGCTCGACACGAACGGAAACGATAGAGGCGCTCCGGTTTCCCGAAGCGCCTCTATCGATTTGCCGTTGCGGCGACTTAGCTGAAGTTCACCATTGCATAGAGCATCGGGATCGACAGCAAGGTGTTGGTCCGCGAAAATATCATCGCGGTCCGCGCGGCTTTGGCTTTCGTCGCATCGTCGGCCTCGACGATGCCCAGCGCCTTCTTCTGGTTCGGCCAGATCAGGAACCAGACGTTGAACGCCATGATCAGCCCCAGCCACATGCCGACGCCGATCAGCTTGTAGGGATCCTGAAGACCGAGCGCGGGCGCGAGATATTTGGCGTGGCCGGCGATCGCGAGCCCCAGCAGCACGGTGGCCAGTGCCGCCCAGCGGAACCAGAACAGCGCGGCGGGTGCGATATGCTTGCCGACCGCGGGCTTCAATTCGGCCGGGATCTTCGGCATCGTCGGCATCTGGACGAAGTTGAAATAATAGAGCAGGCCGATCCACAGCACGCCGAAGAAGGTGTGCAGCCAGCGCATGACCGCGTTGGCCGCGGCGACCCCGTCCTCGAAATTCTGGCCGTTGAGGCAGAGCATCAGGACGATCGCGAGCACGAGACCGGTGCCCAGTACGGCGTGCAGATTTCCGAAAAATTTGTCCATGGCAGTTCCCCCTTTTTATCGCGGCGCCGCGTGCGACCCGGAGCCGGTGACGCAGCTATGCCAGTCGGGGGGGGAAATGCATCAATTTTTGTTGCTGGCGACTTCTTCGGGAACGGCGAGACCGTTCTTCAGCATCACCGGGACCTGACTGAAGGTAAAGAGGAAGGAGAGGGCGGTGACGCCCCAGACCTTGATCGTCAGCCACAGGTCGAAGCTCATCTGCTTCGCCTGGATCATCTCGTACATCACGTGGTTGGCGATGCCGAGCGCCGCAAAGAACAGACCCCAGTTGCGCGACAAGAGCAGCCAGCCGCGGTCGGTGAGCCCTTCGAGCGCCGATTGGAGCAGATATTTGAGCATCGGCCGCTTGAACCACCAGCCGCCGAGCAACAACACCGCAAAGGTGCCATAGATGATCGTCGGCTTCATCACGATGAAGCGCTCATCGTGGAACCAGATGGTGAGCGCGCCGAAGCCGAGGACGAGGATGCTCGACATCCACAGCATCGGCGAAATCCTGCCGAGCTTCCATTTCGACACCGCCATCGCGATGATGATCGCGACCATGAAGGCGATCGTGCCCTTGATCGCGGCGGTGGTCGCGGCGAACGCGCCTTCGCCTCCGGAAGCGAATTTATAGGCGAGGAAGAAGACGAGCAAAGGCCCGAAATCGATCACGAAGTTGAGCCAGCCATGCTTCGCTGGCGGCGGCGGCGGGACCGTTTCAGGGCCGCCTGGAAGCTGGTCGATCTGGTCGAGCTGATCGCTCATCGGATATTTCCTGCAATGATGCCCGCAATCTCGTCGGCATCGAACGGGCGAAGGTCGTCGATGGTTTCGCCGATGCCGATCGCGTGGATCGGAAGCCCGTGGCGCTCGGCCGCGGACACGAGCACGCCGCCGCGCGCGGTGCCGTCGAGCTTGGTCATGACAAGGCCTGTCACGCCCGCGACCTCGCGGAACACGTCGATCTGCGCCAGCGCATTCTGCCCCGTCGTCGCGTCGAGCACGAGCACGACATCGTGCGGCGCGGCGGGGTTGAGGCGGCCGAGCACGCGCTTGATCTTGGCAAGCTCGTCCATCAGCTCGCGCTTGTTCTGAAGGCGGCCGGCGGTGTCGACGATCAGCACGTCGATCCCCGTCGCGGTCGCCTGTTTCACCGCATCGAACACGATGCCCGCGCTGTCGCCGCCTTCGGGGCCCGCCATGATCGGCACGCCGAGCCGTTCGGCCCAGACCTTGAGCTGCCCGATCGCGGCGGCGCGGAAGGTGTCGCCCGCGACGAGCATCACGCCATAATCCTGTTCCTGGAACAGGTGCGCGAGCTTGGCGATCGTCGTGGTCTTGCCCGACCCGTTGACCCCGATCACCAGGATGACCTGCGGTCGCGGAAAGGCGTCGATGTCGAGCGGTTCGGCGACGGGGCGCAGCACCGTGGCGATTTCGTCGGCGACGATCTTCCTCAGCTCCTCGACTCCACCTGCCACCGCATCGCGGCGGGCGGCGAGGCGGTCGCGGATGCGCGCGGCCGTCGCGGGGCCGAGGTCGGCGGTGATCAGCGCTTCCTCGATCCGGTCGAGATCCTCCTCATCCAGCCGCGCCTTGCCGGTCAGCCCCGCGAGATTTTCGCCGAGCCGTTCAGAGGTGCGGCGAAAGCCGCCGAGCAGCCGTTCGCTCCAGCTTTGGCCTGTCATGCCGCGATATCCTTTGCTTCGATTGGTGTGGCGATCATGCGGTCGCCGTCGCGCGCGATCAGGCGCACGTCGATGAGGGTGCCGGGCGCCGCGGGTGCGGTCAGCGCCAGCGACGCGAAGTTTTCGGCGTGGCCCGTCGCCCCGTCGCGCTCGACGAGCATCGATGCGGTGCCGCCAATCTGCGTATCGAGCCAGTCCTGCCGCCGCCGCGCATTGGCCTCGCGCAGGATTGCGGCACGCTCGCGCGCCAACGCGCGCCCGACCTGCGGCATCCGCGCGGCGGGCGTCCCGGCGCGGGGGCTGTAGGGAAAGATATGGCCGAAGACGATGTCGCAATCGTCGATCAGCGCCAGCGAGTTCGCGAACATCGCCTCATCCTCGGTGGGGAAGCCGGCGATCAGGTCGGCGCCGATGGCGATGTCGGGGCGCGCGGCCTTCAATCGCTCGATCAGTGCGACGGCGTCGGCGCGGCGGTGGCGGCGCTTCATCCGTGTCAGCACCATATCGTCGCCCGCCTGCAGCGACAGGTGGACGTGCGGCATCACGCGCGGCTCCTCTGTCAGCAGCGCGAACAGTGCGTCGTCGATGCGATGGGGGTCGAGCGACGAGAGGCGGAGGCGCTCGATCGGCAGCGCCAGCAAGGCCTCGACCAGCGCGGCGAGCGTCGTGCCGCTGTCGTCGCCATAGCTCGCCAGATCCACCCCGGTCAGGATGATCTCGCGCTGCCCGCGTGTCAGCGCGGTTTGTGCGGATGCAACCGCCGCATCGACGCTCGCCGACCGTGCGGTGCCGCGTGCCAGCACCGTCGCGCAGAAGGTGCAGCTGTGCGAGCAGCCGGTCTGGACGCCGAGAAACGCGCGGGCGTGGTCGGCGCCCGAGAGGGCGGGGGTATAGGAAAATCCCGTGTCCCCGCGAAGGCGGGGACCCATCTCCGGCGGGCTCGAAATGGCACGGGCGGGAGATGGCCCCCCGCCTTCGCGGGGGAACCGGGAAGAGGATGAACGATAACTCTCGGTCAGCCCCTTGGCATCGTTGCGCACTACCCGCGCCCCCATTTCGGCAAAAGTCTCGGCTTCCAGTTCCGCCGCGCACCCGGTCACCACGACCTCGGCGCCCCGACGCTCGCGCAGCGCGCGGCGTACCGCCTGCCGCGCCTGCCGCACTGCCTCGTCGGTCACCGCGCAGCTGTTGAAGACGATCGTGCCCTGCGCACCCGCGGCCTTGATGGCCGACCGAATGGCCTCGCCCTCGGCGATGTTCAGCCGGCAACCGAAATTGACGACCTCCTGCCGGTCGACGAGGAAAGCGCTCATCCGAACTGCGCCCAGTCGGTCTCGCCCTCATAGACGCGCGTCGCGGCGCCGCTCATCACGATCGGCGCGCCCGGCGCCCAGCGGATCACGAGGTCGCCGCCGGGCAGCGATACCGTCACCGGCGACTGGACCAGCCCCGCTCGGATCGCCGCGACCGCGGTCGCGCACGCGCCGGTCCCACAGGCCTGCGTCAGCCCGACGCCGCGTTCCCACACGCGCAGCTGCAACTGATTCTCGCCGTCGAGGCTCGCGACATTGACGTTGACGCGCTCGGGAAACAGCGGGTCGGTCTCGATCCGCGGGCCCAATTCGTCCAGCGCGACGGCGTCCGCTTCGGGCACGAAAAAGACGATATGCGGATTGCCGACATTGACCGCGGCGCCATGCTCCAGTTCGTCCCACGCGACGGGCATGTCGCGCGTGTCCATCGGCATCGCGAGCGGGATATGCTCCCAGTCGAACACGGGCTCGCCCAGCGTGACTTCGGCGCCGCCATCGGCCGGGGTGACGCGCAGCATGCCGCCCAGCGTCTCGATCACCGCGGGCTTGCCGATCAGTGTCGCGACACAGCGCGTCGCATTGCCGCACGCCTCGACCTCGCCGCCATCGGCGTTGAAGATGCGCATCTTTACGTCGGCGCTCGCCGACGGTTCGAGCAGGATCAGCTGGTCGCACCCGATGCCGTGGCGGCGATCGGCGATCGCGTGCGCGCGCGCCGGCGTCATTTCGACGGGCTGCGCGCGCGCGTCGATCACGACAAAGTCGTTGCCCAGGCCGTGCATCTTGGTGAAGCGGTCTGCCATAGTCCGCGCATGTAAGGGCGCGCGGCCGCGAAGTCTAGCGAGCCATATGGGCCTTCCCCCTGATGGAGGAAGGATATGCAGCCTTATCGCGAAGCGATTGGGCGGAGCTGGATGGGGGTGACGGCGCGTCCGCGCGCCGCCGCTTCAGGACGAGGGCGCACCCCCATCGCTGCGACCAAGCCAGCAAGCTGGCAAGTCTCGCTGCTTCCCCCATCGAGGGGAAGGAAGAGGGTTACGCCGACTTGCGCAGCGGTTCGGCGTCGCTGGTGTCGGAGCGCGTGTCCGGCCCCAGGGGCGGCACCATCGGCGCGCGGAGCAGGCCGCGGTCGGCCAGCAGCCGTTCGGTGTCGGCCGCCGAAGAGGCGCGGCCGAAATACCAGCCTTGGCCTTTCGAGCAACCGAGCCGCGTCAGTTCGATCGCGGTCGCCTCATCCTCGACGCCTTCGGCGGTGATCGGCATCGCCAGGCTCTCGCCCAGCCGCACGATCGCGACGACGATGGCTTGGGCATCGGGGCTGCCACGCATCGCGGCGATGAAGCTGCGGTCTATCTTGATCCGGTCGAAGGGCAGCGCGCGGAGGTGCGACAGCGAGCTGTAGCCGGTGCCGAAATCGTCGAGGCTGAGCGATACGCCCTGATTCTTGAGGCTGGTGACGATCGAACGCACCAGCGGCAGATTCTCGAACAGCGAGCTTTCGGTGATCTCGACCTCGAGCTGCGCGGCCGGGAAGCCCGTTTCGACGAGCAGCTTGGTCAGCTTCTGGCTGAACCACGGATCCTTCAGCTGCTGCGGCGAGATATTGACCGCAAGCATGAGCGACGGGTCCCAGCGCTTGGCGATCTCCATCGCTTCGCGGATCACCTTCAACGACAATTCGCCGATCAGGCCGCTTTCCTCGGCCACGGGGATGAAGCGTTCGGGCGGGATCATGCCATATTCGGGCGATTCCCAGCGCATCAGCATCTCGAAGCCGATCAGCCGCCCGCTGGCGATATCGACCTGCGGCTCGAAATGCGGGACGAACTCGCCGCGCGGCATGCCGTCGCGAATGCCCGTTTCGATCTGGTTGCGAACCTGCACCGCCATCTCCATGCCGGTCTCGAACCAGCAAAAGCGGTTCCGGCCCTCGTCCTTGCAATGATACATGGCGATGTCGGCCTGGCGGACCATCGTTTCCATCGTCATGCTCGCCTCATGGGCGAGCGATATGCCGAGCGACGCCCCGACCCGGATCTGCTGCGCGTCATGCGCGACAACATTGTCGAGCGCCATGACGAGTTCGGCGGCCAGCGCATCGATATCGGCGCGTGCCGAGGGTTCGAAGGCGAGCATCGCGACGAATTCGTCGCCGCCGAGCCGCGCCTTGGTCGCATTGGGCGGCAAGACGGCGGAGATGCGTTCGGCGGCGACCTGCAATACGCGATCGCCCGCAGCGTGACCGTGAATGTCGTTGACCGTCTTGAAATGATCGAGATCGAGCAGGAACAGCGCCACATGGCGCTTTTCGGCGATCGCGCTTGCGATCTGCCGCTGTCCCGTCGCGAGCAGCGCGCGGCGGTTGAGGAAGCCGGTCAGCGGATCGGTGTCGGCAAGGTAGCGCGCGCGCTGTTCGGCTTCGGTGCGTTCGATGATTTCGCGGTTGAGATCCTTGTAGCGGCGCCAGCCGAACAGGATCAGCGCGATGTTGAGCACGAGCGCCGTGGCGAGCGCGCGATCGGGCCCGCCGCCGATGCCGATCAGCGCGCGAACCGCCGCCTGCATCACGGTGCTGCCCGTGCCAACGAAGAGCAGGATCGCTGCGACGACGATGCCGCCGGCGATGATGTCGCGTTTGGCGCCCTCACTGCGGTCGAATTGCTTCGGCGTCGATGTCATATGAATTTGTCCCACCCTTGCGGGCTTTATGGAGCGAAGCGGTGAAATTTGGGTTAAGTGTGCCACCGCCGTGTCGTTCGCGCGCGTATGGCGGCCGCGGCTTGCCTTCGACGCCGCTTTTGCGTAAAGGCCGCCGCGTCCGCGCGCATTTTGCGTTCGGGCAGACACGACATCCGCGACGGAAACACTGTCCACGGATACCGCTGGTTGGCGAGGTTTCGCTCACCGGCGTGTTTTGCGTTGCGGGCGTCGTAGGCAAGGATTTTGGCTGTGTTCGATAGTCTGAGCAATCGGCTTGGCGATGTTTTCGGGAAGCTCCGCGGTCGCGGTGCGCTGACCGAGGCCGACGTGCGCGCCGCGATGCGCGAAGTGCGAATCGCCTTGCTCGAAGCCGACGTCGCCCTGCCCGTCGTGCGCAGCTTTATCGATCAGGTCACGGACCTCGCGATCGGCGCCAATGTCCTGCGTTCGGTCACCCCGGGGCAACAGGTCGTCAAGATCGTCAGCGATGCGCTGACCGAAATGCTCGGCTCCGAAACCGCCGAACTCGACCTTGCCGTCACCCCGCCCGCGGTGATCATGATGGTCGGCCTGCAGGGCTCGGGCAAGACGACGACGACCGCGAAGATCGCGAAGCGGCTCAAGGAAAAAGAGCGCAAGAAGGTGCTGATGGCGTCGCTCGACGTCAATCGCCCCGCCGCGCAGGAACAGCTCGCCGTCCTCGGCACCCAGATCGACGTCGCGACCCTCCCGATCGTCGCCGGCCAGCAGCCGGTCGAGATCGCGCAGCGCGCGCTGCAGGCCGCGAAGCTCCAGGGCTATGACGTGCTGATGCTCGACACCGCGGGCCGCCTCCACGTCGACCAGCAGCTGATGGACGAGATGCAGGCGGTGTCGCGCACCGCCAATCCCGCCGAAACCCTGCTCGTCGTCGACAGCCTGACCGGTCAGGACGCGGTGCAGGTCGCGCAGCGCTTCACCGATCAGGTGCCGCTCACCGGCGTCGTCCTCACCCGCATGGACGGTGACGCGCGCGGTGGTGCCGCGCTCTCGATGCGCGCGGTCACCGGCAAGCCGATCAAGTTCGCGGGCACGGGCGAGAAACTCGACGGGCTCGAGCTGTTCCAGCCGTCGCGTATCGCGGGCCGCATCCTCGGCATGGGCGACGTCGTCAGCCTTGTCGAGCGCGCCGCCGAAACGATCCAGGCCGAAGAGGCCGAGGCGATGGCGGCGAAGATGGCCAAGGGCCAGTTCGACCTCAACGATCTTCGCACGCAGCTCAACCAGATGCGCCGCATGGGCGGCCTCGGTGCGCTCGCGGGGATGATCCCGGGCCTCAAAAAGGCGCAGGTCGCCGCGGCGCAGAGCGGCGCCGACGACAAGACGCTCGTTCATTTCGACGCGATCATGGGGTCGATGACCCCCAAGGAGCGCGCGAAGCCCGAAATTCTGACCGCGAAACGCAAGATCCGCATCGCCAACGGATCGGGCACCACGGTGCAGCAGGTCAACAAGGTGCTGAAAATGCACCAGGAAATGTCCAGCGCGATGAAGAAGATCCGCAAGATGGGCGGGCTCAAGGGCCTTGGCGCGCTGTTCGGCAAGGGCGGCGGCATCCCCGGAATGGGCGGAATGGGCGGCGGTGGTGGCCTCCCCGGTCTCGGTGGAGGCGGGTCGATCCCGCCCGAGCTCGCTAATTTGATGAATAAAAAGAAATAATCTGACCCGACTTTAAACGTTAAACTCTGAAGGAAAATATCATGGCTACCTCCATTCGCCTCGCTCGCGGCGGTTCTAAAAAGCGTCCCTATTACAAGATCGTCGTTGCCGATTCGCGCAGCCCGCGCGACGGCCGCTTCATCGAGCGTATCGGCAGCTACAACCCGCTGCTCGCCAAGGACAGCCCCGAGCGCGTGAAGCTCGACACCGAGCGCGCGAAGCACTGGCTCTCGGTCGGCGCGCAGCCGAGCGACCGCGTCGCCCGCTTCCTCGATGCCGCGGGCATCAAGGAACGCGCCGCGCGCAACAACCCGAACAAGGCGGTCCCGGGCGAAAAGGCCAAGGAACGCGCCGAAGAGAAGGCCGCGAAGCTGGCTGAAGCCGAAGAAGCCGCAGCCGCTGCTGCCGCCGCTCCGGCGCCGGAACCCGAAGCTGCTGAAGAAGCGGCTCCGGCTGAAGAAGCTGCCGCTGAAGACGTCGTGGCCGAAGAAGCCGCTGCTCCTGCCGCCGCTGAATCGGACGCAACCGGTTCGGTGAAGAGCGAAGACACCGCCGAAGCGGTTGCCGAAGCCGTCGCCGACGAAACCCCGGCCGATGCGACCGCCGAAGACGCGACCGCGATCGCCGAGGAAGTCGCCGAAGGCGGCCCGGTGGCTCCCGACGCCGAAGACGCGCCTGCTGAAGAAGCTGGCGAAGAAAAGGCCGAAGGCTAAGCCTTGGCCGACGCGAATCGCCCCGTCACCCTCGCCGCCATCGCCGGCGCGCATGGGGTGCGGGGCGAGGTGCGTCTCAAATTGTTCGGCGAAGGCGCGGAGGCTCTCCGCGCCTTTTCCGTTTTTGAGGCAGGGGGGCGCAAGCTGACCCTGAAGTCGGTGCGCCCCGCCAATCAGGGCGCGGTCGCGACCTTTGCCGAGGTTACCGACCGCAGCGGCGCCGAGGCGCTGCGCGGCACCTTGCTCACCGTCCCGCGCTCGGCACTGCCGCCCTTGGGCGAGGGCGAATATTATCATCACGACCTGCTCGGGCTGCCGTGCGTGTCGACCGACGGCCAAGCCATCGGCCATGTCGCCGCGGTCGAGAATTTCGGCGCGGGCGACATCCTCGAAATCGAGAAGTCGGCCGAGCCCGGCAAAAAGCCCGTGCGCTTCATGGTGCCGATGACTGCGCAGGCGGTACCGGCGTGGACCGACGACGGCGTCACCGTGAACGCGGCGTTCGTCGAGTAACCGCTCGCCCTAAAAGTCCGTTCGCCCTGAGCTTGTCGAAGGGCCGCTCTTCCTTTCTATGTCGGGGAAGGACTGTGCTTCGACAAGCTCAGCACGAACGGAGGTTTGGATGCGCTCAAAAATTGCTATTCTTCTGGCCATCGCGGTAGCGGCGCCGTTCCCGGCCGTCGCACAAGACCCCGCGCCCGAAACTCTCGACCAGCTCGCACCCGAAATCGACGCGCTCTTCGCGAAATATCGGACCGATCAACATATCCCCGGTATGGTCTACGGCGTCGTCAAGGACGGGAAGCTCGCCTATGTGAAGGGCATCGGCGTCCAGAATATCACCGACGAGCGCGCGGTCACCCCCGACAGCCTCTTCCGCATCGCCTCGATGACCAAGGCGTTCACCGCGCTGTCGATCCTCAAGCTGCGCGACGACGGCAAGCTTCGCCTCGACGATCTCGCCGAACAGCATATCCCCGAAATGAAAGGCTGGACCTATCCGACGAAGGACAGCCCGCGCATCCGTATACGTGACCTCCTCCAGCATGTCGGCGGCTTCGTCACCGACGATCCGTGGGGCGACCGGCAGCAGGTCTTGCCGCAGGCCGAATTCACGAAAATGGTCGCCGCGGGCATGCCCTTCAGCCGTGCGCCGCAGTCGGCTCACGAATATTCCAACTTCGGCTATGCGCTACTCGGCCGCGTCGTCGCCAATGCCTCGGGCATGGCCTATGCCGACTATGTCCGTCAGACGATCCTGACCCCGCTCGGCATGACGGCGAGCGGCTTCGACGCGCCGAAAGCGCCCAAAGTGCACTATGCGCTCGGCTATCGCTGGGAAAATGATCGCTGGTCGCCCGAGCCCGAAATGGCCGATGGCGCGTTCAACAGCATGGGCGGGCTGCAGGTCAGCGCCAACGACTATGCCAAATGGGTCGCCTTCCTGCTGTCGGCCTGGCCCGCGCGCGATGACGCGGATACCGGCCCGGTCAAGCGCGCGACGGTGCGCGAAATCGCGCAGGGTCTCAATTTCGTGTCCGTGACCAACCGGATCGGCGCGAGCGGCGCCACCGCGTGCAAGCAGGCGGCCGCCTATGGCATGGGCTGGCGCGTCGCGCAGGACTGCGACCTCGGGCTGACGCTCGCGCACGGCGGCGGCTATCCGGGCTATGGCAGCCATGTGATGCTGATGCCGGATCATGGCGTCGGCGTCTTCGCAATGGCGAACCGCACATATGCCGGACCTTCGGCGCCCGCGTGGGACGCGGCGGTCGCGATGGGCAAGGCTGGGTTGCTCGAAACGCGCGCCGTGCCGGTGTCGCCCGCCGTGGCGGAGGCTTATGCGGCGGCAAAAGCCGCTTATGCCGCGGGAAATCTCGGTCCGCTAGAAGGCAAGCTCGCGATGAATTTCCTGATGGACCGCTCGGCCGACAATTGGACGGCCGAACTTGCGGAGCTGAAGGAGGAGGTCGGCGAATGCCCGGCCGACGAGCCGCTCGCGCCGATCGGCGCGATGTCGACCGCCTTTCGGCTCGATTGCGCGAAAGGCAAGCTCGACGGGATCTTGCTGCTCGCGCCGACGACCCCGCCGACGGTTCAGGCGCTGCGCTTTCGCGTCGTGCCGCCCGAAGCGCGATAGTCTGGATCGGACCTTGAACGGGGCGGAGCCTTTGCAAGGGATCGCTCCGCCCCGTTCAGCCCTGGACCTTTGAGAGGGGGCAGGGAATCCTAATGCCCGCGTCGCCGCGAACGCGCGCCGCTGCGGGCGCGACGGGTGAAGAACACGTCCACGCCGGGCGCGTTCGCCGGGCCCATATATTCGCCCAGGCGGCGGAAGGGTTCGGTCAGCCATTTGATGGCACGGGTGATATCTGCGCTGAAACGGTTGTGACCTTCGTTCCAGCCGCGCATGAAATGCTCGTCTTGCATCGTAAGTCTCCTTCGCTGGTGCAGCCCAGATGCGCCTTTCCGCACCCCGCCGCCAACAAAAGGCGTAGACCACTATATAAGCTATGCTTATAAGGTAGCATGCCCAAGCTGCCTCCCCTTGCCGCGGTACGAACCTTTGAAGCCGCCGGGCGCCTCGAGAATTTCTCACGCGCCGCCGAAGAGCTCGGGATGACGCAGGCGGCGGTCAGCTATCAGGTCCGTCAATTGGAGGACCGGCTCGGCCGCGCGCTCTTCGTGCGCGAGAAGGGGCGTGTGCGCCTTTCCGAAACGGGCCAGCGGCTGCTCCCCGCGATCTCGGGCGCCTTCGCCGCGATGGGTGACGCCTTCGCCGCGCTCACAAGCGACGAGGCCGATGTGCTGACGATCAACGCGGTGACGAGTTTCGGCGGCACCTGGCTCAGCGCGCGCATCGGCAGCTTCCAGCTCCTCTACCCCGAACTCGCGGTCCGCATGTCGATGAGCAACCAGCTGATCGATTTCGACGCCTCGAACGTCGACGTCGCGATCCGGATCGGGAAGGGGCCGTGGCCGGGACTGCGCAGCGACTTCCTGATGCGCCAGAATGTCGCGCCGCTCGCTTCGCCCGCGTTCATCGAGAAGCATGGCATCAGCGAGCCCGCCGACCTGCTGCGCGTTCAGCGGCTGGCGCCGAACGACAGCTGGTGGGCCGACTGGTTCGCCGCCGCCGGGGTCGCGACCCCGCCGGCGCCCTCGCGCCGGGGGATCGAACTCGACAGCCAGCTTCAGGAAGCGAGCGCGGTGCAGGCGGGTTTCGGCGTCGCGATGTTGACGCCGCTGTTCTGGCACGTCGAACTCGCGAGCGGGCGCATGGTCCAGCCGTTCGACACGCTCCACGTCTCTGACTTCGCCATGTGGCTCGTCCACCGCGACAACCGCGTCGGGGTGCGCAAGATCGAACGCTTCCGCGAATGGCTGCACGCCGAGCTCGCCAAGGATCGCCACCTGCTCCCCGAGGCGCTATGGGAGCCGCTGCCATGACCTTCACCGCCGTCCCCCTGACGCTCTATCCCGACATGTTCCCCGGCCCGCTCGGGCACAGCATGGCGGGGCGCGCGCTGGAAAGCGGGACTTGGGCCTGCGCGCCGGTACAGATCCGCGATTTCGCGACCGACAAGCACCGCACCGTCGACGATACGCCCGCGGGCGGCGGCGCGGGAATGGTGCTCAAGGCCGATGTCCTCGGGGCCGCGATCGACCATGCGGCGGCGGCGCATCCTGACCTGCCGATCCTTGCCATGACGCCCCGCGGCGCGCCGATCACGCAGGCCCGGATACGCGAACTGGCGGCAGGGCCCGGCGCGATCATCCTCTGCGGCCGGTTCGAGGGATTCGACGAGCGGATCTTCGACGCGCGCCCGATCGAGCAAATCTCGATGGGCGATATCATCCTGTCGGGCGGCGAGATGGGCGCGCTCCTGCTGCTCGACGCTTGCATTCGGCTGATTCCCGGCGTAATGGGCGCGGCTTCAAGCGGGGACGACGAATCGTTCGAAAACGGTTTGCTCGAGTATCCGCACTATACCCGACCCGTAGAATGGGAAGGGCGCACGATCCCCGAAGTGCTGCGATCGGGGGATCATGCGAAGATCGCGGCCTGGCGGAAACAACAGGCACAAGATCATACACGGTTACGCAGGCCGGACCTTTGGGAGCGTCATGTCGATGCTCGGGACCGACCTGCCTCTGGCGCGCGGCGAAAAGAAGAGGACTAGAGGACATGAACCTCATCCAGACGATCGAAGCCGAAGAAATTGCCAAAGCGGCAAAGACCATTCCGACCTTCCGCCCCGGCGACACGCTGAAAGTCGGCGTGAAGGTGGTCGAAGGCGAACGCACCCGCGTCCAGAATTTCGAAGGCGTGTGCATCGCACGCTCGAACAAGGGCATGGGCTCCAACTTCACCGTGCGCAAGATGTCGTTCGGCGAAGGTGTCGAGCGCGTGTTCCCGCTCTATTCGCCCAACATCGACAGCATTACCGTCATCCGCAAGGGCGCCGTGCGTCGTGCGAAGCTTTACTATCTTCGCGGCCGCACTGGTAAATCGGCACGTATTGCGGAGCGCCGCGATTACCGGTCGGAAGCCGGCGAAGGCTAAGGAGAGCTTCTCTCACCCAAAGCCGAAACAGCTTTCAAAAACGACCGGTTCCGCCAACAGGCAGAGCCGGTCGTTTTCTTTTGGGCAAAGCGAATTTGATGCAGAAGTCCGTCTTCCCGTTTCAGCCGACGCGGCGCGCCTTTCTGGGCGCGGTGCTTGCTTTCGGTGTGTCGGGCGAGGCGATGGCGCTCACCAACTCGCAGCGCCTTGTCCGCGCGGCGCGGCGCCAGGTCGGTGTGACGCTGCGTTATGACCCCGCCTACAGCGTCCTCCGTTTCCCGAACGGTGACGTCGAGCGCGCAAAAGGTGTGTGCACCGATGTCGTGATCCGTGCCTTCCGCGACGCGCTGGGCGTCGATCTGCAGGCCCTTGTAAATGCCGACATGCGTACCAATTTCGGGGCCTATCCGAAGAATTGGGGGCTGGGGCGCCCCGATCGCAATATCGACCATCGCCGTGTGCCCAATCTTGTGACCTATTGGCGGCGGCAGGGGGCTTCACTGCCCGTCACCGACGATCCCGCCGACTGGCGGCCGGGCGACATCTTTACCCAGATGGTCGACGGGCGGATGCCCCACACCGGCATCGTGTCCGACCGCAAGGACACCACCGGCGTGCCGCTCGTCCTTCACAATATCGGCGCGGGCACGCGCGAGGAGGATGCGCTGTTCGACCACCCGCTGACCGGCCATTTCCGCTGGAAGGTCTGATAAAGTTTCAACCGAATATTTGCACTGAGGAGTGAGTTAATGGGTTATCGTATCGTTGTCGCCGGAGCCACGGGCAATGTCGGGCGCGAAGTGCTCGCCATTCTCGCCGAGCGCGAATTCCCGATCGACGAACTGGCGGTCGTTGCCTCGTCGCGCAGCCAGGGACTCGACATCGAAATCGGTGACACCGGCCGCACCGCGAAATGCCAGAACATCGACAATTTCGACTGGGCCGGCTGGGACATGGCGATTTTCGCGATCGGCAGCGACGCGACCGCGATTCACGCGCCGAAAGCCGCCGCAGCGGGCTGCGTCGTGATCGACAACTCGTCGCTCTATCGCATGGACCCCGACGTGCCGCTGATCGTGCCCGAGGTAAACCCCGAGGCGATCGACGGCTATAAAAAGCGCAACATCATCGCAAACCCCAATTGCTCGACCGCGCAGATGGTCGTCGCGCTGAAGCCGCTCCACGATGCCGCCAAGATCAAGCGCGTCGTCGTCTCGACCTATCAGTCGGTGTCGGGCGCGGGCAAGGCGGGCATGGACGAGCTCTGGAACCAGACGCGCCAGATCTTCGTCGGCGACGAAAAGGACGTGCAGAAGTTCACCAAGCAGATCGCCTTCAACGTCATCCCGCACATCGACAAGTTCCTCGACGATGGTTCGACCAAGGAGGAATGGAAGATGGTCGTCGAGACGAAGAAGATCCTCGATCCCAAGATCAAGGTCACCGCGACCTGCGTCCGCGTGCCGGTGTTCGTCGGCCATTCGGAGGCGATCAACGTCGAGATGGAAAATGAGCTGTCGGCCGAGGATGCCCAGCGCATCCTGCGCGAGGCGCCGGGCGTCGTGCTCCACGACAAGCGCGAGGACGGCGGTTACATCACCCCTGTCGAATGCGTCGGCGATTTCGCGACCTTCGTGTCGCGCGTGCGCGAGGATCCGACGATCGATAACGGCCTCAACCTGTGGTGCGTTTCCGACAACCTCCGCAAGGGCGCGGCGCTGAACGCGGTGCAGATCGCCGAACTGCTCGGCCGCCGGCATCTGAAGAAGGGCTGACCCAGGGAATTCCGTTCGTGTCGAGCGCAGTCGAGACACCGATCGTCGATGTACGCCCCTCACGGCATCTCGACTTCGCTCGATGCGAACGGATAGGAGGGGCAGATGACCAGTCCCTATGCCTTCACCCACGCCCTATGCCGCGCCCCTGCCCCTTCGGCGGTCAAGGGCATCCGCGCCGACGGCGGCCCCGATCCCGATTTCTACGGCCTCGTCGCCGAGCATGAGGCCTATGTCGCGACGCTCCGCGACCTCGGGCTTGCGGTCGAAGTCCTCGAACCGCTCGATGACTTTCCCGACGCATTCTTCACCGAGGATGTCGCGCTGACTTTTCCCGAGGGCGCGATCCTGCTCCGCCCCGGCGCGCCGAGCCGCGCGGGCGAGGTGGATCATATTCGCGAACCGCTCGCGGCACGGCACAGCCGCCTCCTCGAAATGACTGGCCCCGGCTATGCCGACGGCGGCGACATTTTGCGTCTCGCCGACCGCGTGATCATCGGCCTCTCCGCGCGCACCGACCGCACCGGCGCCGAGGAACTCGCCGCCCTGCTTGGCCAGCTTGGCTACCCGGCGCAGATCGCCGAAACGCCGCCCGGCGTGCTCCACTTCAAGACCGGCTGCGGCTTGATCGATCAAGGCACGATCCTCGCCGTCCCCGCACTCGCGGACTGCCCGGAGTTCGCCGGGCTGGAGGTCGTGACGACCCCGCCCGGCGAAGAGCCCGCGGCGAACATCCTGCGCATCGGCGATACCGTCCTCATCGGCGACCGCTGGCCCGCGACGCACGCCTTGCTCGCTGCGCGCGGTATCGCGATCCGCACGCTCCCGACCGAGCAGATCGCGCATATCGACGCAGGGCTCAGCTGCATGTCGCTGCGCTGGTAAAGGCTTCGAAAATCGCTGTCCTACAATGTCTTGCTGCATTAGGTCGTCGGTATGATGCCAGCCCCGGCCTTCTGCCCGATACATGCATTCGCGAGTGAAGTTAGGCAGTTTTCCGCCACTTCCGCTTCGACGGATTTCGGTCGATGACGGGGAGCTCGCGGCATTCCAAAACGCAAAAACGCCTTCTCGGCCTGCTCCTCGCGCTGCTCCTCCTCGCGCAGATCGACCAGCCCAATCCCGAGATCGCGCTCCTCCAGCATATCCCGACGATGCTGCTGATCGTCGCCTCGCCCTGGCTGCTGCGCCGCTGGCCGCTGTCGACCGCTTCGGTCGCGTGCATTGTGGCGTTCATGGCGCTCCACACGCTTGGCGGCCGCTATGCCTACAGCAATGTGCCCTATGACGATTGGGCCCGGGCGGTGACGGGCACCGGCCTCTCCGACGCCTTCGGCTGGACGCGCAACCATTATGACCGTCTCGTTCATTTCGCCTTCGGCGCGCTTTCGGCGATCCCGGTTGCCGAAAGCGCGCGGCGCTGGGGCGGTCTCGGCCCGCGCGGTGCGACGCTCACCGTGCTCGGATGGGTGCTCGCCGTCTCGGCGCTTTACGAAGTCTTCGAATGGCTGCTCACCATCGTCGCGGCGGGCGAGACCGCCGACCGCTATAATGGCCAGCAGGGCGACATTTGGGACGCGCAAAAGGATATGGCGCTTGCGGCGCTGGGTGCGATATTGGTGCTCGCGATCCCGCACCGCGACAGGAGATAGACATGCGCAAGTTCATAATTCTCGCGATGATCGGCGTGCTCGCCGCGTGCAAACCCGCCGCTGACAAGGCGCCGGCCGAGGCCGACGCCGTGCCGGTGGCGCCGCGGGTGCCCGAGGCAAAGGCCGATGGCCCGAACGCGGCAACCACCGCCGTCAGCCTCGACGGCGAGGGATTGCGCTTCGTCGACCAGACCAGCGGCAAGACCAGCCTGCTCGCCTTCGGCGTCCCGCGCGCGCAGGCGGAGGCCGCACTCGCCAATGTCGCGGGCAAGGAAGACGACCGCAGCACCAACGCCGAATGCGGCGCGGGGACGATGGAATTCACCCGCTACGACGCGATGACGCTCAATTTCCAGGACGGCAAATTCGCCGGCTGGTTTCTGGGCAACGAACCGGGCGCCGCGACCTATTCGACGATGAGCGGGATCGGCATCGGCACGACCCGTGCCAAGGCATCCGAATCGGTGACGATCGTCGATCTCGAGGACAGCACCCTGGGCGAGGAATTCAGCATCGGCACCGGCGACAATGTCATCGGCGGCATGTTCGCCGCCCCCGGAGATGCGGCGAAGATCGACGCGCTGTTCGCGGGCACCAACTGTTTCTTCCGCTGACGGCAGGACGGATCGCTGCCGAACTATTCGGTATGTTGCCGGACATCCGCCGTTAAAATTCGACAATGATCCGGATTCTGTCGGCGCTTATGCCGATGGCGCGTGCGATCTGTTCGCGGCCGCGGTCGATCAGGTCCTGCATCCCCTCGGGCGTGGCCTCGCCTAGCAGGTCGGAGGTCTCGACGCCGAGTATCTTCGCAAGCGCCGCCATCCGGTTAGGCTTCGGGCGGGCCCGGCCCTTTTCCCAGCCCAGAACCGAAGCCGCGCCGACGCGCATGCGTTTGGCAACCTCGGCCCGCTCAAGCTTCGCTTCGATGCGAAGTCGCTGCAGGCGATCGCCAAAAGATTCGCCGTTCGTCGATTCGGTGTTTTCTTTTTGAACGGCGGGCGCCGTGTCGGTGACGCTCTTCAGTTCCACGGCACTCAGCGTTGCACGCGATACAGGGCCTTCGAATCGGCAGCCGAAATGCCGTCCGCTGGCCCAGATGACGATGGCCGTTATGTCGCCAGCATGCGGAAGCTCGATTTCGATTCTGTCGCCGGTCGCGAGCTTGATGTCGCTTTCGAACAGCAAGCCCGATCCCGATATATTATGGATTCGGACATCGATTCCCGTGCCGTCATGCCGCGCGCCCTTGGCGAGGAGGCTAAGTTTTCGGCGTCCGTCTTGCCGCCTGTCAGCGCCGGGTACCAAGGGAAGAAAATATCCGGAAATGGCCATAAGGATTTGTTGGGGCGAGCTTGTTAAAAGATCGTTAGCGAGGACTAGGAAAGATGGGCGCGGGCCCCGAATGCCGCATCAGCGCGGCAGGGGGCTGTCGCGGCGGCCGGTTTTCAGTCGGGACGGTCGTAAGCGACACCGCCGATGCCCGCCGTAGTCACGGCTAATGGCCCATATCCGCCGCCGACGCCTTCGGCCCGCCCGGCTTCGGCGGGCGGAGCAGCAGCACCAGTGGCACCGACGCCAGCGTGACCCACATCATCAACCAGAAATCGTCGATATAGGCGACCATCGCCGCCTGCCGGTTGATCTCGGCGTTGACCATCGCCATCGCCGTATCGCCCGCGATGCCGAAGCGGTCGGCGGTCGAGGGGTCGAGCAGGCCGACCGAGCTGTTGGTGACATGTGCCGCCAGATCCTCATGACTAGTCTGGATATTGGCGCCGAGCAGAGTGGTGACCACCGAAATGCCGACCGAGGCGCCGATGCTGCGCAAGAGATTGAGCAGGCTCGACCCGTCGGTGCGGTGCTGCGGCGCGATCGTCGCGAACGCCATGGTATTCAGCGGAATGAAGATCAGGCCCATGCCGAGTCCCTGCACCAGCCCGCTGACGATCACCGGCTGCATCCCCATTGCGAGCGACCAGTGGCTCATCTGCCAAAGC
The DNA here is from genome assembly GCF_035930445.1 of Sphingopyxis chilensis. Lineage (NCBI taxonomy): Bacteria > Pseudomonadati > Pseudomonadota > Alphaproteobacteria > Sphingomonadales > Sphingopyxidaceae > Sphingopyxis > Sphingopyxis chilensis. The sequence continues at coordinate 3,286,881 of NZ_CP142394.1, read as the reverse complement.
GAGTAAGCGGCGATCAGCAGGCCCGTCCCGACCAGCCAGCGCGCGTCGATCCTGCCCAGCAATTGCCCCGCAACCCACATGCTCATCAAGATGCCGACCCCGCGCAGCGCGAGGACGATCCCGGTGTCGATCACCGGCCAGCCGAACAGATTCTGCAGCATCGGCGGTAGGAGCGCCATCGACGCGAACATCACGACGCCGATCACGACCATGAAGCCCATCGCGGTGACGAGGTTGCGGTCGGCGAGCATCGTGCGGTTGAACAGGGGCGCGCGCGCGGTGACCATATGGATCAGGAACATCCACATACAGGCGATCGCGACCCCCAGTTCGATCCAGATTTCGAGGCTGTCGAACCAGTCGAGATGCGCGCCGCGATCGAGCATCAACTGGAGCGATGCGAGCCCGAGCGCGAGCATCGAGAAGCCGAACAGGTCGAAGCGGCGATTGTTTCGCCTGGTGGAGGGGAGCAGCGCCCACATCATCGCAAGCGTGACGAGACCGACCGGCAGGTTGACATAGAAGACCCAGCGCCAGTTGACGCTCTCGGTCAGCCAGCCGCCGAGCACGGGGCCCAGGATCGGCCCGATCATGATTCCCATGCCCCAGATCGACATCGCGCGCGCGTGGCGCTCGGGCGGGTTGATGTCGAGCATCACCGACTGCGACAGCGGCCCGATGAAGGCCGCGAAAATCCCCTGCATAAAGCGGAAGGCGACCATCTGTTCGAGCGTTTGCGCCGCGCCGCACGCCATCGACGCGACGATGAAGCCCGCGACCGCGCCGAGGAACAGTTCGCGCCGCCCGATACGGTCGGCGAGCCAGCCGGTGATCGGCATCGCGATCGCCGACGCGAGGATATAGCTGGTCAGCACCCAGGTCACCGTCTCGCTGGTCGCGCCGAGCGCCGACTGCATATGCGGGATCGCGACGTTGGCGATCGTCGTGTCGAGGATCTGCATGATCGAGGCGCCCATCACCGCGACGGTCAGCAGCCCGCGATAGCGCACGCGTTCGTGCAGCGGGATAGACTCGTCGTCAGGGAGTGCCGCGGCGGCCGGCCGGCGGGGGAGGGCGTTGCTCGCCACGGGGCCTTACTTCGTAAACACCCGGACGTCGGCCGACAGGCCGGCGATCATGTCGCGCGCGGGCTTTTCGTCGAAAGCGATCCGCACCGGCACGCGCTGCGTCACCTTGACCCAGTTCCCCGTGGCATTCTGTGCGGGGAGCACCGAAAATTCGCTGCCGGTGCCTGCGCCGATCGTCAGCACATGGCCGCGCACCTTTAGCCCCGGATAGGCGTCGAAGCTGATCTCGGCGCGCTGACCGACGCGCATGTCGGCGAGGTCGGTTTCCTTGAAATTGGCCTCGACCCACGGATGCGCGGTGTCGACGAGCGTCACTGCGGGAAGCCCGGCGACCATCATCTGTCCGACCTGCAACCGGTCCGACTGCGCGATCCGGCCGGCGCTCGGGGCGCGGACGGTGGTGCGGCTAAGGTTGACCTCGGCCTGCGAGCGCTGGACGCGCGCCGCTTCGACCTGCGGGTTGATCCCGCTGGAGGGGCCGCCGGCGAGCTTGGTGCGCGCTTCGGCGGCGGCGGCTTCGGCCTGGCGGACGCTTTCGCGGGCTTGGCTCAGCGCGTGGCGCGCCGCGTCATAAGCTGCCTTGGTCGTGAAGCCCTTTTCCATCAATGCCGCCTGACGCTGGAAGGTGACTTCGGCGAATTTGACGTCTTCGCGCGCCGCGGCGATGTCGATGCTCGACGTGTTCGCGCTCGCCGACAGATTGCCAACCTCGACCTTGGCGGCGTCGATCGCCGCGGTCGCCTGCGCGACGCTGAGCGCATAGGGTTCGCCGTCGATGCGGAACAGCAGCTGGCCCTTCGCGACCTGCTGGCCGTCGCGCACCGCGACCTCGGTGATCCGCCCGCCGACTTCGGCGGCGACCGACACCTTGTCCATCTGGACATAGGCATTGTCGGTCGACACCGATCCGCCGCTCGTCAGCCACCAGACGGCCCCGCCTGCGACCAGCAATGCGGGCAGGCCGAACATCAACAGGCGCGTGCGCCAGCTCGCCTTGGGGGCGGCTTCCGACGCGGGCGCCGGCGCGGGCAGGGGATCGGCCTTGGGTGCGGCCTTGGGCGACGCGGCATTTTCGGCTTTGGGCCGGGATGGCGAGAGCTGATCCATCAAATTGTCTCTTTTTCTTTTTGGCAGATGCGGCGGGAGAGATTGGCGCGAACGCGTTCGACAAGGTCGGCAAGCTGAACGGTCTCGGCAGCGGAGAGCCCCTCGACTGCTTCGGCGGTCAGCGCATCGGCGGTGGCGCGAACGCCGTTCAGCAATTCGGCGGCGCGCGGCGTAAGGTAGAGCTGCCACGCGCGGCGGTCGGCGGGATCGGCGCGGCGTTCGACCAGCTCGGCCTCGACCAGTCGATCGATCATCCGCGACAGGGTGATCGGCTCGACCTCGATCAGTTCGGCAAGCGGACCCTGGTGGATACCCTCGTGGCGTTTGAGGTAAGTGATCAGCCGCCATTGCAGCGCCGTGATCCCGCTTTCCTTGGTGCGCGCGTTGAACGCGCGCCGGAACAGGCGCGCGGTGTCATTCAGCAGGAATCCGATCGTTTCACTCATGTCATAAGATATAATAGCAATTGCTATTATATTCAACAGCGGTGCGGGATTGCCAACAGTCTCGAATATGGTGTAAATTTTCTTTACACTGCTTGCGTGGGGCATGTTTTTGGGCAGGATGTGGGGATGACTTTTACCGCCGACCTTTTCTGGTCCTTTCGCTCGCCGTACAGCTATCTGGCGATCGGTCGCTATCGCGCGCTCGCCGCGAGCCATGACGTGACGATCAACCTGCGTCCCGTCTATCCGCTCGCGGTGCGCCAACCCGATTTCTTCGAGCGCAACCATCCCAACTGGCTGAGCTATACGATGCGCGACATGATCCGCGTTGCGCAGTTCCACGGCATCCCCTTTGGCCCGCCGCGCCCCGACCCGATCGTCCAGAACATCATGACGCGCGAGATCGCGGCCGAGCAGCCCTATATCTATCGCCTGACGCGCATGGGGCAGGCGGCGGCGCGGCGCGGCAAGGGCGTCGCATTCGCGCATGAGGTCGGGCAGCTGATCTGGGGCGGCGCGCAGGACTGGCATCTGGGCGAGCATCTGGCGGGAGCGGCGAAACGCGCCGGACTCGACCTCGCCGAACTCGACGCCGAGGCCGCGAGCGAAGCCGAGGCGCTCGACACCGAAATCGCCGCCAACCAGGTCGCGCTCGAAATCGCGGGTCATTGGGGCGTGCCGACGCTGGTCGTCGATGGCGAACCCTTTTTCGGGCAGGACCGGATCGAAATGGCGAAGTGGCGGATGGAGCAAAAGGGGTTGCGTCCCCGCTGATCGGTGCTTGCCGAACCGGGCGCGAAGCGGGCATAGCGCGGCGCATGACGAGCGAACCCCGATTTTTCGAAGCGCGCGACGGCGTGCGGCTGGCGTGGCGCGAGACCGGCGACGGCGCACCCATCATCCTGCTCCACGGGCTCTTCTCGAACGCCGAGGTCAACTGGATCAAGTTCGGCACCGCGGCGCGCGTCGCCGCCGAAGGCTATCGCGTGATCATGCCCGACCTGCGCGTCCATGGGTCGAGCGATGCGCCGCACGAGGAGGAATTTTATCCACCCGACGTGCTGGTGCATGATCTGGAAGATCTGGTCGCGCATCTTGGCCTTGGCGATTTCGACCTTGGCGGCTTCTCGCTCGGGGCACGGACGAGCGCGCGCGCGGTCGTTGCGGGGATGAGGCCGCGCGGGCTGATCCTCGGCGGGATGGGGCTCGCGGGGCTGGCGGGCTGGCAGCGGCGCGGTCGCTTCTTCAAGCGCGTGATCGCCGAATATGAAAGCGCGAAGCGCGGCGACGATACCTGGCTGTCGATCCAGTTCATGAAAACGATGAAGGTCGATCGCATCGCGGCGGGGCACCTGCTCGACAGTTTCACCGACACGACCCCCGACATGCTCGCGGCGCTGACGATGCCGACGCTTGTCGTCAGCGGCGAGCAGGACCGGGACAATGGTTCGGCCGAAGAACTGGTCGCGGTGCTGCCCGACGCGCGGCTCGCGACAATTCCGGGGACGCATATGTCGAGCGTGACCGAGCCCGCGCTGGGCGAGGCGATCGCGGCTTTCCTGACGGCTTGACCCTGCGCCCGACGCGCGCCAAGCTGCCCGCATCGCGCCAGAGAGCGCTGTCAGAACAATCCAGAGGACGCACCCATGAAAGCCATGATTTCGACGCTGTCGCTTGCCCTGTCGCTCGCGGTGGCGACCCCCGCCTTTGCGCAAACCGCCCCGGCCGCCGCCCCCACTGCCGCCCCCCCCACTGCCGCCGACGCCGATGCGTTCATCGCCGGGGTCGAGAAGGACCTGTTCGACTATACGGTCGAGGCAAGCCAGGTGAACTGGGTCAATTCGACCTATATTACCGAGGATACCGACGCGATGGCCGCGCGGATCAACGCGGTCGGCACCGAAAAGTCGGTCAAATATGCGCTCGAAGCCGCGAAATATAAGGACGTCGCGGGGCTCAGCGCCGACACCAAGCGCAAGCTCGACATTTTGCGCACCGGCATCGTGTTGCCCGCACCGACGACGCCGGGCGCCGCGACCGAGCTCAACACGATCGCGACCGACCTGCAGTCGCAATACGGCAAAGGCCGGGGCACGCTGAACGGCAAGGAAATCTCGGGATCGGACATCGAGGCCGAGATGGGCAACCTTCAGAATACGCCCGCGCAGTTCGCCGAAATGTGGACGAGCTGGCACGACAAGGTCGGCGCGCCGATGAAGGACGACTATGCCAAGATGGTCGGCATCGCGAACGAAGGCGCGAAGGAGCTGGGCTTCGCCGACACCGGCGCGATGTGGCGCTCGGGTTACGACATGCCGCCCGAGGAATTCGCCAAGCTGACCGAAAAGATCTGGCAGGACATGAAGCCGCTCTATGTGGCGCTCCACACCTATGTCCGCTGGAAACTCAACGAAAAATATGGCGATGCGGTGCAGCCCAAGACCGGCCCGATCCGCGCCGACCTGCTCGGCAATATGTGGGCGCAGGAATGGGGCAATATCTACCCGCTCGTCGCGCCCGCAGGGACCGGCGACCTCGGCTATGACATCGGCGACCTGCTCACCGCGCAGGGCAAGGCCCCGCTCGACATGGTCAAGGCGGGCGAGAATTTCTATTCGTCGCTGGGCATGGCGCCGCTGCCCGACACCTTCTGGAAGCGCAGCCAGTTCCTGAAACCCGCCGACCGCGAAGTCGTCTGCCACGCCTCGGCATGGGATATCGATAACAAGGACGATATCCGCATCAAGATGTGCATCAAGGTGAACGCCGACGATTTCATCACGATCCACCACGAGCTCGGCCACAATTATTACCAGCGCGCCTATAACAAGCAACCGTTCCTCTATCTCAACGGCGCGAACGACGGCTTCCACGAGGCGATCGGCGATTTCGTCGCGCTGTCGATCACCCCGCAATATCTCGTCGACATCGGCCTGCTCGACAAGGCGAAGGTGCCGAGCGCCGACAAGGACATCGGGCTGCTCTTGCGGCAGGCGATGGACAAGGTCGCCTTCCTGCCCTTCGGCCTGCTCATCGATCGCTGGCGCTGGGGCGTCTTCGACGGTTCGATCCAGCCCGTCGATTACAACAAAAAATGGACCGAAATGCGGACCCAATATCAGGGCATCGTCCCGCCGGGCGAGCGACCCGCGAACGCGTTCGACGCGGGCGCGAAGTTCCACATCCCCGGCAACACGCCCTACACGCGCTATTTCCTCGCGCGCGTTCTGCAGTTCCAATTCTATCAGGCGGCGTGCAAGCAGGCCGGGTGGAAGGGGCCGCTCCACCGCTGTTCCTTCTATGGCAACAAGGAGGTCGGCGCGAAGCTCAATGCGATGCTCGAAATGGGCGCGTCGAAGCCTTGGCCCGACGCGCTGCAGGCCTTCACCGGCAGCCGCGAGATGTCGGGCAAGGCAATGGCCGATTATTTCGCGCCGCTGAAGACGTGGCTCGACGCGCAGAACAAGGGCAAGCCGCAGGGCTGGTAAGCCGGGCGTAGCAGCAGAAAGCAGAAAGGCCGGGGTGGCGACGCCCCGGTCTTTTTCATTGTGCCTCGACCGACTGTTTGAAGCGCGCGAGCTGCGCCGTCGCCGCCGCGGCGTGCGGGCCGATCCAGCGGTCGTGGATGTCCTGGATCGGCATCGCGTTGAGATGGTTCCAGCGCTCGCGGCCGCGGCGTTCGGCGATGACGAGGCCGGCCTCCTCCAGCACTTTCAGATGCTGCATCACCGTGCAGCGGTCGATGTCGGCGAAATGGCGGCACAGCGCACCCGTGGTCAGCGGCTGGTCCTTCAGATCGTCGAGAATCTGACGCCGGACGGGCGAGGCGAGCGCCTTGAAGGTTGTGTCGAACTGGTCGTGAATTGACATGTTATAGAAATATAACATAATGAAAGGCGACTCAAGCGGAGAGTGGATATGGAACTGAAATTCAGGGTCGCGGCGCGGATCGCGAAGCCGGTGCATGAGGTTTTCGAGGCGGTCGCCGACCCCGCGAAACTGTCGAATTACTTCACGACGGGTGGCGCCAAGGGGCGGCTCGAGACTGGCGCAACGGTCGAGTGGGATTTCCACGATTTCCCAGGCGCCTTCCCCGTCTATGTGATCGAGGTCGTCGCGGACGAGAAGATCGTGCTCGAATGGCAGGCAAGCGAGGGTGAGGCACATAATGTCGAGGGCAGCGAGCCGAAGGATGCCGACTATCGCACGCGCGTGACGATGACTTTCAAGGGATTGGACGACGGTCGCACGCTGATCGAGATCGCCGAGGAAGGCTGGCGCGAGAATCAGGGCGCGCTCAGTGCCTCCTACGGCAATTGCCAGGGCTGGTCGCAGATGCTCTGCGCGCTGAAGGCGTGGACCGAGTATGGGATCAACCTGCGCGAGGGCATGTACAAGTAGCTACTCCGGCAGTTCGAAACGCAGCGGGCGCGAACCGATCGGGGCGCCGGTGTTGGCATCGACCACCACCGGCCGAACCACCTTGCCCGTCGCGGCGTCGAGGTGGCGGCTGAGCGCGCCCGCGCCATTATATTTGCGCCCCCATGCGCCGATCGCCAGCAGGATCGGCAGGAAATCGCGCCCCGCGTCGGTGAGCAGATATTCGTCGCGCGGCGGGCGCTGGCTGTAGCGGCTTTTCTCGATCAGGCCCGCATCGGCGAGCGCGGCTAGGCGCCGCGACAATATATTCGGCGCGATGCTCAGGCTGGTGCGGAGCTGCTCGTAACGCGTCAGTCCGCGCTCGATATCGCGCAAAATCAGCATGCTCCAGCGGTCGCCGACGCGCATCAGCCCGCGGTCGACGGGGCAGGTGCCCAAGATTTCTTTTTCGTCGGTCATTGAAGTCATATGAGGTAGTAACTATCATTTTGCAAGTGACCCGTTCCCGGGCCGCCTGCAAGGAGCATGTAAGATGACTATCCCCACTGGAACGGCCCTCATCACCGGCGCTTCGACCGGCCTTGGCGCCGTCTATGCCGACCGCCTCGCCAAGCGCGGCCACGACCTGATCCTCGTCGCACGCAACGGTGCGCAGATGGAGGAACTCGCCGCGAAGCTGCGCGCCGATGCCGGCGTGACGGTCGATGTGATCGCCGCCGATCTGACCAATAGCGACGACGTTAGCCGCATCGAACAGCGGTTGGCGGACGACGCGAGCATCACATTGTTCGTCAATAATGCCGGCATGTCGCTGAACGGCGGCACGCTGGAGAATAGCGCCGCCGACATCGAGCGCATCATCGCGCTCAACATCACCGCCGCGGCGCGGCTCGCGATCGCCGCGGGCAAGGCGTTCGGCGCGCGCGGCAAGGGCGCGATCGTCAATATCGCCTCGGTCCTCGCGCTTGCTCCCGAGATGTACGAAGGCGTGTACAGCGGATCGAAGGCATTCCTGCTGAACCTCAGCCTCGCGATCGCGAACAGCGTCCGCGAACAGGGCGTTGTCGTACAGGCGGTGCTGCCCGGCGCGACGCGTACCGAAATCTGGGAACGTTCGGGCAAGGACATCGACGCCTTCCCCGCCGAGATGGTGATGGACGCGGGCGACCTTGTCGACGCGGCCCTGCTCGGGCTCGACCGCGGCGAGGAGGTGACGATCCCGCCGCTCGCCGACGAAAGCCAGTGGAGGGATTATCAGGCGGCGCGGCTCGCGATGGGACCGGGGTTGTCGCGGCGCGATGTGGCCGGTCGTTATCGGGCCAGCGAAGCCGTTTGACCGTCATGTGCCCCGGCGAAAGGCGGGGGCCAGAAAGCTTACGCTAACCTGGCATATTTCCGCACTGGGCCCCGGCTTTCGCCGGGGTGCACGACCGGCAGCTCACCACCTCAAGCCCGCCATTCACGCATTCCGCGCCATCAGCCCGCCATCGACCGGGATCACGGCTCCGGTGATATAGCTCGCCGCCGGCAACACGAGACTCAGCGTCACATGCGCGACTTCCTCGGGCTCGCCATAGCGACGGAGTGCGGTGCGGCGCCGCGCGAAGACGGCTTTGTCTTCATCGGGCACCTTGTCGGTCATGCCGGTGCGGATCGGGCCGGGGCAGATGCAGTTGACCGTGATCCCCGCTTTGCCGAAATCGACCGCGAGGCCGCGCGTCAGTCCGACCACGCCCGACTTGGCGGCGACATAAGGCGTATCGCCCGGCGTCGCCCCAAGGCCTTCGGTCGAGGCGATGTTGACGATGCGCGCGGCGTCGCTCTGGCGAAGCCAGGGCAGCGCGGCGCGGACCATGCGCTGATGCGCGGTCAGCATCACGGCGATCGCGCGGTGCCAGATCGCTTCATATTCGTCCTCGGCATCGAGCGGGCAAAAGCTCGAGACTCCGGCATTGTTGATCAGGATGTCGATGCCGCCGAAGCTTGCCGCGATATCGGCGACGACGCGCTTGATCGCGTCGCCGTCGGTGACGTCGAGCGCGAAGGCCTGGGCGCCCGCGCCGGCTTCGGCCACAACCGCTTCGCAGGCGGCGAGGTCGAGATCGGTGACCGCGACCTTCGCGCCTTCGCTCGCAAGGAGCAGCGCGGTCGCGCGGCCCATGCCGCTCGCTGCGCCTGTGACGATCGCGACGCGGCCGGCGACCGAGCGCGAGCGATCGGGCGCGCGTGTCACCTGAACGGCGGTTCGTTGAACGCGCGCAATTTGCGGCTGTGGAGCTTGGCGCCTTCGTCGCGCATCGTCTCGCACGCGCGAATGCCGATCTGGAGATGCGCGGCGATCGCTTCTTCATAGAAGCGGTTCGCCTGTCCGGGCAGCTTGAGTTCGCCGTGGAGCGGCTTGTCGCTGACGCAGAGCAGGGTGCCATAGGGGACGCGGAAGCGATAACCCTGCGCGGCGATCGTCGCCGATTCCATATCGATGCCGATCGCGCGCGATTGCGAGAAGCGCAGCGCGCTGTCGGTGTAGCGCAGTTCCCAATTTCGGTCGTCGGTGGTGACGACGGTGCCGGTACGCATGCGCTTCTTGAGGTCGGCGCCGCTGGTGCCCGAAACCGATTCGGCGGCGGTCGCCAGCGCGACCTGCACTTCGGCGATCGGCGGGATCGGAATTTCAACCGGCAGGACCGCGTCGAGGATATGGTCGTCGCGGAGATATGCGTGCGCGAGCACATAGTCGCCGATGCGCTGGCTCGGGCGCAACCCGCCGCAGTGGCCGATCATCAGCCAGGCCTCGGGCCGCAGCACCGCCAGATGGTCGCAGATCGTCTTGGCGTTCGACGGGCCGACGCCGATGTTGACGAGCGTGATGCCGCCGCCGCCCTCCGCGATCAAATGATAGGCGGGCATCTGGTGCCGCCGCCACGCGCTGTCGGCGACAAGCGCGCTGGCGTTGACGCCCGGCTGGTCGACATAAAGGCCCGCCGCGCCCGCGAGCGCGGTGTAGCGGCCCTGCCCGACCTGCGATCCCGCCCAGGCGACGAATTCGTCGACATAACGGTGATAGTTGGTGAACAGGATATAGCGCTGAAAATGCTCGGGCGCGGTGCCGGTGTAGTGGCGGAGGCGCGCGAGGCTGAAATCGGTGCGGAGCGCATCGAACAGCGCGAGCGGCTGCGACGCCGTGGGGTCGGCGCCGAACAGGCCGTCGGCGAGTTCGTCGCCGATGTCGGCGAGCTCGGTGGTCGGGAAATGGCGCGCGAGTTCGAGCGGGGTGACCCCGCCCATGTCCGAGCCGTCGCTGGCGTCGAGCACATAGGGGAAGGGGATCTGCTGTCCCGTGCGCGTCACCTCGAGCGTGATGTCGTAGTGGCGCGCGAGGAGCATGAGCTGGTCGCGCAGATAGTCGGCGAAAAGGTCGGGGCGCGTGACCGTGGTTTCGAAGACGCCCGCGCGTTCGAAGCGGCCGAAGGAGAGATTATGGCCCTTCTGCCCTTCGCGCTGTTCGCCGGTGGTAGTCAGGCGGATCGCCGGATAGTCGAACAGGCCCTTCGCCGCGGCGTTGGCCGGCGGCAGCGTGCGGTCGCGGACATAGGCGGCGATGGCGGATTTGAGATTGGAAACCGAGGTGCGGAACTTGTCCTGAAGCTCGGCGATGATCCCTTCGACGAGGGCGGTGGGATCGGTGGTTTCTTGCGATGAGCTGGATGTCATCGCGTCGCTGTTGCACGAAATTGTGACAAAAGGGAAGGGGGTGGACGCCGTCGCGGCCTCTCCCGCTCGTCATCCCGGACTTGATCCGGGATCTATCGATCGAGGCTGGCTGAACGGGCCCCGGACCAAGTCGCGGGGACGAAGAGTGGAGGGGCAGCGCGCCATCGCGCCACCCCTCCCGATCTTCAGAGCTGCTCCAGCATATGGTCGGCGCTCGACACCTTGAATTCGCCGGGGGCTTCGACGTTGAGCTGTTCGACGACGCCGTCGTTGACGATCATCGAGAAGCGCTGACCGCGCTGGCCCATGCCGAACGCCTTGCCGTCCATGGTCAGGCCCACGGCTTCGGCGAAATCGCCATTACCGTCGGCGAGCATCGTGACGCTGTTGCCGGCATCGGCGCTCTTGCTCCACGCGCCCATGACAAAGGCGTCGTTGACCGCTGTGCAGACGATTTCGTCGACGCCTTTCGCTTTCAATTCATCGGCCTTGTCGACGAAGCCGGGCAGGTGCTTGGCCGAGCAGGTGGGCGTGAAAGCGCCGGGCACCGAGAAGAGCGCGACCTTGCGGCCCTTGAAATAATCGGCGGTGTTGACCTGTTCGGGGCCGTTTTCGGTGACCTTTACGAAGGTCGCGTCGGGGAGCTTGTCTCCGGTCTGGATCGTCATGGTCGGCATCCTTTCGCTTTGACGGGGAGTTTTGGTGGCGGTGACATCGGGTGCGCCCGTCACCAAGTCAAGCGCGGCCGGCGATTTGATCGAAAAGCTGGACCGCATCGCCGCAAGGGAGCATGGTAACGCCCATGGACACAGACCCCACCTGGTTCACCGGCCAGCTGTTGCTGGCGCTGCCGGGGATCGGCGATCCCCGTTTCGAGCATTCGGTGATCGCGATGATCAGCCATGACGAGGACGGCGCGATGGGGATCGGCGTCGGCGAGCCGATCAACGGCATGACCGTCGGCGCGGTGCTCGACCAGCTCGAGATCGACCATGAAGAGCCGCTCGACCAGCCGGTCTTCCTCGGCGGGCCCGTCGAACCGTCGCGCGGCTTCGTCCTTCACAGCCGCGACTGGGGCGGGCAGGAGGCGGTGCAGGTCGGCGATCGCTGGATGGTATCGAGTTCGCACGACATATTGCGTGCGATCGGTGAAGGGCGTGGCCCGTCGCGCTGGCTGGTGGCGCTCGGCTATGCGGGATGGTCGCCGGGGCAGCTCGAGGGCGAGCTGGTGCGCCATGGTTGGCACGTCACCCCCGGCAGCGACGGCCTGTTGTTCGAAACGCCGCCCGCCGAACGATGGCAGGCGGCGTTTGCCGAAGCGGGAGTGGACGCCCGCCTGTTGACGACCGAAGGCGGGGAAGCCTAGCGCGCGAGCGCGAGAAGCGGCTTGCCCTGATTGAGGTTTGCGAGCGCGGTGCGCGCGGCCCAGCGCGAGTCCATATAGCGACCGCTGGCGAGCTCGAGATCGTAGCGGATCGGGCTGGCGATCGCGGCATCGTAGGCCGCCGCGGCGTCGGTGGTGCGGCCCAGACGAGCATAAGCGGTGCCGAGATTGATCAGTCGCGACGGGTCGCGGGCGTCGAGCGTCGTTTCGCCGGTCAGCTTGTCGACCGCGGCCTCATTCTCGCCGGCCTTGAGCTCGGCGAAGGCAACCGGCAGTACATCCGAATCGGCCTGGGGCGCGGTGACGACGACGATCGATTGCGCCGCAGCGGGGCTCGCGAAGGCGAGGGCAACGAGCGGCAGCAGAAATTTTTTCATCCTTGTATCTCCCCGAAAACTTGAATTGATTTTCTCGCGCATCCGGAAAATTGTCAATATTTTCGGGACTTTGTAACACTGATGTCACAAAGTCGAATTATGCTTCTCGCAAGCCGCATTATAAGTCCGGTTTTTCAGAATCTTGGCTTTTGCGACTCCGTGTCACAATTGGGTCCGCCCGATTGTCACAATTGACGCACGCAAAATTTATTTTTGCGGCCGGTGCGTTTTTGCGCCGCCGATTCGCATGTTCGCGCAAGCCGATGAGGCGTGCTGCGGATGTGATATAAAGAAAAGTTTATATTTGATCGGGCGCGCCGTTTCGGCTAGGGCGCGCAAGAAAATTTCGTGGCCGCTCGCCTGCGGTCGATATGCCAATATGGAGAATTCGCCGTGGCCACTCTCGCCGCCGACACCCGCGATTATGTCGTTGCCGACATCGGTCTCGCCGATTTCGGGCGCAAGGAAATCAACATCGCCGAGACCGAAATGCCGGGCCTGATGGCGCTGCGCGCCGAATATGGTGCCGCGCAGCCGCTGAAGGGCGCGCGCATCACCGGCTCGCTGCACATGACGATCCAGACCGCGGTGCTGATCGAGACGCTGACCGCGCTTGGCGCCGAAGTGCGCTGGGCGACGTGCAACATCTTCTCGACGCAGGACCATGCCGCCGCCGCGATCGCCGCGACGGGCGTGCCGGTGTTCGCGGTGAAGGGCGAGAGCCTGGCCGATTATTGGGACTATGTCGGCCGCATTTTCGACTGGGGTGTGGAAGATGGCACGACGTGCAACCTGATCCTCGACGATGGCGGCGACGCGACGATGTTCGCGCTGTGGGGCGCGAAGCTCGAAGCCGGCGAGACGATGCCCGCGCCGGAGAATGAGGAAGAGATCGAGATGCAGCGCGCGCTGAAGGCGTTCGTTGCGGCCAACCCCGGCTACCTGACCAAGACGGTCAAGGCGATCAAGGGCGTGTCGGAAGAAACGACGACCGGCGTCCACCGCCTGTACCACATCGCGAAGAAGGGCGAGCTGCCCTTCCCCGCGATCAACGTCAACGACAGCGTCACCAAGTCGAAGTTCGACAATCTTTATGGCTGCAAGGAATCGCTGGTCGACGCGATCCGTCGCGGCACCGACGTGATGCTCGCGGGCAAGGTCGCGACCGTCGCCGGCTTCGGCGATGTCGGCAAGGGCTCGGCGCAGTCGCTCCGCAACGGCGGCGCGCGCGTTCTCGTCACCGAAATCGACCCGATCTGTGCATTGCAGGCAGCGATGGAGGGCTTCGAGGTCGTTACGATGGACGAGGCCGTCAAGCGCTCGGACATCTTCGTCACCGCGACCGGCAACGCCGACGTCATCACCGCCGAACATATGGCGGCGATGAAGAATATGGCGATCGTCTGCAACATCGGCCACTTCGACAGCGAGATCCAGATCGCGGCACTCGCCAATTACAAGTGGACCGAAGTCAAGCCGCAGGTCGACCTGGTCGAATTCCCCGACGGCAAGCAGATCATCATCCTGTCGAAGGGCCGCCTGGTAAACCTCGGCAACGCCACGGGCCACCCGTCGTTCGTGATGTCGGCGAGCTTCACCAACCAGACGCTGGCGCAGATCGAGCTGTGGACGCGCAGCGAGCAGTATCAGAACGACGTTTACGTCCTGCCCAAGCATCTCGACGAAAAGGTCGCGGCGCTGCACCTCGAAAAGCTCGGCGTGAAGCTGAGCCAGCTCAGCCAGAAGCAGGCGGATTATATCGGCGTGCCGGTCGAGGGACCGTTCAAGCCCGACCATTATCGCTATTGATCCCATTCCGACATCCCGGCCTTTGCCGGGATGTCGATGGTGGACGGGGACTTCGGTCTTCGAACGAAAACTGTGGACGGCGCGCCCATCGGATGATGCGGCGCGCCGATCCGCGCTGACATGCGATTGAAACATGACTCCATCGCCTTTAGGGCAGGCGATCATGCGCGCGGGACATCCGGACAAACGAGGACTTGAGGCGGGATGAGCGGCACGCTTTCCCCGACCTTGCTGTTCGCGCTCGGCCTGTTCGCGGCGCTGTGGTTGCTCGCCGGATTGTGGGCGACGCTGCGCGGCATCGCGATGCAGCGGCGATCGGCGTTCGTCGCCGGGCAGGCCGAACGACTCGCGAGCCTCGTCGACGCGTCGCCGCAGCTTCCCGTGATCGTCCGCGCCGACTGGCGGATCGAGGCGAGCGAGCGGCTCGGCCGCTGGCTGGGCCTCGAACGCGGGCCACGCAATTTCGACGAATTGCGCGGGCTCGGCAGCGGGCTCGACGCGCAGGCGCACGACGCGCTGCGCCAGGCGATCATCGGCGCGCAGCGCGGCGCGAAACCCTTTGTGTTGAGCCTGAAGCCCGACGGCAGCCAGCGCACGATCATCGTCCATGGCGCCGCCGCGCCGCAGGCGGTCGGCGGGGCGGGCAGCGTGCTGCTGTGGCTGAGCGACGCGACCGACGGGCAGCAGGCGCTCGCCCACGCGCGGCAAGAGCGCGACGAGGCGATGGCGGCGTTCGAGGCGCTGTCGGGGCTGATCGAGGCCGCGCCCTTCCCGATGTGGTTCCGCGACACCGACCTGTCGCTTGCACTCGTCAACGGCGCTTATGTGCGCGCGGTCGAGGCCAAGGGCGCCGCGGCAGTGATCGACGGCGGCATCGAGCTGTGCGAAATCGTCGCGGGGGTGAGCGCCGCCGACGCCGCCGACGCCGCGCGCGCCGCCGGGTCCGCGCAGATGCGCACGATCCCGGTGACGATCGAGGGCGAGCGGCGGATCATGCGCGTCGTCGACGTGCCGCTGGCGCCCGAGGGTGGGCGGGTGATCGGCGTTGCGGGCTATGCGATCGACATCCAGGAACTCGAAACCGAGCGCGGCGCGCACCGCCGCTTCGTCGATACACAGCGCGAGCTGCTCGACCGGTTGTCGGCCGCGGTCGCGCAATTCGGACCCGACCAGGGCCTCAATTTTGCCAACCTGCCGTTCCGCCGCCTGTTCGGGATCGAGGCCGACGACGTCGCCGAGGCACTGCCCTTCGCGCGCCTGCTCGACGCCTGGCGCGAACTGGGGCGGACGCCCGAGGTGCGCAACTATCCCGAATGGCGGCAGGCGCATGTCGACTGGTTCGCGCAGCCCGAGGCGAGCGAGGAGGACTGGCTGCTGCGCGACGGCACGCATCTTCACGTCGTTGCCCAGCCGACCCCCGACGGCGGGCTGCTGCTGATCGCCGAGGACAAGACCGAGCAGGTGCAGCTGGCGGGTGCGCGCGACACGTTGCTGCGCGTGCGCACCGCGACCTTCGACAATCTGTTCGAGGCGGTCGCGGTCTTCGCGCCCGACGGGCGGCTGCATTTGTGGAACCAGCGTTTCCGCCGCCTATGGGGAATCGACGAGCCGACGCTCGCGGCACATCCGCGCGTCGACGCGCTGATGAGCGGGCTTGCCGACCGGCTCGCGAAACCGAACCAGATCAGCATCGTGCAGGAGGTTATCCGCGCGGCAACATTGGAGCGGCAACAGCGCGTCGGCGAGGTCCGCTTCGCCGACGGGCGTCATTTCGACTTCGCGTCGATCCCCTTGCCCGACGGCAATGCGCTGCTCATCATGCTCGACATCACCGCGAGCCGGAAGATGGAAGGCGCGCTGCGCGAACGCAACGAAGCGCTCGAGGCGGCCGACAAGGCCAAGACCGCCTTCCTGTCGCGCATGAGCTATGAACTGCGCACGCCGCTCACCTCGATCGGCGGCTTCGGTGAGATGCTCCAGGCGGGCTATGCCGGCAAGCTCGGCGACCAGCAGCGTGCCTATATCGATGCGATCATGGATTCGGTCGGTGTGCTCGGCCGCCAGATCGACAATGTGCTCGACCTCGCGCAGGGCGAGGCGGGGACGCTCGCGATCGAGCGCGCGCCGGTCGATATCCGCGTGCTGCTTGAGGACGCGCTCGCCGACGCGAAGGGCTTTGCCGATAGCGAGAAGGTCGAGCTGGTCGGCAATATCTCGGCGGACCTTGGCACGATCGAAGGCGACGCGCCGCGGCTGTCGCGGCTCGTCGCGGGGCTGCTCGACAATGCGGTGCGCTTTACCGCGCCGTCGCGCAAATCGGGCGCGCGCGTGCTGCTCCACGCCGACGGCGACGCGCGCGGCGTCGACATCATCGTGTCCGACAATGGTCCGGGGATGCCCGAAGCCGCGGCGGCGGTCGCCAAGGGGCAGCGCGCGGGCACCGCGACTGGCGGCATCGGCCTGGCGCTTGCGCGCCAGCTCGTCGCGGCGCACGGCGGGACGATGGAAGTGGTGAGCGAAGAGGGGCAGGGCACGCTCGTGCGGATCAGCCTGCCGCGCGGCGCATGACAGGGTTTTCCTTGCGCTACGACCTCGACGAAGCCGAGCGCATCGGCGCCACGATCGGGGCGGCGCTGACGGCGGGCGACGTCGTGCTGCTGTCGGGGGACCTTGGCGCGGGCAAGACGACGCTGGCGCGCGCGATGCTGAAGGCGCGCGGGCTGGCGGGCGAGGCGCCGAGCCCGACCTTTGCGATCGTCCAGCCCTATGCACCGCCCGAAGTGGACTTGCCCATCGCGCATGTCGACCTGTACCGGATCGAGGGCGCGGACGAGCTGATCGAACTGGGGCTCGACGACTATCTCTACGACGGGGCGTTGCTGATCGAATGGCCCGAGCGGCTGGGGAGCGAAAGCTGGCCGGGGGCGCTGAACCTCCGGATTTCGGGCGAGGGCGACGCGCGCGTCTTGACAGCCGATGTGCCGGCGGCTTGGGGAGCAAGATGGCCGCTCCGATGATTCCGCCCGCTCATGCGCCCGCCTTTCTCGCCGCGCATGGCTGGGGCGATGCCCAGATATTGCCGCTCGCGGGGGACGCCTCCTTCCGCCGCTATTTCCGGGTCGTCGATCAGGGCCGGCAGGCGGTGCTGATGGACGCGCCGCCGCCGCACGAAGACCCGCGCCCCTTCATCGCGGTTGCGGAATTCCTCTGCGAACAGGGGCTCAACGCGCCGACGATCCTCGCGCGCGATCTGGAGCGGGGCCTGCTGCTGATCGAGGATTTCGGCGACGTGCGTCTGCGCGAAACGGTCGACGAACAGCTCAACAAGGAGGCCGGATATTATGCGGGGGTGACCGACCTGCTCGTCCACCTTCACGCGCGGCCGCCGATGGAGGGGTTGCCCGTACACGGGATCGAGCAGTGGCTCGACGAGGTCATGCTGTTCACCGACTGGTATTGCCCGGCGTTCGATATTCCGGCCGACCGCGATGCGTTTCGCGCGGCGTGGGCCGAGGTGCTGACGCCGGTCGAGCAGGACGGCCTGCCGCGCGTCACCGTGCTGCGCGATTTTCATGCCGAGAATATCATGCTGGTCGAAGGACAGCAGGGGATCGCGCATTACGGCTTGCTCGATTTCCAGGACGCGCTCGTCGGCCACCCGGCCTATGATCTCGCTTCGGTGCTCGAAGATGCGCGGCGCGATGTAAGCCCGCCGGTCGAGGCGGCGATGCTCGCGCGCTACCAGGCGGTGACGGGGCGCGACATCGAGCGCGCCTATTGGGCGCTCGCCGCGCAGCGCAACACGCGCATCCTGGGCGTTTTCGTCCGGCTGTGGAAACGCGACGACAAGCCGCATTACAAGAGTTTCCAGCCGCGCATGTGGGGGCTGCTCGAACGCGATCTCGCGCATCCGGCGCTTGTCCCGGTTCGGCAATGGTTCGACGCCAATGTTCCCGCTTCGAAACGCGCGGCGATATGGAAGGCGATGGCGACGTGACGGTGAAGATCGAAAGCGCGATGGTGATGGCCGCGGGGCTCGGCAAGCGGATGCGCCCGCTGACCGCGACGCGCCCCAAGCCGCTCGTCCGCGTCGCGGGCAAGGCGCTGATCGACCATAGCCTCGACCGGATCGAGGCGGCGGGCGTCGAGCATGTCGTCGTCAACGTCCATTATCTCGCCGACGCGCTCGAAGCGCATCTGGCGGCGCAGAAGCGCAGCTTCAGCATCGCCATTTCGGACGAGCGCGACCTGCTTCTCGAAACCGGTGGCGGCATGGTCAAGGCGCTGCCGCAGCTTACCGGCGACCCGATCCTGATCGTCAACAGCGACAATATCTGGACCGACGGGCCGCAGGACAGCATCCGTCACCTCGCGCGCCACTGGGACGGCGAGCGGATGGACGCGTTGCTGCTCGTGATCCGGCAGGCGAGTGCGACGGGGCATGGCGGACGCGGCGATTTCCATATGGACGGCGACGGCAAGCTGTCGCGCCGCAAACCGGGGCGGATCGCGCCCTTTGTCTACACCGGCATCCAGCTCATCTCGCCGCGCCTGCTCGCCGACGCGCCCGATGGGGCGTTTTCGACGAATATATTATGGGACCGCGCAATCGCGGCGGGGCGACTTTATGGGTTGTCGCATATGGGGCAGTGGTTCGACGTCGGCAGCCCGGCGAGCATCGCGCCGACCGAAGCGGCGTTGAGTGAGGTTTGACCGCCTTATTTCGTCATTGCTTCGCTGCGCTCGCAATGACGCAGTTTGAATCCGATGGCTGACGCCAAACCCACCGTCTTTTCCATCCCCGTCCAGCGGGCCTTTGCCGATGCGCTCGCGGCGGGGCTGATCGACCGCTATGCCGACGGCGCGCTGGGGCTTGCGCAAGGCTTGATCGTGCTGCCGAGCAACCGTGCGCGGAGTGCGGTACAGGCGGCGTTTGTGCGCGCGGGCGGCACGGGGCTGTTGATGCCGCGGCTCGTCGTGATCGGCGACGCCGACCTCGACGAAAGCGTCGCGCTCGCGCTCGACCCGATCGACGAGAGCGATGCGATTCCGCCCGCGATCGATGCGCTGAGGCGCCGGCTGATGCTGGCGGCGCTGATCGAGAGATATAATCCCGCGGGCGAGGAGCCGATCACCGGCGCCGCGGCGTTCCAGCTCGCTGAGGGGCTGGGGCGGGTGATCGACCAGCTGCATTATGAGGAGGTCGCTCCCGCGCGGCTCGCCGATATCGAAAACGCGCTCGGCGATCTCGCCGGGCATTGGCAGGCGTCGTGGCGGCGGCTGTCGCTGCTCGTCGACCAATGGCCGGTGATGCTCGCGGCGACGGGGCATATCGACCGCGCCGACCGCCGCAACCGGCTGCTCGATCGGGTGAGCAAAGGGTGGCGGGTGGCGCCGCCCGCGCGTTTCGTCGTCGCGGCGGGTGTGACCACCGCCGCGCCCGCAATCGCGCGGCTGCTGCGCACCGTCGCCGACCTGACGGGCGGCATAGTGGTGCTGCCGGGGCTTGACCTTGGCATGGCTGGCGAAGAGTGGGAGGCATTGGGGCCGGTGAAAGCCGACCCCGATAAGCCCGGAGAGCGCCCGCTCGAAACGCATCCGCAATATCATCTGAAATTGCTGCTCGGCCGCATGGGCGTGTCGCGCGACGAGGTGCAATCATGGGACGCCGCGTCGCCGTTCGACGGCCCCGACGCGCGCTCGCCCTTCACCTCGCTGCTCTTCGCGCCCTCCGCCTTCACGGCGCGCTGGCAGCAAGCCGGCGACCTGAGCCCCGGCATCGCCGGGGTCAGAGCGGCGGTGTTCGCCGACGACGGGCAGGAGGCGCAGGGGATCGCGCTGATGATGCGCCATGCGCTCGAAACGCCGACGCGCACCGCGGCGCTGGTCACCCCCGACCGCGCGCTCGCGACCCGCGTCGCGGCGGCGCTTGCGCGCTGGGACATTTCGGTCGACGACAGCGCGGGGCAGCCGCTGGGCCAGGCGCCGCCGGGTGCGCTGCTGCTCGCGCTGACGGAATTCGCGGCGGCGTTCGATCCGGTGCGATTGATCGCGCTTCTCGGGCATCCGCTGGTGCGCGCGGGCGAAGCGCGGCTCGGTTGGCTCGACCAGGTGCGGCGGCTCGACCTCGTGCTGCGCGGGCCCGGTCTGGTTCCGGGCTGGGGCGGCGTGACGGCGCGGATTGCCGAGCGTGCCGCCGATCCCAAAGCGCGCGGCTATGCTGAGGCGCAAGCCATCGCCGATTGGTGGGCGGATGTTGCGACGGGACTCAGCGCGGCGCTCGCGCCCTTCACAGCCGGCGTTCCCGCACCGCCCACGGTGCTGCTCGATGCGTTGCAGGCGGCGCTTGGCTGGTTGACCGGTGACGCCGTGTGGACCGGGCATGCCGGGCGCGCGCTGTCCGAATTGTTCGACCGCTGGACGCTGGCGAGGGGCGCCGGCCCGGCGCTCGTCGCGCCTGCCGACTTCCCCGCGATGCTCGCCGACCTGCTGTCGGGCGAGAGTGTCCGGCCACCCTATGGCGGCCACCCCCGCCTGTTCATCTGGGGCCTGCTCGAAGCGCGGTTGCAGCGCGCCGATGTGATGATCCTCGGCGGGCTCGACGAAGGGCGCTGGCCGCAGCAGCAAAGCCCCGATCCATGGCTCGCGCCCGGCATCCGCCGGATGCTCGGGCTGGCGGCGCCCGAGCGCCAGCAGGGCGCGGCGGCGCATGATTTCGCGGGCGCCTTCGCGGCGCGCGAAGTGGTGGTGACGCGCGCAATGCGCAGCGGCGGCGACCCGGCGGTGGCGTCGCGCTTCTGGCTGCGGCTCGCCGCGCTCGCGGGGGAATTGCCCGAGGCACGGCTGGACGGCGCGAGCGTCACCGCGCTCGCAGCCGCGCTCGACGTGCCGCCGGGCGCAAGCGAACCGGCCGACAGGCCGCGCCCGGCGCCGCCGCTCGCCGCGCGGCCGACCCGGATCAGCGTCACCGGGGTCGATCAGCTCGCGCGCGATCCCTTTGCCTTTTATGCGGCCAAGATTTTGCGGCTGAGTGAACTTGACCCCTTGAGCAGCGGTCCCGATGCGAAATGGTTCGGTATCCGCGTCCATAAATTCCTACAGGACTGGCAGACGGCGGGGCTGACCGAAGCCGCGTTCGACGCCGAGCTGGCGGCGCTGCGATCCGACCCGGCGCTCGATTCGCTTGCGCGTGCTTTTTGGTTGCCGAGGATCGAGCCGTCGCTGCGCTGGGCGGCGGAGCGCGTCTGGGCAGAGAGGGTGGAGGGGCGTGAGCCGATTGCTACCGAGGCGACCGGGGTGCACGAGATGGAGGGTATCCGCCTGACCGGAAAGGCGGACCGCATTGATAGATTGAAGGACGGCAGCCTCGCGGTCGTCGATTACAAGACCGGGGCGGCTCCGAGCGGCAGCGCAGCGTTCGACGGGCTCGATAACCAGCTTGGCCTGCTCGGCTTGCTCGCCGAAATGGGGGAGGTCGAGGGCGTTTCTGCGGGGTCGATCAATTCCCTCGAATATTGGAGCCTTAAGGCGGACCGCGCCAAGGGCACCAACGGCAGTGTTGCGCCAACGCACGGGGGGCGTCGCAAACTCAAAACAGCCGAGGATGCAGTCGCCCGCGCCTATGACGCCTTCGCCGAACTCACCGCCGCTTATTTGCTAGGTGACGGGTCTTTCGCACCCGGGGACAGCGCCAAGCGTTATGCCGATTTCGACCAGTTGATGCGCCGCGACGAATGGTTCGGGCGCGGTGACGCCGACGATCGCGCGGACGAGGAGCGGCCGATATGATCGACCCCGACAAGCTATTGAAAATGCTCGATCCGGGACAGCGCGCGGCGGCGCGGCCGGGCGACCATGTCTGGCTGGGCGCGTCGGCGGGAACGGGCAAGACGCAGGTGCTGTCGGCCCGCGTGCTGCGCCTGATGCTGGAGGGCGTGTCGCCCGAGGCGATCCTGTGCATCACCTTTACCAAGGCGGGCGCTGCCGAAATGGCGCACCGCATTCACGAGCGGCTGGCGATGTGGGTGCGGATGGACGATGGCGACCTGCGCGCCGAGCTTCAGGCATTGGGGCTCGACCTCGACCTGATCGGCTATGATCGCGGCGTCCCGGCGCTGATGCAGCGCGCGCGATCCCTGTTCGCGACGGTGATCGACAGCCCCGGGGGCGCCGTTCGCGTCCAGACGATCCACAGCTTTTGCCAGACCCTGCTCGCGAGTTTCCCGCTCGAGGCCCGGATACTGCCGGGGTTTCGCGCGCTCGAGGATGGCGAGGCGGGGGCGTTGCAGCGCGAAGTTCTGGGCAAGTTGCTGGCGCAGCCGGGCGCCGACGGCGATCTGATGCGCGGCATCGCCGCGATGCTGTCGCGGCGGCTGGGTCAGGATGCCGCTATCGCCTTCCTCGCCCGCTGCGCGAGCTGTTTCACCGCGGCGAATAGCCCGCGCCTGGCGCCCAAGGCGCATGATTTGCGGACCGAGCTTGGCCTGCCGCATGGCGATCCGGTGAAATGGCAGGCGGCGGCGCTGGCGGGCGGCGCGATCGCCGATGGTGACATTGCCGCGGTCGCCCTCAGCGGGCGCGATTGGGGGACGAAAACGGGCGAGGCGCGCGCGGCGATCATGGACGACTGGTCGCGCGCCGATGCGGGCGGCCGCGCCGCGATGCTGGCCGCTTTGCGCGGCTGCTTCCTGACCGGGACCGGCGACATGCGCGCCGATTATGTGAAGGACAAGGGCGGCATGCGCGGTTGCCTGAGCGCCGCCGAACGCATCGTTGCCGCGACGGACGAGTTGCTGGCGACCGCCACCGCGATGCAGGTTGCCGACGATCTGGCGGCGGCTTGGGATCTGGGCAGCCGCTTCGCCGAAGCCTATGCGCTCGCCAAGCGCGAGAAAGGCTATGCCGATTTCGACGATCTGATCAGCATCGCCGGCCACCTGCTCGCCATCGGCGATTTCGGCGAGTGGGTGCGCTTCAAGCTCGACCAGCGCACCGACCATATATTGGTCGACGAGGCGCAGGACACCAATGCCCGGCAGTGGGCGATCATCCTGTCGCTGGCGGCGGAATTTTTCGCGGGGCTCGGCGCCAAGGACGATCGGGTGCGTACGATGTTTTCCGTCGGCGACCGCAAGCAGGCGATCTTCGGCTTTCAGGGCACCGAACCCGCGGCGTTCGAGGCGGCGCGGTTCCGCTTTGGCGAGCGGGCCATCGCGGGCGGCAGGCCGTTCGAGGATGTCGACCTCGACACCAATTACCGATCGAGCCCCGCGGTCCTCGACGTCGTCGATGCCTGGATCGCGGCGGGTGCGCCCGAATTGATGGGGCTGGCGAGCGACGAACCCCCGCACATTCCCGCCGACTTCAACCAGGATCGCGCGGGCCGCGTCGAATTGTGGGAGCCATTGCCGGTCGGCAAGGCGATCGATGCCGGTGCGGGCGATGGCGAGAGTGACGGCGATGGCGACGAAGGCGAAGACGGCGCAGGACCCGGCGACTCTTTGGTGGCGGCGAGCGATCCCGCCAGCCTGCGCCTGTCGCGCGCGATCGCCGACGAGGTCCAGGACTGGATCGAGCATGGCAAGGACGGCCGGAGCGTCGCGCCGGGCGATATATTGATCCTCGTCCGCCGCCGCCGTGATCTTGCGGCACGGATCGTCGCGCGGCTGCAATCGCGGCACGTGCCGGTCGCGGGGGTCGACCGCTTTTCGCTGACCCAATCGCTCGCGGTGCAGGACCTGCTCGCGGCGATGCGCTTTGCAGTCCAGCCGCTCGACGACCTTAACCTTGCGAACTTGCTCGTCTCGCCGCTGCTCGGCTGGACGCAGGACGATCTGTTCCGTTTCGCCCATCGCCGGAAGGGCCGCGCCCTGTGGGAAGAATTGCGCGCCCGCGAAGGCGAAGCCCCGCCCGAAACGATGGCAGCGCTGCGCGGATGGCTCGGGATGGCCGACTTCACTACGCCCTTTCGCTTCCTCGACGCCTTGCTGTCGGGGCCGCTCGACGGGCGCCGCAAGCTCTATCGCCGGCTGGGGCGCGAGGCACGCGATCCGATCGATGAACTGCTCGGACAGGCGCTCGCCTTCGAACGGCAGGAGGCGCCCTCGCTGCTCGGCTTCCTGGCGCACATCGCCGCCAGCACGGCCGATATCAAGCGCCAGAGCGAGGCGCGCAGCGATGTCGTGCGGGTGATGACGGTGCACGGGTCGAAGGGGCTGCAGGCGCCGATCGTCATCCTCGCCGACGCCACCGACGATCCGCGGCCACGGCGGCTGAGCTTCGACCTGTCGATGGGGGAGTGGGAGAAATTGCCGGTGTTCGCGCTCGGCAAGGAGGAACGCCACGGCGCTATCGCCAAGGCCTATGACGACAAGGACGCGGCCGAGCGGCAGGAGCATTGGCGACTACTCTATGTCGCGATGACGCGCGCCGAGGAATTGCTGGTCGTGACCGGCATCACCAAGACCGCCGATCGCAGCCTGCCCGAGCATAATTGGCACAGCGCGGTCGAAGCGGTGATGGCCGATATGGGCGCCGACTGGCAGGATGCGGGGCCGCGCTGGGGCCGCAAGCGCGTCCACGCGGTGCAGCCGAAGAAATGGGCGCGTCTGCCGAAGGACAAGGCACGGCAGGCACCGGCACCGGTCGCGGTGCCGCACTGGGCGACGAAACCCGCCCCCGAGGAAGCGCGCCCGCCGCGCCCGCTCGCGCCGTCGGCGCTGGGCGAAGACGATGTCGCCTCTCCGCCGCAGGGGGGCGATCGCGCGGCGGCGGTCGAGCGCGGGCTGTTACTCCATGCGCTGTTCGAACGGCTGCCGCCGGTGGCGTCCGCGCGGCGGCGTATCGCGGCCGGGCGTTGGCTGAAAGGGCAGGCGGCGCCGCTCGACGATGCCGCGCGCGCGGCGGCGGTCGACGAGGTGCTTGCGGTGCTCGACGATCCGGCGCACGCGGCGCTGTTCGGACCGGGGAGCCTTGCCGAAGTGCCGCTATCGGCCGTCGTCGATGGCGTCGTCGTCGCGGGGATCGTCGATAGGCTGCTCGTCACCGATGACGCGGTGACGGTGGTCGATTACAAGACCGGGCGCCATGTGCCGGCCAGCGCTGCCGACGTCGCGCCTGCCTATCTGCGGCAGATGGCCGCCTATCGCGATGCGCTGGCGGCGATATTTCCGCGGCGCCGCATCGAGGCGGCCTTGCTTTATACCGCGGCGCCGCAGCTGATCCGCCTTTCCGACGCCTTGCTCGACGCGCACAAGCCGGGCTTGCGCGCAACCAAGGCGAATTTGCCGGGTTCAGCCCTTGAGCCCGACGCGCCGACGCCTTAGCTTGAGGACAACAGAGTTTCAGGAGTTCTGACTATGGGTACCAAAGCGATTACCGACGCGAGCTTTCAGGCCGACGTCATCGACAGCGACACCCCCGTGCTCGTTGATTTCTGGGCCGAATGGTGTGGCCCGTGCAAGATGATCGGCCCGGCACTCGAGGAAATTTCGGACGAACTGGCCGGCAAGGTGGTGATCGCCAAGCTCAACATCGACGACCATCCCGACGCGCCGAGCAAATATGGCGTGCGCGGTATCCCGACGATGATCCTGTTCAAAAACGGCGAGATCGCCGACACCAAGGTCGGCGCGGCGCCGAAGAGCGCACTCAAGGGCTGGCTCGAAGGCGCGCTTTAAGGGCTGATCCTTCTTTCCTGAATTGTCATCGCGGCCTGCGCCGGGATGATGATCGGGACAGGAAGGATTGCTAGATCGCGCCCGCCTCGAACTGCTTCACGGCGTAATCGGCGGCGCGCGCGGTCAGCGCCATGAAGGTGAGCGACGGGTTTACGCACGAGATCGAGGCCATCTGCGCGCCGTCGGTGACGAACAGATTGGCGGCATCATGCGCCTGGCCCCATTTGTTGAGGACCGACCGGCGCGGGTCGGCCGCCATGCGCGCGCCGCCCATTTCATGGATGGCGTCGCCGGGCACATGCTCGCTGCGTCCGCTGGTGACGTTGGTGAGGCCGGCCCGGCGCAGCATAGCCTCGCCTTCGCTGCGCGCGTCGTCCATCATGCGGATCTCATTCTCGCGGAAGGTGACGTCGAAGCGCATCAGCGGGATGCCGAAGCGATCGACCTTGTCGGCGTGCAGGCTGACGCGATTATCCTCGTAGGGCAGGCATTCGCCGAACGCGCCCATGCCGAATTTCCAGGGGCCATAACCGCGCATGCCGTGCTTCATCGACGCGCCGAAGCCCTTGGGCGGCAACGGATCGCGCCGCGCGCTGCCCTGATAGCCATAGCCGCGCTTGAAGCCGATCCCTTCCTCGCCGCCGACGTTGCGGAAGCGCGGGACATAGACGCCGCCGGGGCGGCGGCCATATTCGATATAATCGGTCATGCCCGGAATGTCGCCCGAGATGCCGACGCGAAAGATATGGTCCATCACATAGCGGCCCAAAGTCCCGCTCGCGTCGAAATGGCTCTTGGCCGTTCCCGGAATGCGCGAGTTCATCAAGATCTGGGTCGAAGCCATCGCCGAGGCGCAGAGGAAGACGAGGCGCGCCGGTATCACTTCCGCCTGCCTGGTCTTCGCATCGACCACGCGCACCCCGGTGACTTTCTTCGTCTTCGGATCATATTCGAGGTTGGAGACGACGGCGTCGGAGCGCAGCGTCAGCCGCCCGGTCGCGCGCGCTGCGGGCAGGGTGACCGCCTGCGTCGAGAAATAGGCGCCGAAGGAGCAGCCGCGCCCGCACTGGTTGCGGAACTGGCATTTGCTGCGCCCCTGGTCCTCCTTGTCCTCGGTCATGTTCGACAGGCGGGTGTTGATCAGCTTGCGCCCCGGCGACGTCGCCTCGAGCCGTTCCTTCACCCATTTTTCGGCGACGTTCATCTGGATCGGCGGTTGAAAGGCGCTGTCGGGTAGCTGCGGCAGATTTTCGCGCGATCCCGACACGCCGATATAATTTTCGACATAATCGTACCAGGGCGCGAGGTCGTCATAGCGGATCGGCCAGTCGATCCCGACATCCTCGCGCTTGTTCGCCTCGAAATCCTCAGGGCTCCAGCGGAAGCTCCAGCGCCCCCAGATCAGCGACTTGCCGCCGACCGCGCCGGGCCGGATCCAGTAGAATTTCTCGCCCTCGCCATAGGCATAGGGATTGACCCGGTCGTTGTTGTAGAATTTCCGGTTCGACGGAGAGACATAGCCATGCTTGGCGATAAAATAGTCGCTGTCCATCAGCGCCTTGGGCATCATGTCGCGCGCCGGGACCTCATAGGCCGGCTTGCCGTCATAATCATAATCGCCATGCTCGACCATCACCCCGCGGTCGAGCATCAGCACCTTCAGGCCCTTCTCGGTCAATTCCTTCGCGGCCCATCCGCCGCTCACTCCGGAACCGATGACGATTGCATCGAACTGGTCGGTCATATCTTATCCTCGAATATCGGTTATGCGCGGAGGCGGCTGAGCGTGGTGAAGCTGGTCCGGATGTCGGGCAGATAGGGCGCCGGCGACTGATCATTCTCGACATAGAAATGCCGGACGCCGGCGACGGCATTGAGCGTGAAGATGTCGGCGAAATCGATCACGCCCTTGCCCACGCTGGTCATCTTGCCGTCGATGGTGCGATCCTTGACGTGATAGGCGTAGATGCGGCCGGGCAGACGCCGGATGATCGCCTTCGGATCCTCGCCCGCGGCGATGGCCCAGAACAGGTCGAGCTCGAGCCCGACGAGCGTCGGGTCGGCATCGGCGATCAGCGTGTCGAACAGGCTGACGCCGTCCGGCTTCACGGTGAACTCGAAATCATGATTGTGATAGGCGAAGCCCAGTCCGACCTTCTTGAGCCGCTCGGCATAGCGGTTGAAATCGGCGACGGCGGCCTTCCAGCCCTCTGCATTGCGGTGCGTGTCGGCCATATAAGGGACGATCAGCGTGTCGGCGCCCAACGCCTTGGTCATCGCGACCGCGCCGTCGAAATCGCTCGCGAGCGTTTCATACCCGACATGGATCGAGGGCGAGGTCAGCCCCAGCCGGTCCATCGTCTTGCGGAGCGCGGCATGGTCCATCTTGTCGTAACCGCCGCCGCCATATTCCACCTCGCGATAACCGATAGCCGCCACTTTCTCGAGCGTCCCCATCGGGTCGTTCGCGAAGAGTTCGCGCACCGTATAGAGCTGGATGCCGATGGGTTTTGCCTTGAGGCCCTTCGCCATCAGCGGTCCCGCTGCGAACGTCGTTGCCAAGGCCGCGCCGCCCGCCATCCATTGCCGCCTGCCGATCATCATGACGAAAACACCTTCTTGATCTCGGAATAGGGATAGGCACCGTCGTAGCGCCCGGGGACGGGCAGATATTCACGCTCCTGCGTGATGCCGACCTCCGACGTGAAATAGCCGGTGAGCACGAGCTGGCGGAACTTGTCGAAAAAGTCGGCGCCGCCGGCGATCTTGTCTTCCATCGCCAGCGTAAGCAGCGCGTCCTGCTGCGCCGGCATCGCCTTGTCGGCCGCGACCTTGTATTCGGTGCGGCTCTGCACCTCGATCGCGTCGAGCCCGGCGAGGATCGGTTTGCGCTCGTCGGGGCTGGCCCAGTCGGCGAGCAGCTTTTCGATAAATTCGGGAACGCCGGCCGCGATCGCGCCGGGCGTGTCGGTGGTCGGCATCACCCGCTCGCTGAGCGCGGTCATCAGTGCGCGCTGCTGTGCGCTGAACACGGGCGACGAGGGCGGACCGCTACTGATCGGCGTCACCTGCACGGCGGCCGCGCGCGCGATCGGTGCGAACAGGCTGGCGCCGAACATCGCGGCCATGCCGGCGAGCGCGTCTCTGCGATCGATGATCATTTCACCTCGCCTTCGAAGTCATAGCTCGCCGCGGCTTCGGGAAGCGGGCGCACCCAGATGTTGCGGAAAGAGACCGGGGAATGATGGTCCTGGAGCTGGATCGGCGCGGCGTTGCCGTGCGCCTCATATTCGGCAACCTTGCGCCAGACCGTGCTGCCGAGCCACGGCTGGCGGTTCTGCACGAGCACGCCGTTGAGGAAGGCGGTGACATAGGCCGGGCGCAGCAATTTGCCGTCGGGCCCGAAGCGCGGGCGCTCGAAGACGATGTCATAGCTCTGCCACTCACCCGGCGGCCGCGAGGGGTTCACCAGTGGCGGCTTCCACGCATAGATCGCGCCGACGGTGCCGTCGGCGTAGGTCGGGTTCTGGTATCCGTCGAGGATCTGGAGTTCGTAGCGCTGCATGAACCAGATGCCGCTGTTGCCGCGATCCTGCGATGTCTTGGCGGGCGGATTGGGTGAGGCGAATTCGAGGTGGAGCTGGACGTCGCCAAAGCTTTGCTTGCTGACCAGCGCATTCTCGCCGCCGCCGTCGGCGCGCGGCACCGACGTCGCCGCGCCGTTCCTGACGATCCACGGCGTCGCCTGCGCCTGCCACGCATCGAGCGATTGGCCGTCGAACAATATGATGGCGTCCGAGGGCGGGGCGCCCGGAACATCGCCCGGCGTCACCACCGTCGGATGCGGACGGTCGGAATCGTGCACGCGCCATTCCCCGCCGGGCAGCATCGGCGTGTCCTTGAACCCCGGCTTCTCCTGCGCGGTGGCGGGATTGCCCGCCGCCACGGCGGCCGCGATGGCCGCGCCCCATGCGAAACGCTTCACTTGCTTCTCCCTCATGCCGCGTCGATCGCGCGATAGGCGGCGATCAGCCGCTCTTCGCCCGCGCGACCTTCGACCGAATTGCCATGTTCCATGCCGATCACGCCCGCGAAATTCTTCGCGCGGAGCCAGCGGACGATATTGCGATAATTGATCTCGCCGCTTCCGGGCTCGTTGCGCCCCGGATTGTCCCCAAACTGGATATAGCCGATCTCGTCCCAGCAGGTGTCGAGCGTGTTGATCAGATTCCCGGCCTGGATCTGCTCGTGATAGAGGTCCGCGAGTATCTTGATCGCCGGGCTGTCGACGGCGCGTGCGACGGCATAGCCCTGCGGCACCGTCGACATAAAGACGCCGGGATGATTCACCAGCGTATTGAGCGGCTCCATCACCATGACAAGGCCATGCGGTTCATAGATTTCGGCCGCGCGGCGCAGCACGTCGATCACGCGCGCGGTCTGGATGTCGACCGGCAGCTTGCGGTCCATGAAGCCGGTGACGATCGTCATATGCCGGGCATTCAGCCGCTTTGCGACATCGACCGAAGCCCGGATATCGGCGAGGAAGCGTGTGCGGTCGCCATCGTCGTTGCCGCCCAATAGCGGTCGGAAATCGCCCCAACGCGGCATGCTGGCGACGAACACGCCCATCGTCATGCCACGCTGATCGAGCGCGCGCGCCATCGCACTCTGGTCGGCGATGGAACGCGTGGCGGCTTCATTATCTTCCCACGCGGTGAAGCCCTGATCGGCAGCAAAAGCGATCTGTTCGAGGCGGTTGCCCCTGCTCTTGAAGCTGCCTTCGTGCGGGGCGTATTTCAGCGAAAATCGGGACGCACCGGATGACGTCGCGCCGTTCGCGGCCGTCGCGGCGCCGGCCGTCGCGGCGCCGACCGCCGCGACGGCCGCGCCCGCGAGCACGGTCCGGCGCGACAGGTTCATGCCGCCTCGCCCGCGAGCGCCGCGCGCGACTTGCCGCGTTCGCGCAGCCAGATGAAGCCGAACACGGCGAGGAGGATGAGCGGAAGGATCGCGAGCCGCTGGAAGGACAGCGACGCCGCCGCGTCCTCGACCGCCAGCTTGGCGGCACCGGTCAACCGCGCGAAGGCCTCGGGACCTCCGGCGAACTCGACCTTCGCCCGGTCGAACATCGCGCCGAGTTGCGGCAGCACGAAGAAGCTGGCGAGCGCGCCCGCCGATCCGACGAGCCCCATCGCCCACGAACCGCCGCGCGGATAGCGTTCGGCGACCGAGGCGAGCATCGTCGGCCACATCACGCAGACGCCGAGGCCCCAGACGGTCGAGGCGAGGATTGCCGCGACCGGTGACTGCGCCTGGCTCAGCATGAACAGGCCGATCGCCGCGAGCAGGCTCGACACCCAGAGCAGCCCCGGATTCGAGATTTTATTGGCGAGGCGCCCCGCGAAATGGCGGAAGACGAACATCAGCGCGTTGACATAGACGAGCAGGAGGATGCCGCGCATGCCGACGCGGTTCGACAGGGCGACGTCGATCCACTGCCCCGGCGCCAGCTCGGATGCCGCGGTCAGGAACATTGCGCCGAACCAGATAAAGAAGCTCGGGCGGCGAAACACCTCGCCCATCATCTCGCCGAAGCTGACGCCGCTTTGCTCACGCAGCGGCGGCGGGAAGGTCGTCGTCGCGGCGATGATCACGGTCACGGCGGCGGGGATCATCACCAGCGCCATGATCCCCTGCCACGGCAGCGCCGCCGACAGGAAGAAGCCGGCGAGGCCGCCGACGATGATACCACCGGGAAACCAGGCATGCAGCACGTTGAGCCGGTGGGTCGTATCGTCGGGATAGAGCTGCGCGGTCAACGGATTGATCGCGGCCTCGGTCAACCCCCAGCCGATACCGCTGAGCAGCA